>JAJDAV010000112.1 GCA_029261695.1 Nitrospinaceae bacterium | reverse complement strand
GAAAAACTATCGCAGTTTCTGCAGGCTGTTTTTCCTGTTTCTCATCAATTTGCTGATGCAGACACGCTGATGCTGATGCTGAGAAAATTAATGAATAGTCAAAACTCCACAAACAACTGGTACCGAATGAACTCCTTTTTTTACGCGGTGGTATTTGAAAGTATGAAGGATTTCGTGAAAACATATAACCAGATGCTTGTTGAATCACCCGAAAAAGCTAAAAGCCTTGAGGTCTCTGATGGGGTGGAAGTAGACTTTGAAGACTGGTCTTATCTTTATTTCCCCGATTTGGATTTTCATATTGGGAAAAGCCTGAGTTTTACGCATTACCCTTTTGCAAAACGTAATAAAACAATTGAAGAAAAATTGCAGGCGGCGACTCAAGGTGGAAAATCAAAAGAAGACGCCTTAAAAGATATCCAGGCAGATTATGAGATTGACGATACCTCTGTGAAAATATTGTTGGGAAAAAAAATTACTCCTCCCGATATGGAGTTACTTTTCACATCAGTGGAAAATCCGATTTATGAAGCTTTGACTGAGGTTGAAGATGGGCGTTGGGGGGTTATGGATGGAGAGTCATTGCTCGATCATACCTATTATATGGGAGCACATTTGAAGGTGTGGGAATGGCGTAAGCGGGAAGAGGTAGAAGCGGAAACGGAAACGGTTATGAGCCAGCTAAACAAACAATCCCCAAAATAGTATTTCTATATAAGGAAATAGGGTATATGAAGACCTCTAAATGGATTTTATTGTTGGCAATACTTTTTACCGGTTTAAGTACGGATGTGGGTTGGAGCCAGATTGCTCTGGAGGACACAGGAGAAACTCGAAGAGAATCTTTTGAAGAAAGACGCCAGCAAAGACAAGAGGAGCAGCAAAAACGTCGAGAAGAAATTCAACAAAGACGCGAAGAGAGAAAAGAAAGTATTCAAGAGCAGCGACAGGAAAGGCGTGAAGAATTTCAGGAGAATCGCGAGGAGCGTCAGGATGCAAGGCAAGAGCGACGTCAAGATAGAAGGGGAAATGTTCAAGAGAATCGCCAGGAACGTCGGGAAGGACGACAGGAGAAACGGCAGGATAGACGAGAAAATGTTCAAGAGAATCGTCAGGATCGCCGTGAGGGCAGACAAGAAAGACGGCAAGATAAACGTGAAAACGTTCAAGAGAATAGACAAGGTCGTCAAGATGCAAGGCAGGATAAAAAACAAGGCCGCCGGGAAAATGCTCAGGGACAACGACAGAACCGAAGAGAAAATGCTCAAGGGCAGCGTCAAAACCGAAGAGAAAATGTTCAAGGGCAACGACAGCAGCGACAACGGGGCGGTCAGGGTAATGTTCAGCGTCAACAACGAAAACAAGGTGGGCAAAACAGAGGCAACCAGAGGGGTGGAGAAAAGAGGAACCGGTAATCGGTTAGTTTTTAAAAACCACCTCATCGTTTTCGATTAAAATTCTATTGGCTGCAATAATATTCAAAATTTTAAGCGTTTTCTGAAGAGAATTTAATTGTTCGTTGATCGCCTCAAATTGTTTTAATCCCGCCACTGGAATTCTCTTTAATTCCGGTGCTTTTATAATTCCAAGTAAGTCACTCTTCAGCCAGGCTTCCAAATTCAAATTACCATTCTCAAGAGATATCAGCACACGATGGGGTGTGGCTATTTTAAGTTTTGCTCGGGTGTCTACAATGGCCGGTTTGCTTTCCTCAGGGTCAATGAAAAGAAGCAGTCGATCAAGAGTTTTTGTGCCGATTTTTGTTATCGCTATTTTTAAAAGTAATTTGTCGAGAGAGACATCATCCGTTTCTAGTTGAAGGGCTAGTTCCATATTGCCGTCAATTTTCGAATCGGTATCTTTATCTTTGTTTGAAGGTAATAATAGAGATGAATCGATTTTAGCAAACTCGGTTGCAAACTTCAGGGTTGGCCCCTTTTCAGTTTGTTCGAAAGAAAAACTTCCTCCAACTGTTCCGCCAAGAACATCGAAAATGAACTTATCTGCTGTGAGCCGATTATCCTTGAACACCATATCCATTCCAATATTAGCCAACCGCTGACCCACCACCTCCAGAGATTCCATCAGGATATTGTTCTTGTAACGGGAAAACCCCCTCAATTGTTTGAAAAAGATTTTTTTCGAAGGAGAAAAAGTTTCCTGGGGTGTTGCGTCTTGACCTAGTGAAAAGGATTTGCTGAATGGGAAGCTTCCTGTCAGGTTTTTCAATGCCATCCCTGAAAGACCTTCAGCGGTAAATTGGTTGAATCCGATTTGCCCTTCCATGTTTATATTTTTCCCGGCCACCTGATGTATTTCGAAATTGGAGGACATTTCTCCCGTTGCTTTGATGCCTTCAAGAAATTCATCCGTCATGGTTTCTTTTATGTTTAGATTGTTTTCATTTTTTAAGGAGATGTTAATATTTTTTAGAAATCTCTCGGGATTAAATGGTCCTTTAAGAAAAGACTTGAGGCCACTGATTTCTCCTTGAACTGTATGGCGAACCCCTCTGTTTTTTAAATCTAATTGATGTTTCGCCAAAATTAGGGTGTCGAGATTTTCCAATTGGTACTGAAATTTAAATTCGGGTTGTAATAGGATCTTTTCGAAGAATTTATTATCCAGTAATTTTCCTGTAGCACTTCCATTTGCTTCTGTAGAATTATTTTTAAATTTTATTTGAGCATCCATATTTACAGAGTGAATTTTTTTGTCGGAATGATTAGCTTTGCCATTCTGTAATTGGAGCTTTGTCTCTAATTCTAGCGGAGGTGGATTGTTCGGGCTGATAGAGGTGAACAATTTTTTCCACCGCGCGGAGGGTTTTAAGTCTTCATCTGATTGGGTTTTTATTGCAGGGGGTAAGTTCCCGTGAGTTTTGATAGAAAACTTAACGTCACCATCCACTCCTGTTAGTTCAAGATCCTTTTTCAGGTTTTCGGGAAGTTGTTTCCAAGCCGATGCGAGCTGCAATTGATCGACTGCGCTTTCGATATTGAAAGATTCGCCCCAATGTTTTACGTCTCCCTTTAATTGCAAGGTCACTAAATCGGCTACATGGAAAAGAAAGTTGTCGAGATTGAAGTTTCCGTCCTGCAAGTTTTTGCGGCTGAGTGACTCAATATTCAATTCTTTCAGGTTTAGTTCGTCTTTATTTATGGATTTTATTTTGGTTTTTTGCGATAGGCGAATTCGTGATAAAGATTTGTCATGCACCTGCAAGGAAAACTGTGAAGCGACTTCTCCCACGCGCAATTCATTCAAGGCATTTATGTTCTTAAATGAAACCTCTCCATTAAGTTGACCATTGCGAAAATCGTCTGACTGCAAGTCCCCTTTTAAATGCGCTTTGGTTGAAAGATCCGAAAATGAAAGTTCTGGTTGGGTGGAATGTAAATTGCCGAGTTTGATATGCGAGTCTAGTTTAATGGGTAAGGTCCCGAAATCAGGCTTGAGATTATAATAAGAGTCGACCAGGAATTTTAACTCCGCTGAAAAATCAGTGAGCTTCCAGTTATTCAAAGCATCGAGTTTTTTCAGGTTGGTTTTAATATTCAGGGAGGGGATTTTTATCCCTTGCTCGGCCTTATAGGTCAGCGGGAACTGCACTGTGGTGTTCAGATCTTGAAGTCGCAAGCTGGGTTCTTCAAGGCTGGCTGAAAGTTCTTGCAGATGGATTTGTGCGTTCCCCTTGATATCTTTAGGTGAGAAATTGGGATTTAATATTCCTTCTAAAGAAAGCGAAACCTTTGTTTGACCCGAGGCTTGCAGTCCGGGGATTTTTTCTGAAATTTCTTTGGGTGAAATTTTCAAAGCTTCTGCAATGTTGAGGGACAGGTTTTGCTGAAGTTGAAATGAACTTTTTTGTTTGATTTGCCCGGAGACGGTTCCTTCAAGCACTTCGCCGGATTTATACGAAATCCTTTTTAGATTAATATCTCCTTTTACCCAGTTGCCATTTAAAGAGCCTTCTGTATGGATGGGTAGATTAGTTTGACTTGTTAGGGGGTGGTCGTAATGCAAAGACTCAATGTTGGTATCAAAAATTATTTTCACCTGAGAAAGCTCAGAGCCTTCTGCTGTGAGGTTTAGCGATTGCTTCAAGTTTTGGATTCGAAGCTCCTTCGCTTGACCTTTGACAAGTTCTGCTTTTAAATCTGCGGAAACTTTTACAGGCTTTCCATTTTTTAAATGGATCTCATTTATTTTCAGCGAAGAATTCAATTTTTGGATTTGGAAATCAGGGGATTTAACTTCCAGGTTCTTTGTGGTGAGCAAACCTCGATTTAACACAACGCTTTCAGGCTTCATGTTGGGGAGTTGCGCAGTAATACTTAGATTTTCTGCTTCAAGAGTTCCCTTCCCGGAAAGAGGTGGAACCCACTGTGTCCCCCATTTAAGGATATCTGCGAGTTGGAAAGAGATTTTTCTAATATGAGTTTCTATTTCGGGAGCGGTGGAAAAGTTTTTTACTTTTGTCGAGAGTAAGATCTGGTTTTTATCGTCGAGGATCAAGGAGAACTTAGACAGGTTTATGCGCTCGGGTTGCAAC
>JAJDAV010000111.1 GCA_029261695.1 Nitrospinaceae bacterium | reverse complement strand
CTGTCTACAGTTTGTCTACACAATTTCGCATAAAAAAAGCGATTGCCCAATTAGGACTAACCGCTTAAAACTTTATAATATAGCCAGTTGTAGAAACCTTACCGTAGTAAGATTAATTGATCTCCCGGCCTCTCACGCCGGCGTCCTAGCCGTCATAAATTGGGGCCACCTTCTTATTTGAATGGAGGTAAGTTCACTATTGACGGTATACCCCTACTACCCGCAAGTGGGCACGAACTCAGCGGATAAATATCACGGGGGCACGAGGGCACGAGGGCAAAGGAAGAGGATACCACGAGTAAGATTCTCACCTTTTGACAGCAAGTTAAACCGAGGCAACCCAAAAATAATTTTAAAAATATACTGGGCTGTTTGAAGGCAGGACAAGCAAATCCCCCCCCTTCATCGAAGAGGGAGTTTCAAAGGAATGATTAGGTTGAGAGTTTAATGTTTTTTGAGTTCGGCTGATATATCCTTTACCTGCCCACCCAGTATTTCAACAAATATTTTGTAATTTTTACCATCGCTATCAAATACTGCTGCTTCGAGGCTTGTGTGAGTCTTCTGCAACTTTTGGATATGAGGGGATAACTTTTTTTCTATATCCTGGCATTTTCGGTCTTTCACTTTCTCAAGTAATGTTTTCACATGCTTTATTTCGCGACTCAGGTTGCTCACCAGAATATTGACGTGACGATTGTACCGACCTATAGGAGACGCCGGTAAGGGGGAAGAAATGTCGGTGTGCATGCCTTTATAAACATTCTGCAGACCTTTTATACGTACCTGTAGATTTTTTACAGTTTGCGGGCAAATTTTATCTGTGTCTTGAGCTTGCGCTGCAGCGCCAAGAAACAGAAATGAAAATAAGGAAAACAGGGTCACGACAAATAAAACTCTTTCAATCTTTTTCATAATTATCCCTAATTGAATCAATATTTAAAAATGGGTTTTTACAAACGTATTTAATGGGAAACTCTATTTTATACCAGAAAAATCAATCCACCAATAGCCAAAATGGGTTCATGGATATCCCTGGCAATCTTACAAAAAATTAAACTCTAACCTTGCTCCAACCATTCCAGGTTTTCCAAATATTTTTTTAACTGAGAAGTATTGGGGAATTTTTTCAGAATTAAACTTCGCTTTAATCCGCAGCATATTTGCTTAATTTTTTGCGGATGCCTTGCATAATATTTAGCCCCACCCATAGCATCATAAAAAACTTTTATAAGGCCAACCACATCATCTTGCATATTCTCCCGTTTTGGAGCTTGCCAATGGAATAAATCTAGCAGTTTGACACTAAATTTCAGGCCAAATCTCTGAACAATAATATTATCCATATGCAAGTCGCCGTGGTACTCCCGCATTAAATGTATTTCTTCCAGACCCTTGGCAAGGGCGTAAAGCAAATGCAAGGCTTTATAGGGTGTTAGACGTTTGCCCGGAAAATTCTTAAGAAAATCCGTCAAGAGATCCCCTTCCACATATTCCGAAATTAAAACGGTAAGAGGCAATTTTCTAAATGGGATAGATTCCTGAGTGTGGTAATGAATCAATAAGGAGCAGTCACGAAGCTTATGAAGTTTTTGCGCATACGCTTTGGCAGACTTTTCTTGAATATTCCTATGCGGGAAGAAAAGTTTAGCGGCTCGCTCAATTTTAGTTTTGATCTCACGGACTTTATAGACCTCCCCTTCCCAACCATCGCCAAGTTTGGCGATGACTTCAAATTTTCCGGCTAACTTTCTTCCTGGAGAAAGATCAAACGAGCTGATTTTTTCACTGCTTGTATTTTTCATTTATCTTTAGAGGTCGATGCCTATTTGCACCAATTATGCGCTTTTTTCTTTTTAGAAATCTTTACTGCATATCCCTTCCCTACCAACTGGGTCGCAAAATCTTCATCATTTACCAAAACATCCGCAACAAGTTGGAAATAGATTCCTCGTTTTATATTCTCAAGGTCAATCAACTCGGCACCCTTAAATGCCTTCGTCATAAATTTTTTGGCCTTGACTGCAAGCTGAGTTTCTTTTTTACATTTCCCCTTTAACCTGGGCGTATTTATTCCATTAATCCTTACTGCGATTTTTTCTCCAATTAGGGCAGGGTACTCAGGAAGATTTACTAAAATTGTCTTGGTATCTTTAACACTGATAAAAGTTGCCCCGCCATACTCACCGAAGCCTGACTGCCCCATTGCGGGATTGGTCATAAATAAAACCATAAGTAACCCTATAAAAACATGCATTTTTTTATCCCCGAACTGGTTATTCTTTACCGAATCAATTCCCAATTATACAATATTTATCATATTTGAAATAAATTGGATTTAACAATACCAGTAGCTCCCTTTTAATTGTGTAACAAAGGCAACAATGCCTTCTGTAACAATTTGGGGCTTCAACTTTATTTTGGGGAAAGCGCTTAAACAGGAAGGTTCAAACGAAGAAAATGCTTTTTCCGCGTTTAGTGGTACTGGCATCCAAAAAATTAAGGCGAATATCCAGCAGGGTCATAAAGAGGTGGTAGAAACGGCCGTCGGCAACCTATAAACATACCAGATTTTTCTGAATTCTCAGAAAAACCTGGCGAAGATAGCCAGCAACAATTTATTTACACCAATTATGTGAATTATTCTTAATTTTTACGGCATAACCTTTTTCCAATAACCGACCAGCAAAATCTTCATCATTAATCATAATATCAGCTATGATTTTAAAATATTTTCCCCGTTTTATATTTGTCAGGTCGATCAATTCAGCAGCCTTTAAAGCTTTTTCGGTAAATTTTTTAGCCTTTACCGCAAGACGAGATTCTTTGTCACATTTGCCCTTCAGCTTCGGGGTTTCAATACCACCCATTACTACCGTTATCTTTTCTCCGATTATTGAGGGGTACTCAGGAAGATCCATCAAAAAAGTCTGTGCATCATAAATATTAATGAGAATTGCCCCCCCATAATCACCATAATCAGACTGCCCCATAGCCGAGCTTGGTAATAAAAGAATCAAAATTAGCCCTATCAAGAAACGCATTTGTTTATCTCCAATTCAGAATTATCCTCCGCAGAGCAAATAGAACAATCCTACTTCGGCTTTATTAAAAGGCCAGATAAATGGGTTGATGTTATATGGCATCAAAGGCGATCATTTAAGTTAAAAAACACTGTGACCCATTCAATCGACAGCATCGACTTCTTCGATCTCTATAACATCAGCCCTGGGGAACCTATTTAAACTATAAAAATATTTTGGTCTCAAACGTCAAGATCATTAAATTTTTTATACCATTCAGACTGATAATGAAAAATTCAAATTCTGGTTTTTTCCGCACTGCTAATTCTTATCGGACCATTTTTTTATTGCAGAAAATTTTGGACGTTTTAATTGTTCATCCTCATTTTCAAACCAACTTTTTCTATTTCTATTTTTAAACTTTACCGGCTTGGAAAAACCCGACAAAGATTGTTCAAACAACAAATCTTCATAATCCTTTCCTGCCAGCCCAAGGAGTTCCTTACTTCCCCTAAGATATTTTATCTTGTCATTTTTCACTTATTATTCTCCTTTGAAAAATGAACTTTTCAGGCCGGCCCCCTCCAACCGGCCTGAGGTTCAATTGAATTAAAAAATTGTTTTTTCTTTCTCTTCTTCCTCTTGATTCTTTTCGTCTTCTGTTTCAGAGTCAAGGAGAGGAAGATCATCTCCTTTATGAAAGTTTCCCTCATAAGTATCGCCAGCATCTCCTTCAAGAGGAGCTGCTTCAGCTTCATCTGGAACAATTAAATCAAAAATGGAATCTCCATCCTTCAATTCATCCTGTGACATGGCAGATTCGCTATGAGCAGGGGCCTCACAAAAAGCTGACCCAACAAAAAGAACCGACAAAAATGCTACAGATAAAAACACAGCTAAAATTTTCTTCATATTTTTTATCCTTTTTAAAAAAAATTATTAAGTAGTTATAATTTTTCAAGCAAATGTTTTTTCCGACCAAAGGCGACCAGTTAGGCGGATTCCCTATCCCTCCTTTCAAAAAAAACGAGTCCACAGACCACCCCAATCAAGTCAAATACAGCTATGACAGGGGCTTACATATCGATTTATGAAAAACTAATTTTATTTCAGGGAGTAAAACGGTCCGTCAGTTGAAAGCATCAGTTATTGTTATAAAAAACACAACAGAGAGGGTTTATCCAACGGACAACAAAAGAGGGGGATTACATAAAACCTGTAGCAAAATATGACTGCTCCATTTTATCAACCGTGGATTCAGAAATATTTTTAGGACAGTCAACAAGAGGAAGGTGCAATCTGTTGTTTCCGGCTTTACGGAAAAGAACTATAGAAACTGTTAAGACTGTTAGCATTTTAAGATTCCTTTAAATAAAAGAAATACGTAATTAAACTAATCTAGTTATCACAGATTTTTTTACTTTTGCAATATAAAAATGAAGGCTCATATTAAATAATTTTACCCGCAAAAACCCCTAAATTCCTGGCCTCATAAGTCAACCTCAGAATGAGGAAAGGGAGGGGGGAGAGTAAAAAAAGGACACTTTCCTGAATCGGCTCAGGATAATGTGCTAAAAATCTAATTGAGGACCAAATTCTTTTATCTGGAGAGTACCCATGCAGGACGATTTAAACGAAGAAGACGCTTCTTTCACCCTTAGCGATTCTGATATCCAAAACATTGAGGAAGATATTCAACAAGGCCACCAAGAGGCTGTAGAAACTGCAGTTGCCAATCTTAACGCCCCAGATTGCGCCGAGCTTTTGGAAAAGGTAAGTGAGGATAACCGTCATATTATCCTAGAACAGCATGCCTCGGCTATTGACCCGGACACCTATGTTGAACTCGACCCTGAGCTTTGCAAAGATGTTTTGGAGGAAATGGAGGCACCGCAGGTGGCAGAGCTTATTGCTTCTCTGGAAAGTGATGATGCTCTCGAAGTAATTGAAAACCTTGATTCTGATTTTCAGCAAGAAGTAATTCGCAAGTTACCTGTTAAAACACGTATTTCAATGGAAGAAGGTCTGACCTTCCCAGAGAACAGTGCGGGGCGGTTATTGCAACGCGAGTTTGTTGCAATTCCACAGTCCTGGACGGTAGGCGAAACCATCGATTCTTTACGTGCTTCTTCTGACGATGATATCCCTGAATTTTTCTCAGATATATTTATTGTTTCATCAGGCTCTCAGGTTTTTGGGAAAGTC
>JAJDAV010000110.1 GCA_029261695.1 Nitrospinaceae bacterium | reverse complement strand
TAGTAGGTTTGTCTGATCCAATTGATCAGTCCGCCATCTTCGATCAGACTGGTCCGGCAATACATACACTGGCTATCGGTATTGCGGTTGGGGAAACCACAATTGAGGCACAGCTTTGTGTCTTGATTGCCGCTTATTGTTATTGGCTCTTTTTTAGGATCATCCATATATTGCTCCAGGTTATCCAGCCTTATCGGCTGCTGGAAGAAATAAGTTTAAAAAACCTTTTTATAACAAGAATGAAAGATTTTAGTACTAATAAACAAGTGTGTCAATTGCCATTGGATATTTGATAAACACCTACATTTCCTTTAAATTAGAAGAAGGTTTACTAATTTTGCTGATTGCCATGAAGCACCGTTTTCTCTATAATCCGTTTTTTACAAATCCCCGTGTACAGCCATGAAAACCTTATTTTTAGTAATATTTTCCTTTTTCTTTATTTCCTCCGCCCATGCTGAAAGTTCAGCGCCCGAGGGGATGGTATTGATTCCCAAAGGGCCCTTCCAAATGGGAAGCAAAAAATCCATGCTGGAGCTAAAACCGCATGACTTGTTCAATACCGATCGACACACATTGGGTCCTGAAAATCCTGCGCACGAAGTTTATCTCGATAGTTATTACATCGATATTTATGAAGTAACCAATGAGGCCTATGCAAAATTTATAAAAGAAACAGGGGGTAAGGAACCGAAAGGTTGGAGTAACCCAAAGTTTAAGAAGCCGCAACAACCTGTTGTGGGGGTTTCCTGGAAAGAAGCAGTGGCGTTTTGTAAATCGCAAAACAAACGGTTGCCAACAGAAGCAGAATGGGAAAAAGCCGGGAGAGGAAAAAAACACGCTATATATCCCTGGGGAAACACACAGCCAGACTCAAGCAAGCTTAATTATAACAATGAAGCTAAAATGACCACGGCGGTAGGTTCATTTGAAAGTGGCAAATCCAGTTATGGTGTTTATGATCTTTCCGGAAATGCATCTGAATGGGTGAACGACTGGCACTTTCCCGAATACTATTTGTTTTCTCCAAAGGAAAATCCTCCTGGGCCAGATAAAGGCCAGTACAAAATCATTCGAGGGGGTAGCTGGAGGAATAAAGCCGAGGATGTTGACCTGGTCTATAGAAACGCCACCACTCCAAGAAATCGGTCATTGGCCATTGGCTTTCGCTGCGTTCGCAAGGCTACGCCTTGAAGAAATATTAACTAGCCTATAGTAAATGCAGTAGTTATCTGCTCGCCCCACATCAACCTATTTCCCACTAGCGTTGCTCGCTATTTTATCCAACAGGATATTGGCAATTTCTATCTTCGACATTCGAGGCAGGCTTTCAACTTTCTCATCAGAATCGATAAAGGTGACTTGGTTGCTATCGGATTGAAACCCTATCCCTGGTGCGCTGATATCGTTAGCCACAATCAAGTCGAGTTTCTTATTCCGTAGTTTCTCAAGGGCACTCTGAACCAGGTTTTGGGTTTCTGCCGCAAACCCAACCACGAACTGCTGCGTTTTAATTTTTGAAACTTCCATTAGAATATCTTTGGTAGGAACCAGGTTTAGAGTTAAGGCACCTTCGCTATGCTTTTTAATTTTTTCCTTTTCGAGTTTTTGTGCTGTAAAATCTCCCACTGCCGCCGACATCACCAGCACATCGCATTCAGGAAAACATTGCTGAACCAAGCTATTCATCTCAGCTGCCGTTTTACAAGGCTTGAAATGCACTCCTTTCGGCGGATCCAGAAAAGTGGGACCGCTGACAAGAGTCACCTCAGCACCTCGAGCTTTTGCCTGATCGGCAATGGCATATCCCATTTTCCCAGAAGAAGGATTCGATAAAAAACGTACCGGATCCAACGGCTCTTGCGTTGGCCCAGCCGTCACCAGAATGCGCAAGCCTTGCAGGTCTTGAAGCTTTTCAAAATGCCCATTTACCCTGGCAAAAATCGTGTCGAGATTAGCGAGACGCCCCGGTCCGGTTGTTCCGCAAGCCAGCGCCCCTTCTTCAGGATCAATAAACTCAATACCTCGTGCTTTTAACTTTGCAATATTTTCCTGCACTGCCAGGTTTTTCCACATTCCCTCATTCATGGCGGGAGCAACCATCACTGGACCTTTAAATGCCAGATACAAACTACTCAACGGATCATCTGCCAAGCCATTTGCCATCTTCCCAAGCGTCGATGCGGTGGCAGGAACTACGAGCATCAAGTCGGCATTTTCAGCAACGCGGATATGTTCCATATCTGCTGAATTTTGCGAATTAAAAAGCTGATGATAAACCGGATTTCCAGAAAGAGCTTCCAAAGTCAAAGGAGTCACAAACTGCCCGGCGTTGGCACTCATGGTAACCCGCACTTCAGCCCCCTCTTTCACAAGCATCCTTAATAATTCCACAGCTTTATAGGCTGCAATCCCGGCCGATACCGCCAGCGCAATTTTTTTATTTTTCATCTCATTATTTTTCTGTGTTAGATAAATCAATTATAATTACTAATTCCAATGCAATCAATGATTTTGAGGAACATTTAGCTTCGATTGACTTTTGTTCCTGCATTTCATAAGGTGCAATCTTATGAGTTCATCCTTAAAAATTTTATTGGTTGCATCTGAAGTATTCCCCTACGCCAAAACGGGTGGATTGGCTGATGTCGCCGGGTCTCTTCCCTCTGCCCTTAAAAAACTGGGGCATGATGTCCGCGTCCTGCTTCCTAAATACCCATGCACAGAGTCACAACCTATCCGTTCCCTGAATCTCGAAATAGAAATTCCCAACTCTATAAATAAGGCAACCCTGTTTGAAGGTCGGTTGCCAGAAAATGTTCCTGTTTATCTGGTAGGAAACGACACCTATTTTAACAGAGAACATATTTATGGAGAGCCGGGGACAGAGTATAGCGATAATGCCGAGCGTTTTTCTTTTTTGAGTCAGGCCGCTTTGGAATCTTGCAAAGCCTTAGATTTTCAACCCGACATCATTCACTGCAACGACTGGCATACAGGTCTTATTCCCGTTTACCTTAAATCTCTTTATTCGGGAAAAAAATGGTACTCCAACATACGAACCCTGTTTTCCATTCATAACCTTGGCTACCAGGGAAATTTCTCAATGGAAAATTTTTCCACCACCGGTCTCCCCGATAGGTTCGCTGGATCAGACGGAATCGAATTTTATGGGAAAATAAGTTTTTTAAAATCAGGCCTAATATTTTCAGATGCTTTAAATACAGTCAGCCCAAGGTACTGCCAAGAAATACAAACTGCCGGATTAGGGTTTGGCATGGAAGGCATACTTCAGCAGAGATCGAAAGACCTAACGGGAATTTTAAATGGCGTCGATTACTCGGTCTGGAACCCTGCGACAGATAAGCTGATTGCCGACCCCTATGATTCACTTCCTAAAAAGCAAAATTCTCGGGAAGCATTGATCGATAAATTTTCTCTTAAAATAGATAAAAATACTCCCTTGCTGTGCATGATTTCTCGCCTTTCCAACCAGAAAGGAATTGATCTATTAATGGAGGCTTCGGAAAACATAAAAGAAGAAAATTTGGCCCTTGTAGTCTTAGGTCAAGGCGAATCAAAATATGAATCCTTTTTCAGCCAATTATCCAAATCTAACCCCAATCGATTCGCATTAGCATCGACTTTCGATGATACCTTGGCTCATCAGATTCTTGCAGGAAGCGATATGTTTTTGATGCCCTCCACCTATGAACCCTGCGGCCTCACACAAATGTATGCTTTAAAATACGGCACAGTTCCCTTAGTAAGTTCTGTTGGAGGGCTGGACGACTCTATTCAAACTTTTGATGGAAAAACAGGGACAGGCTTCAAATTTGCACCCAATGACAAAAATTCTTTATTACTGGCTCTTAAAAAGGCTTTGGCTTGTTTTTCAGATAAATCTAGCTGGGAATGTCTGGTAAATAATGGAATGGCCAAGGATTTCAGTTGGGATAAGGCAGCTATAGAATATGCCAATCTGTACTTGGACATTTGCAACACAGCCTCCAGCCATAAAACATTGCAATAGTAGCCCGATTATTATAAAAACTAAACGCGGATAATGCTCCGCGATATTTAAAATTTAACATTCAACATTCATTCTGACTTTGACTTCAAAAAACCTCCTTATAGTTGATGTTCCCCAGGGTCAGAATCAGTCCTGCTACAAAGAACTCGAAAATGAGGGTTATTCAATTTCCATTATCAATACGGTAGAGGAAGCACTGAATAGTGAAGGAAAACCACAACTCATTATTCTGAACACAAAATTAGACGGTGAAGGCAGCGAAAAAATTATAGAAAAGTTAAAAACCAAAAATGCTCCCATCATACTTTGCTCAGAATGGGGGAAAGACAAGTTGAGTTTTCCAATTTGGGCTTCTGAAGTGAGTGTCGTCAAATCTGGCGATTACAAAGATTTGAAATTATCCATCAAGGAAATTCTAAGTTAGCCAGGAATAAGCAACGATGCCAAAATCTACAATCGAACCTCGATTTATAGCAATTGAAGGAGCTATCGGTGCTGGAAAAACATCTCTAGTCAATCTTCTTGGCGAGGAGTATGGAGCTCGGTTGATTCTGGAAGACACCGAATCCAATCCTTTTATATCCAAATTTTATGAAGACAAAGAAGCCTACTCGTTTCAGACACAGGTATTTTTTTTACTGAGCCGGTACAACCAATATATGCAACTGGCACAAAGAGACCTGTTCAACTCGGTCGTAGTCATTGACTATTTATTTCAACGGGACAAAGTTTTCGCACGGCTCAATCTAGAAGACCATGAGTTTAATTTGTACGAACAAATTTTCAGCTTGATTGATGCCAAAGCCCCAAAACCGGATTTGGTCATTTATTTACAGGCCAGTACAGAAGTTTTACAAGAAAGAGTTGCCAAGCGAGGAAGAGAATACGAAGCATTTATGGACCCAGATTATCTTGATTCGGTAAACAAAGCCTTCAATAATTTCTTTTTTTATTATTCTGACACACCTCTTTTGGTCATAAATACCAATGAGATCGACTTTGTTGAAAAAAAATGTGACCTAGAAGAGTTGATTAACAAGATAAACAGCCATAAAATAGGCCGAGAATATTACAATCCGCTTGGATCCTAACGGACCGGGACGGAGAAAGCTTAGAACTGACAAATAAACGTAAAAAACAGGAAGACCCTTAAGGGCTTTAAGTTTTATACCGCGTTTAAAAAGTCACAATGCTTCTCTATCGACAATTGCCGAATCGGCATTTGCCGAACGGGGTCGTTGAATTCGTTTACGTCCCCTGCTCCCACCTGTTTGTCCTCCAAGCCGCAACCCGTACAAAATCATGAAGAATCAAACTGTCACTGTTCCTGCTATTGCGGCAAGAAAGAAATCAGAAAAAAAAATCACTGCTTTGACAGCCTACGATTATAGTTTTGCAAAATTGTTGGATTCAACATCGATCGATATTCTTCTGGTAGGTGATTCTCTGGGAATGGTTTCTCAAGGCCATGAAAACACACTTTCTGTAACCCTCGATGATGTGATCTACCATACTCAAGCCGTTAAGCGAGGAGCACAGCGGGCCTTGGTAGTCGCAGACATGCCTTTCATGTCCTATCAAGTTTCCGTAGAACAGGCCGTGACTAATGCGGGCAGATTGATTCAACAGGGTGGAGCCGCGGCCATCAAGCTGGAAGGTGGAGCACGAGTAGCCAATCAGGTCCAATCAATAGTTCAAGCTGGGATTCCTGTTATGGGGCATGTGGGTTTGACCCCTCAATCGGTTCATCAGTTTGGTGGATATAAAGTTCAGGGCAAAAGTTTTCTCGACTCAAAACAAATAAAGCAGGATGCCAAGGCTCTTCAAAAAGCAGGTATTTTCTCTTTAGTACTCGAAGGGATGCCAGAAGAACTTGCAACTGAAATCACCCATGATCTGGAAATTCCTACCATAGGAATCGGTGCGGGATCTAATTGTGATGGTCAAATTCTGGTTACGCATGACCTGTTGGGATTAAACCCCGACTTTGCCCCTAAATTTGTAAAACGCTACGCTCAATTGTCGGATGTAATTCAAAATGCCGTCAGCGAGTTCGTTGATGAAGTAAATAGTGAAGCGTTTCCCGGCCCTGAACACACCTATAATTTAAAAAAAGGCGCCCTCAAGCAGGTGAACCATGGCAACTGAATTAAGACAACAGGTTCGGATGGTATCATCCATCGATGAAATGAGAAAAATATCAAAATCATTTCATGGGGCCACCCTTGGGTTTGTACCGACGATGGGATATTTGCACGATGGGCATATGAGTTTGGTCAAACAATCCCTAAAACTTTGCGACCATACCATTGTAAGCATTTTCGTCAATCCCCGGCAGTTTGGTCCTAATGAAGACTTGGACGTCTACCCGCATGACTTGGAAGGAGATATAGAAAAACTCGAAATGGCAGGTGTTGATGTGGTGTTTCATCCCAACAGTAAAACTATCTACCCCGATGGTTTTAAAACTCACGTGCAGGTGGATGAAATTACGCAGCGCTTATGTGGAAATAGCCGACCCAGATTTTTTAAAGGTGTCGCAACGGTTGTATTGAAACTATTCAATATCATCCGTCCACAACACGTATTCTTTGGAGAAAAAGACTGGCAACAGCTTGCTGTAGTTGAGGCTTTGGTAAGAGACTTAAATCTCGATATCAGCGTCCACAGGGTTCCTTTGGTTCGTGAACCTGATGGACTAGCCATGAGTTCGCGCAACCGCAACCTCTCCCCAGAAGAAAGAACAAAAGCGCTATCTCTTTCAAAGTCATTGCAAAATGCAAAAGACCAAATTCGCCAAGGCATCACCTCAGCAAACCAATTGCGCGAAAGCATGAAAAAAATAATTTCTGCTGAGTCTGGAACCCAAATCGATTATATATCGATTTGTGATCCCACAAGTTTACAGGAAAAAGAAGTAGTGAAAGGCCGGACGTTAATCGCCCTGGCAGTTAAAATCGGGCCTGCCCGACTCATTGATAATTGCATTGTAGAGGATTAGAAATTGCAAAGAATAATGTTAAAATCGAAGCTTCACCGAGCCACGGTGACAGCAACTGAGATTGATTATGAAGGCAGTATCGCCATTGATGAAGATTTGTTGGAGCAGGTTGATATTCGGCCCTACGAACAAGTCCATATCTATAATATTAATAGTGGAAGCCGATTTATCACCTATGTGATAACTGCTGAGCGAGGTTCTGGAACCTTTTCCATCAATGGAGCTGCAGCCCGCCTTGCACAGATAAATGATCGCATCATTGTTGCGGCTTATGGTAATATAGACACTGATAAGGAAACCCATCAGCCTAAAGTCTTACTCCTTGATGCAACCAATAAGGTTGTAGAGGGTTCTTAGTTTCTAAACCGGGCAAAAATTTGTTTTTATTGCTCCTTAATATATGTAGAGGTTAAGTTGGCAGAAATATTTAATTACTTGGCAATCGGATTTATGCTTTGGATGTGTATGGACTGCATTCAGAGACGCGAGCACTTTGTCTGGATAATCATTATCATCCTACTTCCTCCCATAGGGGCAGTTGCGTATTTCTTTGCAATAAAAAACCGCGCCAGCACCAGTGGAGCCGCCCAAGGGGGTGGAAACATCATTCCATTTGGCAAACCGGAGAAAAAAGAAGTCGAAACAGATGAAACGCTGCAATTAAAAGAATTGATTGGCAAATACCAAAAGGCCTATCACTACGAAAAACTTGGACAGGCCTATGTAGAACAGAAAAACTATGAATCTGCCATTGCCAACTTTGAAGAGGCCATTCAAAAAGATCCGGAAATGCTGGAAGCAAGATACGGCTTGGCAAAATGTCTTCATGGTTTGAAACGGTACGATGAAGCCGCTACTGTATTAGAAAAACTGACCACCCTCGACAAAAAATACGACTACGGCAACGCTATTTTTGGCTTGGCAGAATGCTATCGCATGGCGGGAGACGACGAAAAAGCGTTAGCCACCTACGGTGAGGTAATCAACTCCTTCCATTTCTTCAAAGCCTATTATCATTACGCCCGTCTGTTAGATAAAAATGGCAAAAAGCAGGAAGCAATCGATTACATGAAAAGTATTGTCGGCTCTTCGAAAGACCTTCCCGATTATAAATTGGAAAAAGAACGTTTCTGGATCGATGAAGCTTACAAATATCTTCGAAAAAATGGCATCGAGTTAGCTTAAAATTATCAGGGTAAGGACCTAAGAGTTATGACTGTCCTCTCCGACAACTTAAAAACAATTCGCAAAAATCTCAACTGCACGCAAATGGCTCTGTCCGAAGTCTTGGAAATCGGATTCAGAACCTACGTCCGTTATGAAGCAGGTGAAAGAGATGCCCCTGTCTCCGTTCTGGTTAAACTGGCACGATTGGGTAACGTATCCCTTGATCGTTTATTGACCACCAAAGTTTTACCAGAAGATTTGCAAACACCCGATCAAGAAAATTTCCCTACCTCAAAAGGACCTCTGGAAGTCATTGGTGGTGGGTTGGAAGAAGGACGCCTGATGTTCAAAGGTCTCCTTAACGACAATCTCATCAGCACTAACAAAGAAGAGCAAAAACTGCTCACCTTGTTCCGAGCAATGAATACCACCAATCGCGAGAAGTTTCTGCTCGACGCCGAATGGGTTTTTACCAATACCCGAAAATCGGTTCGCTACCGCAAACCAAAAAAAGTCCCCCGCAAAGAAGAAAAAGCAAAAACCGCCGTCAAACTCAGAAAACTGGCAAAATCCATCAAGAAAATCACCGTCCGCGGCTAACCCTCTAGCGAGGGAGACTATAAAGCAGAACCTGTAAAGCTTACAACACTTCTTAAGCCTTTTACTATAGGTTCGAAAGCATTCCTCCAATGCACTCAGCGGCGCAACCTCCCCCTATCCAGAAGCTTGACAGGATTCGTGACTGGTGGTCTGCGTAGCTACTTGCGGAGAAATTTTTTCAGGATATCGTCCATATCGAATAGGAGGGAGATCGGTCTGCCGTGAGGGCAGGTGAAAGGCATCGTGGTTTGCTCCAAGTCGGATATCAACTTACGAATCTGGTCGAGGTTTAATGGATGGTTTACTTTGATAGCGTTGCGGCAGGACATCATAATAAGAACATCCTCATATTTATCGTGCAGAACATTTTCGTCACCGCCTTTAGGAAGAAGCTCTATCGTATCGCGGAGTAACTTTTCGTTATCGATATTTTTTAGAATTGCCGGAACCGATCGCAAAAGAAACTCATTCTTACCAAATGTTTCCAGTTCCAACCCTAACTCCTTCAAACGATCCAAATGCTGCGACAATATTTCTGTTTCGGCTGGAGAGAACTCAACGGTTAATGGGAATAAAAGATTTTGCACCTCAATTTTTTTTTCCTTTGCTGCCTCGCGGAACCTTTCATACAAAATACGTTCATGAGCCACATGCTGATCCACTACCAACAAACCTTTCTTTCCCTGCATGATGATGAATGAGCTTTCCAACTGGCCCAAAGGTTCAAATTCGGAATAAATCAGATTAGCAACTGGCACGGGTGGCTTATCAAAACCCATGACCTCCTGCGGTGAAGAGGCGACTGGCGAGTCGAAACCATGCGATCCGGTCATCTTTCTTAATGCGTCTGAAAGATTGCCCTGGTGCGGAGTGGATAAAGGCTCATCGAATTTCCTTACCCATGAAGGTGACTCTTGCTTATATGCAGTCTTTTCATAATTAGAATTTATGGGAATATCATCGATAGCGGGACGAACATTTTCAACAGGACTCTGCAAATTTCTCTCAAGTCCTTCGCGGATGCTGCGTGATACGAATTGGTGGACATCCTGCTGAAATGCAAATCGGACTTCTGCTTTAGAGGGATGAACATTCACATCCAGCAATTTCGGGTCCATTGTAAGATATAAAAATAGTGCGGGATGCTGACCTTTAGGTAATAAATGGCTGTATCCCTGTTGCGTAGCATGAAGGATTACTTTATCGCGAACGAATCTGCCATTGATGAAGCAATATTGTGCAGATCGGTTTGACCGAGTGAAAACGGGATTTGAAACATATCCCTCTAATCGATAATCTCCAGAACTTGATTGCACTTGAACCAGTGATTTGGAAAGGTCGGCACCAAAAAGTTCTGCAATGCGGTAATGAATCTGATCTGTTGGGAGTGTCTTGATAACATCACGTCCATTATGCGTCAACTGAAACTGAATAGCCGGGTAGGCCAGCGCTTGTTGGGTAACTACCTGCGTGATATGAGAAAATTCGGTTGAATCACCTTTCAGAAATTTACTTCGCGCCGGAGTCACGTAAAACAATTGAGCAACTTCTATCGTCGTACCTTGAGGACAGGCAAAATCTTTCTCCTCGACCAGAGTTCCACCTTCAACAACGATCAACTTCCCTCCCTGAGTTTCACTGCGGGCACTGGTACATCGGACTTTTGCCACCGAAGCAATGCTGGGTAAAGCTTCTCCACGGAAACCTAGGGACTGAATAGTTTCCAGATCACTGAATTCAGAAATTTTGCTGGTTGCATGCCGAGAAAAAGCTATCTTGCATTCTTCTGGAAGCATCCCCCTGCCATTATCCATAATTCGGATTTTCTTTTTGCCGCCCCCCTCAATATCAAGACGGATGAGAGTGGCCCCTGCATCGATGGAGTTTTCCACCAACTCCTTGACTACAGAGGCAGGTCGTTCGACTACCTCCCCTGCCGCTATCTGGTTAGCAAGCTCGTCAGAAAGAACTCGGATTTGAGGTTGGTTTGTATCGGTCGTTTTGGACATATATTTCTCTGGAGGTTCCTATAATCAGGAGGTTTATTTTTTTTTAAAACAAAACTAAAACGATTGCAAGTCAATTGGTGATATGATGGTAAAGATGCTATTTGGAGACCCCTCGTTGGACAATCATCTCTTCGAAAAAAACCTAGCTCTGTTAAAAGACCACGTTTCGGGCCATGTGGGATTTCAAAACAGGCTTCCGAAAAAAATAACGGTTTTGGAGGCTAATTCTGGACAACTCACCGCCCAATACGAAAACACATTATTACACAGCAAATACGATCCAGAAAAAGAAGGAATTGATTTTTCTAAAAACATAAAACCCGGCAGTAGAGTTTGCCTGTATGGATTTGGTTTGGGTTACCACCTTGCCCCTTTGCTTGAAAAAATTGGTCCTAACGGATTTCTCCTGGTCGTTGAACTCAATCCAGACATTCTAACAACAGCAATAAAACTGAAGGATCAAACAAAGTTTTTTCAAAGTAACCGCTTTAAATTAATTTTTGGAACTGATGAGTCGCAAGTTTCCAATGAAATTTCGCGCGAGATGCACAGAATATCCGAGGCCAACCCCGATCAACTTGAGATTTTATTCCATGCCCCCTCTTTCAAGTGCTTTCCACCGAATTTCCCTGCATTAAAAAATGCTTTAGAAATATTATTGATGGAACGCAGATTCCCAGCTGTTTTCGGCAATTTGGAAGAAGTGAACTACGCACTCAATGAAGAAAAAATTAATAGTTCTGCCGGGATCAACGATCTAAAGAATTATCATTTAGGGAAACCTGCATTTCTAGTAAGTGCCGGACCTTCACTCGATTCTGCTTTGCCTTACCTCAAGCAAATTCAAGACAGCTTTCTTATAACTTGCGTCGACACAGCGTTCCCTGTCCTTCTAAAAAATGGCATCCATCCAGAATATGTTTTTTCCCTTGATCCACAATCGGAGAGCGCGTTTCATTTCGCCGAATACAAAAGTGGATCAACTAAACTTGTTTACACCCCCACTGCAAATCACGATGTCTTAAAAAACTTTCCTGGTGACTGCTATGTTGTATTTAAAGAAGGCCACTCTCTTTCACAACATCAGGAAGAGGAAGTGAAAAAGAAGGGAGTTACGCAAGCAGGGGGTTCGGTGTCTTGCCTGGGGGTTGATGCATTGATTCAATTCGGATGCAATCCCATATTTCTTTTAGGACAAGATTGTGCGTTAACAGGTAACCGCTACTATTCAAAGCATACGCGTTTCAATCAACAACTCATTCTTAAAATTAATGGGGCTTTTCAACTTGAAAAACTTCACAAAATGAAATTCCAGGAAAAAAATGCTGTAAAAATAAATAATACGTATGGAAAAGAGATAATGACCGACCAAGTGATGTACAGTTATTTGCGCAATTTGGAACAAATCGCAAATCAAAACAAAGAAGTGCAAATTTATAATTTATGTTCTCAAGGAGCCGCCATTGATGGTGTCAACCCTCTGAACTCGATCAGCGAATTGAAGCGTTGGTTTTCAAAAACCATATGAAACTCTTAAAATATCTGCCCCACTTAGGGCTTGTAGCCCTGATCGTTTTTCTAATAACAGATACTTCACCAATAGTTTTAGACAAAACTTCAATCCCGGAAGCAAAGCTGGATGAAGGAAGTCACAGCGAGGGCAGTCATAAAGAAGGCAGCAACGGTCAAAACCTTCCTCAGGAAGAAAAAGAAAAAAGAATGGGAATCTTCCACTACAACGAAGGCAATAAAAACTTCAAGGCAGGACAATATGATGAAGCAATAACAAATTACAAAAAAGCACTCCACCACAATAAAAGTTTCAAAGAAGCCACCATAAATCTCAGTACAGCTTACTTAAAAAATTCAAACTTTGATAAAGCGTTAGAGACCCTTCAGATTGGAATGAAACTGGACTCAAAAAACCCACACATCCACTACAATTATGCCTGCTATTACTCTTTAACCAACCAGCCCAAAGCCAGCTTAGACAAACTAAAAGCAGCAATTGATTTTGGTTTTAGCAACCTCGAACAGATTGAATCAGACCCTGATTTGGAAAAACTCAGGCAGTCTCCTGAGTTTAAAAGCTGGTCTCTTACATCAAGCAGGCTACTCGATAGGAATAAGAGCGACCTCCCCCGAAGGGTTGATCTTTAATCCTACTTCGCCGTTTAACAGCTTCAGCATGGGCTCACCGATACATTCCCTTCTCCAACCCTGCAGAAGAAAATGTTCATTCATATCCAGCTTCTGCTCAAAGTGAGTAGCAAAACTATGTATCTTTTTACGATCTGCCAGAACACTGGGCTCAATTTTTAATTCTTCGCAACGGATTTGGACAAAGGCCGACAGCAACTCTTCGATACCACGTGTTGTTGAATAACCATCAGACTCAGGTAGTGTAGGTAATTCATCTTCGGGAACTGCATTTCCCCGCTCGACTGCTTTTATGATATCGGCGCCGCTTTTACCAACTTCTTTCGGATGGAACCCTCTAACAGACGAAAGCTCTTTAACATCGGTAGGAATCTTTCTAGCAATTTCCAATAAAGACTCATCGCGAACGATGGATTTTGCCAAACAATCCCGAGACACAGCAACGCTCTCTCTCCAGGCGGCCAGCTCTCTCAACACGGCCAAATTTCTAGGTTTCAGGCTTCTTAGACTTTTTATCTTTAAAAAGCGTGTTTGTGGATCGGGCAAAGCAAAGGTCGCAGGGTCTTCCCAATTTTTAACTTCTCCAGCCACCCAGTCACTTCTCTTCAATTGCTTCAACTTCTCAAGAAGTTTCTCATAAGCAGGCATAAGATAACGAACATCATCTATCGCATAATTTATTTGGTTCTGACTTAAAGGCCGCCGACACCAATCCGTATAAGTTTCAGATTTATGAATATGTTTGCCAATGGCTTTTTGTATCAGCTTGGCAAAGGAGATTTGTGATCCCCAACCCACAAGAGCAGCTGCGACTTGAGTATCAAAAACCGGTGGGATAACCTGCCCACATAGTTTCACTAGAATCTCAAGGTCTTGACGAGCAGCGTGAAACACTTTTATTTTGGTGGGGTCTTTAAGAATTTCCAACAAAGGCGTCAAATCGTTCAGAAGTATGGGGTCTATCGCTGCACATCCATCTTTCCCCGCAACTTGAATAAGGCCTATTCGGTGAAAATAGGTTCTTTCACGAACGAATTCAGTGTCAACCGCCAGGACATCAGATGCCTCCAGGCTCTCACAAAATTCATTTAATTGGTCTGAGGTTGTTATATACATAAAATCCTATTTGGGTTGGCTCTACTTTAAGGTGGATTACCAAGGTAAAGCTCCAGATTATATGAAATTCTTCATTGGATGGGTAGACCTAAAACCACTCAGCGCGCTTCAAAATAAAAAGGCACAGCGATTAATACGCTGTGCCTTTTTTTATCAATACGTTAACTACTTAGCAGACTATCAACTATCTTCTAATTGATACTCATCATTTTTATAAAGCTTATTACCAGTGCTTGCTGTACCTGTAGAACTGCTTTCTTTATCAGTAAAATCTATCAATTTTTGTTCCCCGTCTTTCCAAAACCGGTTGCTCAGCTTTTTTGGGGATAGTACTTTCTTGAGCTCACCTTGGGCGTCGAAAATCCTTACCTCGTAGAACATAACGCGCCTTGCCTCCAAAAAATATTCTCAATGCCTTGTTTTTGAAGGCGGTAAAGAATGCCTAAAAACAAGATTTACCCTGTAAAACACTTTCACCTTAAAATTAAACATTTTCAATGTCAAGCAAATAAAGTCAATTTTTTCAATGGGTAACTTAAATTTACCGCAATTCTGTTAAGGTTTACCTTTGATATATTCTAAGTGGAAAAATTTATAATGAAATCAATCGATTTCTTTTCAAAAAGTTAGGCAAAAAAGCAATTCATTTCACTCGCTTTATCTCTTCAAACTATTGATTTAAAACATATATTATTGGGGAAAAGCCCCCCCGAAAAGTCCCGATTTTTCATTGACTTTCATCATTGCTTCCCCTATGTTTACACTATGTCTTTAGGAGCTCTTATGAGTATTCTATTTCGTCCCATCCACCATTCTCCATATGAAAAATAATGAAAATATTGGGAATTGACACATCCTCATCTTTAGGAAGTGTCGCTCTCTTGGATAATGACCAATTAGTTTCCGAATCTATTCTTGATGGTTCTCCGGCATACTCAGACAAGCTTTTAGCTGAAGTGGATGGGACCCTTAATCGCGCTGGAATAAAATTGAAGGATATTGACGGGTTTGTGATTACAACAGGTCCAGGGTCCTTTACTGGACTTAGAGTGGGGATGAGTTTGCTGAAAGGGTTGATTTTGGCAACCGAAAAACCTTTCGCATCGGTCAACACGTTGGAAGCTTACGCAGAAACTATAGAGTCGGGGCCATATTCAATATGCCCAGTTTTGGATGCTAGAAAAAAAGAGGTCTATACCGCATTGTTCCGGCCCCAATCAAACCAACTAATAAGAGAAACCGGTGATCAGGCAATATCCCCAGAAGGACTGTGCGAACAAATAAATCAACCCACAGCGTTTGTTGGAAATGGTCTGGAAGTCTATGGAGAGTTCTTGAAGTCCCGTTTGAAGGAAAACTTCATACAAAACGTACCAAATAAAAATCGAACTGTCGCTGCCAGTGCAGCTTTAATCGCCTCGCGAGATTTAGCCAAAAACCTGCACTACGATCTGGATTCTCTGACGATTAACTACGTCCGGCCTTCAGAGGCAGAACTAAATTATACTGTATCTAAAAAAGGAGATTGAAAAATGGATATCAATCCAGAGCTACTCGAAAAAATTCAAAAAGATAATGAGGAGTTTCGCGGACTTTACAAAGAGCACACAACCTTAAAGAAAAAAGTTGAAGCATTTAACAAAATGAAATTAATTACCCCGGAACAAGAATTAGAAAATAAAAAGTATCAAAAGCAAAAGTTAAGCCTCAAAGACCGAATGGAAAAAATCCTTAGTGATTATCAATCAAGCATCCACTAACCTGAGACCCAAAAAATATGAGAGATGAACTAATCTCCCTTATCGAAACAAAGGGGGATCTCCCACCCATCCCCGAAGTCCTCATAAATCTTGAAAGACGCGTCAACGATCCCGACTCCGACATTCTGGAGATTTCTGCGATTATTGAAACCGAGCCTGTTTTGTCGGGACGTCTTATCCAGCTTTCCAATAGCGTGCTTTTCGGGGGAGGCCGAGAAAAGTCCGTTGATGTTGAAGACTCCGTTATGAGGCTTGGTATTAAAATGGTTCTCGATCTCGCATACACCATTGCCTTACCTGGAACTTTCAGGAAACCAAAAGGGTTCGATCAGTTTGGTTTCTGGACACATTCACTCGGTGTTGCATATCTCACTCGATCACTCGCCCACATAGTTAAAATCACCCCTGAGGAAATTGAATTCGCCTATATGTGTGGCTTGATGCACGATGTTGGGATTCTCGTTTTTGATCACCTTATTCCAGATAAATACACAGAACTTCTAGAGAGCATCAAATCGACCGACCGCACTTTAGCAGAACATGAAGACGAAACCTTTGGCATCACCCATGCCGAGCTAGGTAAAAGGTTTATTGAGAAGTGGTGGCCCGTATCGCCTAACATGGTACAGGCAATTGGAACTCATCACGATGACACGGGGAAAAATGGCGACGTCAAACGTATTGCACACCTATTGACCACAGCCAATCTACTTGCCAACCAGAATGGATTTGGAAATGGAATTGTCCCAGAAGATGCCGCACCTTTAGAATATGGTGTGCTGGATAAACTTGATTTGGATTTTGACGAACTGGAAATTTTAATCGAAAACACAAAAGAAGGTTTGGATGCCGCACAAGCTATACTTAAAGGCAGCTAAGCTCTTCCCCTTACCAGTTTTGCAACAGAAATTCCTTGGGAATATGCACCCATCAATTGCAATAAAAACCTGAAAGACACCACAGTCTCTGCCGGTGTCAAATCTCCAATGACCCCAACCAATGTTTCTGACAGGTCCTTGTTCCCTCGCAACGAATTCACTACACGATCACATAAAAACGGATTATAAATTAGTTTTTGCAGTATCCGGCTCAACAAAAATTTCTTATCGAACTCCTTTTTTCTCTTTACCTCATAAGCCTTCAGGGCAGCTAACGACAAATCTGTTTTTTTTAACGCCTGATCCGCGACTTCTACTGCAATTTCAGAGCTCCGCAAAGAAAGATAAATACCTTCCCCAGTAAAAGGATCAATAAACCCCATCGCATCACCCACCAACAATAAACCGCCACAAGGAACCGGTTTCACAGAAAAACCCAACGACTCAACTGCACGCACCGACTCCATGCATTCGGCGTTTTCCAGTAATTTTTGCCGCAATCGATTTTTCAATACCGTATCTAGATAGAACTTCTCTGGTTTTTCCCCCTTCATAGAACTCCGGTTAACAACCAGCACTACGTTGGACCGGCCTTCTCCCACACTTGAAATGCCTGTGTAGCCGGGATGAGAGACATGCATATAACAATAGTCATCGGCAATTTTCGCTCCTTGCCAATGGGCCGCCATCGCAATCTTTTCTTTTCCTTTAGACTGTTTTTTCAAACCAAATTTTCTTAACGACAGCGAATTACGCCCGCCCGCGTCAATCACCAGAGGAGCATGAAGAACAAAAGAGGTTTTATTTCCATCCCAACCACGGACACCCGCTACGTTTCCTTCATCAAACAAAAACTCGGTAATCTTGCTTTGTTCTCTAACCTCAACACCCACCCGTTTCACCTGTTCGATGAGAATAGAATCTAAGGCATACCTTGGAACAGACAAACTGGTCGGACGTAAAGCCATCTCGGGTAACCGAGGGTAGTCAATTTTAAGTTCTTCTCCTTCGTAGGAAGAAATTGCTACTCCTTTTAATCTTTTGGGAGACAACGCTTCAATTCGATCAAGAACTCCTAATCGACTCAGTAGAGGGTCTGCAGCAGGACTAATAAACTCACCACAAACTTTATCACGCGGAAACTTTGCCTGATCGCAAAGCACCACCCGGTAACCGAGCTTGTTGAGTCCAATTGCGGCCGCACACCCTGCCGGGCCACCGCCGATAACTATGACATCTAACTTATCAATCATTTCTTCTTACCCAAAAATGCGATTCGGTAGGGGAAGTGACGATGGATTTCAAAGGGTTCAACTTCCGCCACTCTGGCAAGCTCGCGAAACTCTGAAGGGGTGAAGGCGTTCATAACCGACACCGGCGCATCGTAACGAGTGAGACGATTGCGAGTAAAAATCCGCGTCAGCAAGAATATGACCGCGTGAGCTATTCGGCTACGATGCAAATCGTTAATTAAAAATCCCAACTGAGCAGATTTATAAATAGCCCGGGTAATGGCTACAGCATTTTCCCAGGTAAAATGATGTAACGAAAGATTGTTCACCGCCAGATCGAATCCTTCATCTTTGAAAGGCAGAGCCAGAATGTTGCATTGAACCAATCGAATTTCAGGATACTGATGGATTTGATCTTTTGCCATTTTCAACATCTTGGCATTGATATCTATAGCGGTGATTTGGATAGGAACCCCAAGCTTACGGGCAAGCTTGGCAAGGGCCACCGGCTGGTCCGCAGAGCCTGTCGCTGCATCCAGTACGGTGAAGGGCCGATCTTCTTTATGTGCCCTTAAATATTTCTCGGTATGGTGGAGCAGAACCCGATAGCCACTTAAATAGCGATTGACGGTGGCAACATCATTCAGACTGTCGCGCACCTCTTCATAAGGAGCTTCATCCAGATCCAGCAACTCGTCTCTAAGGTTTCGTGGAGGAAAGAAAAAAGATTTCAAAGCGGAGAACCTCCACCCACTCCCGTGGGAAGGAATAGAAAATTACCACCAACAATCACCGGGGTTAATCTTTGAAAAAGAAATAACCTTGTCCCGATTGAATTCTTTTGCGGGTTAGGCTTAGCGCCATTTCCTTGAACATTCCACGAGTAACCGGAAGCATAATTAGCACTCCGATTGTGTCTGTAATCACACCCGGAGTGATCAGCAGCATGCTGCAAAGACTCATCACCGCTCCGTTTAGAACATCCTCTGGGGGAGCTTCGCGTGATTTAAGGGATCGCTGAATTCTTTCAAAACATTCATTGCCATAACTCCGGCTAACAACAATGCCTATAAGAAACGAAAACATAACCCACGAAATTGTATTAATAATACTAATTGAATCACTGACCCATTTCAGGCCATAAAGCTCAATTCCTGTACCTACTGCGAAAAATGCTGCGACCGGCAAAAGCATTCGAATATCCTTAATTAAGTAGCCGAAAGTTAACGAGATACATCACCATATCATGCCCCTACCTCACCCGAAAGAAAAAAACTCATAAGCAAAAACACCGGTAACATCCTTCCTTTTACCTGAAATTTTAGTTATACTCAGATAGAATTTTCTCGACTTGTGGAGGATCGGGATGAAACATTGGATTAAAACAACTCTAGGGATTGGATTGGCCATTGGCTTATGGCAAGTGTCTGCCGATGCGCGCTTTCTTGATTTAAAAAAACAAGAGCAAGTTCCACCCGCTCCAGTTCCCCAAACTATTCCAACTCCACAACCAACCGCACCTAATACCAGCTACAACACAGAAGTGGCCCCCAAAGGAATCAGCCTGCGTTTTGAAAATCTTTCTTTAATTAGTGTTTTACAAAATATTCAACAAGAAACAGGCATTTTGTTTTCCATCGATCCTTCGATGGAAACCGTTCCTTTCAGCGCCGCCATTCAGGCTGACAATTGGGAAACTGCGGTACGAGAACTTCTAAAAGGTTTCAGTCGTGTTGAGGTATGGACAGACAACCTTGAAACGAGTCGCATATGGGTGATGTCGGGCCAAGGTTCACAGCCTGACAACTTTCAGCGAAACGCAGATATCCGTCTGAGCCGTGAAGCTTCGCAAACACCCACACAGCGACCTCAAAAGAAAACCCGTTTTCGAACCGCGCCGGCACCAGCTCCAGTAACCAACGTTGCTGTTCGTATTGAAGATTTACCACCACACATTCTTTTTGAACCAGGGGTTTTAACTTTCTTCAAATCAAAAGGCATCGCTCTTCCGCAAAACGTGAAGAACATGTTTGGTCCCAACCTTGAAGGGCTGCCTGCTAACATGCCCATCTCTCCGCATATTCTTAATGACCCTACATTTAATAGTTTCCTAGACTCAAAAGGTCTTCAAGCACCCCTGTCTTAAGAAAGTTTAACTCTCACCACTCCTTTGCATTGCCAACAAAAATTCTGCAACCGATCTCAGTTTTTTTGTAGTAACAAACTGTTCAACATCTTGTTTATCTGCATTGCCTTTGTGATGAAAACTTTTAAAATCCGTTAAAAACTTTTTCTGCTCGGCAGCCTTGGAGAATGCATAGTCATCCAGTAGACGAATACCTTTATTACCTCCTCGACCTTTAAGGCTATGGCAGAACAAGCAATTATTTTTGTAGACTTCAAAACCTTGTTTTGCCTTTTCAGAAGTTTCGGAAACTTTTTTAAGTGGCGCGTAATAGTCACTCAACCTTACAAATTTGAGTTCGCGAATATTCGCAGTTAGAAACCGCTCTTCAAACGGAGGGGTTTTACCATCGGGAACGAGAACCAGAAGAGGATTCAACCAATCGGGCTTGGATGATCCGAATCCAACCTTTATTTTTGTAGCCAGATATAAATCATATTTAAGGATATCTGAAATTGGGAGGATGCCTTGATAGTCATCAAAGCAATTTAGCAATATGGCATCGCCTCCACTTTTCATTTTAAATTTGCTGACTAATTTTAATAGCGAAATAGCCTCAAATTCGGTTCCACGGTATTTCATTGCTCGATCAAAATAGGAGCTGAGCATCTCTTTTAAACCCAAGGCCTCCAGTTTAGGCACTGTCCAGAATTCGGATGAAACTCTGCCAAAGTGATCCGCCACGGTTATACGATAGAGCCGTTGCGAACCTATTTTTTCAACTTGTTCCTGCTTGGGCGCACAGGTAGAAAAGGTGAAGATTAAGAAAAACCCCAATAAACCGCAAAATATTTGTTTCATTAAAGAAAACCCTCTATGATAAATAAAAGTTTTCAAACACTTATCAACATACTGGCCCTGCGCCCCTTAATTTAACATGGAACCTACAACCAGCCTCGAAATCAGTCCAGAAAAGATGGATTTCAGAGCTTACTCAATATCATGGAATCTAACGAAGCGGTGCAATCTCAATTGCGATCA
>JAJDAV010000109.1 GCA_029261695.1 Nitrospinaceae bacterium | reverse complement strand
GTTGGCATTGGGTTATGGCGTTTCCTCTTATATTGCTGTGGAAATGGGAGAGGAGGACGAGGAAAAGGTTGAAGAAGTGGTATCTGAAAAAGTCATTGAAGAACACGAAGAAGCTGGTGAGTTAATACTCTGGGTTTCTGGTGGATTGCTCCTTTTCTCTCTGACCGGTTTAGTTAGAAAAGATTTGCATGCGATTCGTTTGGGAGTGGCGATTCTAGCACTGGCTGCAGTGATTCCCTTGGTCGACGCAGGTCATACTGGAGGCAAGCTTGTCTATCAATATGGTGCAGCCAATGCACACTTGCCAGCCAAGCAACAAGCTATGCTAGAGTCTGGACACTTTATGTTTGAAGGTGACAAAGATAAGGATAAAGATAAAGATAAAGATTAAATTTCTGGTGATACCGGCAGGAATTTTCCTGCCGGTTCAGCTAATTATTTTGAGCAGAAGAAACCGTGACCGAAACTAAACGTAAACACCTATAGGAAGGAGAATCATATAAAAATAGATAGGGAAACCGATATCTGATAGACTGGTTGTCCCAAATATTTCAACAATCATTCGACCTCTGCGAGGTGACCTCGTGATTGAAAAATTAAAATCCATTAAAATTGCTGAAATTATGACCCGGCCCGTTATTTGCGCAAGCCCTGATTCCTCTGCATACGATATTCTTACCAAGCTAAATAGCACTCATTTTTCTGGGCTACCAGTTGTTGAAGATCATATTGTTGTAGGCATTGTTTCTGAAAAAGATGTTTTGCTATTAGTTTTACAGGGCAAAAACTTGAAAACGACTCCCGTCTCTGAGTTCATGACTCGAGATGTAGTTACAGCAGATCAGGACTGCGCTATCCTACCTCTGCTGAAAGCTTTTCTCGACAACCAGGTTCTTCGGCTACCCGTTACCCACGAGGGAAAGTTGGTCGGAATTGTAACCCGACATGATTTATTGAAATTAATAATTGATTCCACACCTGAGTTCCCTGTTATTTCCTGATTTTCTGGAATCTTCCTATTTTATCGCGTGCATAATGCGCCGAATGATTTTATCCTGCCAGTTAAAGAAATCTATTTACGCAAAACCTTTTAAATGACCCAATCCCATTCGACCTCATCTGAACGTGAAGGCCTCACACCGGCGAAACTCTCGCGTTTTTTTTCTCTTCCTTTTCAGCCTTCTCGGTTATCGACCTATCTTGCCGTTAAAAAATTCGAAGAGGTCCCGGTAGATGTTCTATTGAAGGATGGAATGCAAGGGGTACTGATAGATGCCGATGGAACATTGGGACCACACCATACTCGCAACTTCGACATTACTGTTATAGATCATGCAAAAAAAATGCTGCAGATGGGGTTAAAAGTTGCGATTTATACCAACGCTTCCGATGACCGGTTTCAGCCGTTTGAAATACTCGGAGTCAAAATTGTAAAAAACGTACCGCCAAAACCCGATCGGGCTGGATTCGAAATTGCTATGAAAGATTTTTTAGGATTGCACGATCCCTCTAAAATTTGCATGATCGGTGACAACTATATCACCGATGGCGGGGCCATCGACGCGGGCATGCGGTTCATCTATACTCAGCCAGTAAAAGGGAGCGAGGCTGTTATTCATCGCCTGACCCGCTATCTGGCTTATTTATGCGCCTACATGCACGGGGAAATTCGACGTCCACTATAAAAACTTTTTTATAATTGGGTTTACTTCTTGGCAATTTCCAAGAATAATGATCCTATCAATATATAAACTACGAATATTATGGAAATGGAAAACGATCAAATTCAGGAGTACTGTCAGGACGCTTTAAAAGTTTCCGAAGAAAAGGGGATTCATCACGGCCTGTCTTACCTCATTGGTGAAAAATTCGGACGGAATTTTTTGCAACTCAAAAGAGCTCGTCAAAAGCTTCAATTCCTCTATCCCAATGAAGAGGCTTCAGAAAGTCATCCTCTAAATAAAGGAGGACGTGCTTTGAAAATGAGCTATGCTCTGACAATTCAGGAACATTACAGCACACCATTGGAACAGGTTAAATATTACGAGCTTTTTTTAAAAGAGTTTGTAGCGGCTATTAAAAACACCTTTTCCACTGAGGATATAAGAAACTATTTCTATTCTTCTCCGCAACTGGGTCCGTGCGAACAAGAGTCATCTGATTCTGAGATGGATTTCTCAGATGTTATGCAAGAAGCCGAAGAAATTCTAGCCATCGAAGATATCAAAAGGCTATTTTTATAAATCAGTTTTTACTGCCCAAAAGAATATGGATCAAGACCCACCCCCAATATTAAAACAAAGAACACGGCTGATCATTGCGTTTGTAATTCTTTGTACAGCATCGGTCCTGATTTTGTTTACGGGGCCTGGGTTTAATTTTGTGTGGCAGGTCATCCTTTCCAGCATTCTCTTCTTCTTCCTCTTCTGGCTCATAACCTAGCCAGCGTGACACTTGCATTGACTCTCCTGCTAAGGAGTCACATTAACGGATCAGCACCCAAATCACTCCCAATAATGCAAGAGCTGCCAGACCTAATGAAACCATCGATAGAGTTTTAGCAGTGGGTAAATCGCGATCGAGTTTTTCTTCCAGGGGTGTTAATGAGGTTTGAATCGTTTTTTTAAGTTCTTCCTTAACTTGGGTAAGTATCTCCATTTTTACAAACCGCGTATTTTCTGCGATCACTTTGTCCAGATCTTCCAGAATTTTTTCCGAAATGTCCGGTGTCGCTTTTTGTAATTCTTCTCGAACCGCCTCAAGACTGTCTTCGTTTAATCGACGCATCTTCCGGTCGATCTCTTCCATTTTTGTGTGAATGGCTTTTTCTACTTTGGGCGCAATGTTTTCCTGAATCAGCTCCATAGAATCGCGGGCATTTGCCAATGATTCGTGAAGGTGCTCCTCAATTTCTTCCTCAAGAGCCTCTTTTCTGGATTCCACATGCTCTATCAGAATATCCAGCCGTTGCTGAATCTCCGACACTTTTTTGAATTCCTCTTGATTGCTAGAATCGGTCATAATTTTTCCTGAATTATTGTCATGTCTTTTATTAGATGAAAATATTTGAAAATGATTGCAGATAATTATGACCTCAACGGCAGATAGTTTCAAATGGTATTAGCGGGGAGCCACCCTTGACTTCAGGCCCACATTGAACTACCTTTATACTACTGATAAATAAGAGGTTATTTGTGAAGCGCTATATCAAGGAATATACAGATTATCTGGTGGCAGAAAAAAATGCCTCACCTCATACCCTGGAAAGTTACCTCAATGACATTTTACAGTTTGAGGAATTTTTAAAACGGTCTGGGCACGCCGGGGAATCGTCTTCCATTAATATGAATTCTATAGATCGATTGGCAGTTCGTTCTTATCTAGGGTTTCTATATGATAAAAAGTTTTCTGCAGCGACTATGCGGCGAAAACTTTCTACACTGAGTTCGTTTTTTCGTTTTTTGTGCAGAGAAGGCCATTTACAAAATAATGTTGTCAAATCTGTCCCCGCACCAAAAATTGAAAATAAACTTCCTACATTTCTTTCCATAGACGAGATGTTCCGCCTGATTGACTTACCTGAAGGAAAGGGATTCCTAGCTGTTCGTGATCGTGCAATGTTGGAACTGTTTTACAGCACGGGAGTACGGATCAGCGAATTGGTTTCTCTGGAAATGAAGGACCTTAACCTTGCCACGCAACTAGTAAAGGTTCTTGGAAAGGGAGGAAAAGAACGACTGCTCCCCTTCGGGAAAAAATGTGTGGAAGCACTGGAGGACTATATAAAAGTCCGATTAGAGAAAATAAATACTCAGAAAATTAATACCGATTTTTTCTTTCTAAATCATCGCGGCAATGGCATCACTACCCGAGGGGTCAGGAAAATCATTGGAAAGTATGTCACCACAGGAAATTTTCCTGGAAAAGTATCTCCTCATTCCATTCGTCACTCCTTTGCCACCCATTTGTTGGAAGGCGGGGCAGACCTTAGATCTATTCAAGAGTTATTGGGCCATGCCAGCCTTTCCACCACTCAAAAATACACTCACTTGACGATTGACAAGCTGGTAGAAACATACGACCAGGCTCACCCGCGCGCCAAAGAATAAACTCCTCATAATAAAATCTTTATTTTTCCTGCGTTACAAGTACAATAGCCTCTATGATGCATGCAACCACAATACTAGCTGTCCGACATAAGGGCAAAATCGTTATAGGCGGAGACGGCCAGGTGAGCCTGGGCAATACCGTAATGAAACATACCGCCAGCAAAGTCAGGCGAATTTTTAATAATAAGGTTGTTGGAGGATTTGCTGGATCGACCGCCGATGCTTTTTCATTATTTGGTCGATTCGAAGAAAAACTGGAGAAGTTCCAGGGCAACCTCTATCGATCTGCTGTCGAAATGGCTAAAGATTGGCGAACAGATAAAATGTTACGGCGACTTGAGGCTATGCTCATCGTTGCCGACAAGGAAAACTTCCTTCTATTGTCTGGCACTGGGGATGTGATTGAACCAGATGATGAGATTTTAGCAATTGGTTCTGGAGGAATGTTTGCTCTCTCTGCCGCAAAGGCTTTAGTTGCTCACAGCGATCTTTCTGCAAAGGAAATTGTTGAAGAGGCCATGAAAATTACCGAGACCATTTGTATCTACACCAACAGCCACCTCACCATTGAGGAACTGTAATCCATGAATGAAATGACAATGACACAACCTGAAGAAAAATCAAAAGACCCACGTGATAAATTCATTGCGTCTTTGACTCCCAAACAAGTTGTCGCAGAACTTGATAAATTTATTGTAGGGCAAAGTAATGCCAAACGAGCCGTTGCCATTGCCCTAAGGAACCGCTGGCGAAGGCAACAACTTCCAGACTCATTACGTGATGAAGTCGGGCCAAAGAACATTCTCATGATTGGCCCCACAGGGGTTGGAAAAACTGAGATCGCCCGGCGACTGGCCAAACTTGCAAATTCTCCTTTCATTAAAGTTGAAGCGTCCAAATACACCGAAGTGGGATATGTCGGCCGCGATGTAGAATCTATGGTCCGAGACCTGGTCGAACTTAGCAAAACGATGGTCAAAGAAGAAATGGAAATAGAGTTTCGAGAACTGGCTCGAGAACAGGCCATTGAAAGGCTACTGGATCTGCTGTTACCGCCTCCCCCAGGTCATTCAGGGAAAACCGGTTTCAATTCCGACCCCAATGGAAAATTGCATTACGATCAAACCCGCGAAAAATTCAAACAAATGTTGAAAGATGGTCGTCTTGATGATCGCGAGGTTGATGTCGATATTGCCGAGAAGCACACTCCCATGGTTGATATTGTTTCCGGCGCAGGGATGGAAGAAATGGGAAATAATTTAAAGGATATGCTTGGCTCGCTCGTGCCAAACAAAACTAAGAAACGCAAACTAAAGGTTCCCGAAGCTTTCAAAGCGCTTTGTCAGGAAGAGGCGGAAAAATTATTAGATCAGGACTCAGTGATCCAAGAAGCTTTAAAACGGGTTGAGCAAAATGGAATTATTTTCATTGACGAAATAGATAAAATTACAGGGCGTTCGGGGCAAGGCACAAGTGGACCCGATGTTTCGCGTGAAGGGGTACAGCGAGACTTGTTACCCATAGTCGAAGGCTCATCTATTAATACAAAGTACGGGATTGTCAAAACAGACCACATTCTTTTTGTTTCTGCAGGAGCGTTTCATTCATCCAAACCTTCTGACCTGATTCCAGAGTTCCAGGGTCGATTTCCCATTCGTGTTGAGTTGGATTCTTTAACGAAAGAAGATTTCATTAAAATTTTGACGGAACCTAAAAATGCTCTCGTTAAACAATACACAGCTCTTTTAAAAGCTGAGGATGTAATTTTAACTTTCCAGGAAGATGCAATCGATCAAATCGCCGAAATGTCTGCACAGGTTAATTTACGAACTGAAAATATTGGAGCAAGGCGCCTGCAAACTATTATGGAAAAATTCCTCGAAGACATTTCGTTCGACGCCCCAGACCTTGAAGAAAAAAATATCAATATTGACGCTTCTTATATTCGTGAAAAATTAAAAGACATAATTCAAGACGAAGATTTGAGCCGATACATTCTTTAATTTCTACCGTGAAAAAACTCATACAAAAAGCTGAAATTCTGCTGGAAGCCCTGCCTTTCATCAAGAAATTTTACGGCAAAACCTTCGTTATAAAATACGGAGGCAATGCGATGGTTTCTGAAATCCTAAAGGATAAATTCGCCCTGGATATTGTCATGATGAAATACATTGGCATCAACCCGGTGATCGTTCATGGAGGCGGACCTCAAATTGACAAAACTCTTAAAGCACTCGGAATAAAATCACAATTCTTTGAAGGACAGCGAGTCACCAACAAAGAAACTATCGATGTCGTAGAAATGGTTCTTGGCGGTAAAGTAAATAAGGAGATTGTTTCTCTCATTAACCGTCATGGTGGAAGTGCCGTCGGCATTACAGGGAAAGACGGCGACCTGATAATGGCAAAGCGCCACCGCAAAGCCAAAAAGCAGTCTCCAGAAACAGACCGCCCTGAAATCATTGATCTCGGGCTGGTGGGTGAAATCACCCAGGTGAATCCGCGTATTTTAGAAACACTGGACAAAAGCGGATTCGTCCCTGTCATCGCCCCCATTGGCAAAGGGAAAAATGGAGAGACCCTAAATATCAATGCAGATTTTGTTGCCGCCCAAATTGCCTCTGCCGTGAAAGCTGAAAAGCTTATTCTAATGACTGACACGGAGGGGGTAAAAAACAAAACAGGAAAACTTCAATCAGGTCTTACTAAAAAAGAAGTTGGCACAATGATCAAGGAAAAAGTGATCAAAGATGGAATGCTGCCAAAAGTAAATTGTTGTTTAGATGCATTAAAGGCCGGGGTACATAAAACTCATATAGTAGATGGGCGAATAGAGCATGCTTTATTGCTGGAGATTTTCACTGAGGAAGGAATTGGGACACAGATTGTGGAGAAAAAAACAGACCTTGCCGGTTTGCCTACACCCAGTTAATCTAACTCCTGCCAATTAAACCGAAAACTGCCTACGTTGACATTGACATTAAATTTAGGGATTGCTAACTTATTTATTAGCAGTTAATTAAAAACAGGTTTCCAACATTAGTTCTATGAACTCACCTATCCTAGATGAACGAAGCAAATCAATACTGCTTTCTATCATCGATAAATACATAGAAATTGCAGAACCTGTTGGGTCGAGAACCATTGCGAAAAACCATCCCGAACATTTAAGTTCAGCAACTATAAGAAATGCGATGTCGGATTTGGAAGACAACGGGTTTTTAAGCCAACCCCACACCTCTGCAGGACGAATTCCAACAGACAAGGGGTATCGGTTCTATGTAGATCATCTATTGCGACCGCAAAACTTTTTAATGGAAGCGGAGATCCTATCGGATACGCGCAACCTCGAATATCAACCTGGCAAGCAAAATCTGCAAAGCGTTCTTGAAAGTGCCTGCGATAACCTTTCAACAATTTCACAGCAAACGGGGCTGGTTATGCTACCTGGGTTTTCGACCACCTGTTTCAAACATATTGAATTCACAAAAGTGGCACCCCAAGCGGCTTTAGCTGTGTTTTTTTCTGAGCAAGGAATTTTGCAAAACAAAGTACTTCCTATAGAATCAGATGTAACCCAAGACCAGCTTACCTCCATATCCAATTACTTGAATGATGAATTCAGTGGCAAACCAATAAAATGGATTCGCAAAGAGCTATTGAAACGTTTGCGTCTAGAAAAAAAGCATTACAATCAGTTAGCGCAAAAAGCCCATGATCTCTCCTCGACATTATTTGAAGATACGAATAACGAATTGCTTGTTCAAGGGGCCTTAAACCTTCTTGACCAACCTGAATTTAATGCAGACATAGGAAAAATTAAAACATTATTGAAAACTCTAGAAGAGAAGACCAAGTTAATAAATTTGCTTGATTTATGTTTGGACCATGAAGGCATGACCATTCTTATCGGTGAAGAAAATTTACAAGAAGAAATGGGTAATTGCAGTTTAATAGCCCAGAACTACCAAATGGGAAGTGAAAAGGTCGGGACTTTAGCTGTATTCGGCTCTAAACGTATGGATTATAAAAAAATTATATCCATTGTTAATCATACCGCACAAAGGGTATCGAAATTAATATCAGAAAACCAGGGAGTATAAATAAGTAAATGTCAACAAAGACAGACGAAAATCAAAACGAAGCAGAGCCTGAAGAAACATTAGAAACAGAGCTAGTAGACGAAGAAGATGCCATTGAGGAGGAAGAAGTTAAAGAGTTGACCCCACTTGAACAACTTCAGGAAGAAGTTCGCTTGAAGGACGAGGAGTTATTAAAACAAAAAGATACTTTCCTTCGCGAAAAAGCTGAACTGGAAAATTTTAAGAAGCGACTCACCAAAGAAAAAGAAGATTTTGTACAGTTTGCAAATGAGCGTCTACTCAAGGAACTGGTACAAATAGAAGACAACCTCGAAAGAGCCATGGAAGCGCCAAATGCAACCCTCGAAAGCTTAAAAGAGGGTGTGGAAATGATACAAAAACAATTCGCCACTTTTTTAAAAAATCAAAATGTGGAACCGGTTGAAGCATTAGAAAAACCTTTTGACCCTAACTTGCACGAAGTTCTGAATCAGCAAGAATCTGAGGAACATGAAGAAAACACAGTGATTCAAGAGTACTCCAAAGGATATACTTTGAATGGCAGAATCCTACGATCCGCTAAAGTGGTCATCTCAAAAAAACCTGCTGAGAAAAAAGAAGCGGATGAGTCCTAAATATTTAGCCGAAGGAATTTAAAGACTTAATCAATCTGATGCCTGAACTTCCAGAAGTAGAAACTCTTCGCAGGGCACTCCTTCCCCTGGTTAAAAACAAAGTTTGCCATAGTATAAATTTTTATCGCAAGGACATCCGATTCCCTATTCCTCAAGCATCCCTTCGTAAAGGATTCCTTAATCAAAAGGTTTCCGAAATAACTCGCAAGGGCAAGTATCTTCTATTTCATGTACCCGATGGGTCTATGCTTCTTCATCTGGGAATGAGCGGTCGGGTAGTATTACATCAATCCGTTGAACCTCAGGAAAAACACACTCACGTCATTTTTAAATTTTCGGATAACACCTACTTGCATTTTGTTGATCCCAGACGTTTTGGAAGCCTTTCATGGGTTCCAAAATCTGGGAAGCACCCGTTGATCGACAGCCTGGGTTGCGATCCTTTTTCACCAGAAATGACTGCCAAATTCATGAAGAACCTGGCAAAGAACAGCCGATCACCCATGAAATCATTTATCATGAATGCGAAAAAGATAACCGGTGTAGGAAATATCTATGCCTGCGAATCTCTTTACCATGCGGGGATACGCCCACAAAAGCAGGCTGGAAAAATAACTTTAGCAAAATGGGATAAATGGATAGAGTGCCTTCGAGACGTGCTCAATAAAAGCATTGCCAGCGGCGGAACCACCTTAAAGGATTTTTTTGACCCCAATGGATCACAAGGTTATTTTTCCGTGAAGTTGTTAGTGTATGGAAAGGAAGGCCAACCCTGCCCTAAATGCGCTAACCTGATATGTCGTATAGTTCAAACAGGACGATCAACATTCTTTTGCAAAACCTGCCAACCTGCATAACCCTTCCCTCTTACCATTTGCAAAGCCTGTAAAATATCTATGATTAAAAGCTTTCTATTCATTCTATTTTTGGCGAAAATAGAATTCAATCAACACAATCGAGGTTTGGGTTGGAACGTTCTATAGGATTGGTAACATTAAACGCCAAATTTATTCACTCATCTCTGGGTTTGCGCTACCTCAGAAACGCGGCCCGAGATGCCGGACACAAGAATGTCTGGATCAAAGAATTTGTCATCAATCAACCCGTCTGGAAAATAGCCTCAGAAATCCAAAAGCTCAAACCCGATGTTCTGGGTATTGGCATTTACATCTGGAATCGAAGTCAAAGCTTTGAATTGATCGAACGGCTTCAAAAGCAGAACCCGAATTTAAAAATCGTCATTGGTGGCCCCGAAGTTTCTTTTGAAACGGAAACCAGCATCAGTTGCCCGGTAATTTCCGGTGAAGGAGAAAAGAAATGGCTGGAGTATCTCCAAATCATCGAACACGAAAAAGTCCCTACCGAAGATGTTTTGAATCGCTGGAAAACTTATGGTTCAGATCTTCCTGACCTTGCACCAGCCTATCTCGAAGAAGACTATCCTAATCTGAAAAATCGCATCGTTTATTTTGAAACATCGCGAGGTTGCCCTTACCTCTGCTCGTTTTGCCTGTCGGCATTGGATAAAACGGTACGTTACTTCGATGACAAAATTGTTTACGACCAGATAAAAAATCTGATAAACGCTGGTGTTAAAAAGCTCAAATTCGTTGATCGTACTTTCAACCTCAAACCCGGCCGTATGAAATCTCTTATGGAGTGGCTGTCACAGTTTGTTGGTTCAGAATTCCATTTTGAGGTAGTCGGCGATATCCTCACACCCGACATATTGAAGTTCCTGGAAACAGTTCCACCTGGAATGTTTCAATTTGAAATTGGAATTCAAACGACTGACGAATCAGTTCAGGAAAGTATTCAGAGGAAACAAAACAACCAAAGGCTATTCGGTACAATAAGGAAACTACTAGATCAAGATCGAATCCATTTCCATTGCGATCTTATTTTTGGCCTTCCTGGCGAAAATATTGAAAAGTTATTGAACTCGTTTCGAGAAGTTCTTTCCCTTAGGCCCCATGAGCTGCAATTGGGATTTCTAAAATTCCTTCCCGGCGCCCCAATAAAAAAGGATATCTCATCCCATGACTACCAATATCAGTCCACACCCCCCTATGAACTGATTTCAAACAAAAACCTTAGCGCCGAGGAAATCGACTATTTAAAAAAATTCGCTGATATTTTTGACCGGTTTTATAATTCAAAACGATTTCGCTTTTCCATAAATTATCTTCTGCAAAAATTGGATGCCGTTACTCTATTTGATCGATTGCTGAATTATCATGAAACAAATAATTTATTCATGAATCCCGTTGCCTTGGATAGGCAATACAGCATTTTTCAAGAAACATTCTTCCCAGATATCTCCCGCGACGAAAAAGACTTGCTGAAGCTCGACTATCTATATTCCCAGCGGGCATACCGTCTGCCAGGATTCTTATCGGAAAAATCCATTTTCTCAGGGAAAACCTGGAAACAAGATCGGAAAACCCCTATCATTTCTTTTCACCATAAAATCGAAATTTCCGGCTCCCAGGCCCTTTTAAAATCTATGGAACATCCTGTATACTACGCCATCTCGCATTCTAATAACGGTGGCGGATATTTTCATCGTCCTGTATTGAATCGAATCGAAGAGCCTGGAATATAATTCGGCTTAAAATCATCATATAAAGACAAGTGTCCTTATCATAAATGGTACAAGATATTTGTATTTTGAACTTAGGAGTTATTTATGTCGCAGAAATCCGAATCGTTAAACTCTAAAAGCAAAGAAGTCACCCAGGGCGATAGACGTGCCCCAAATCGGGCAATGCTTCGCGCTGTCGGTTTTTCCGATGATGACTTTCAAAAACCCATAGTAGGTGTGGCGAACGGACAAAGCGATATCACGCCCTGTAATGCCGGACTCGGGAAATTGGCAGACATTGCCGCAGCCCAAATTCGTAAAGAAGGTGGAATGCCACAAACATTTGGCACCATCACAATCAGCGATGGAATTTCAATGGGAACAGAAGGAATGAAATGTTCCCTCATCAGCCGTGATGTTATTGCCGATTCCATTGAAACCGTCTGTCGTGGCGCAAGTATGGATGCGGTTATTTGCATTGGTGGCTGCGATAAAAATATGCCAGGAGCCATGATCGGCATGGCAAGACTAAATATTCCAGGGATTTTTGTTTATGGGGGCACTATCAAACCAGGCCATCTGGATGGAAAAGATCTGACCGTTGTCAGCGTTTTTGAAGCCGTTGGGCAGTTTGGTGCAGGCACCATTGACCAAAAACAACTTACTGAAATTGAAAAACACGCCTGCCCAGGGTTCGGGTCTTGCGGTGGGATGTACACAGCCAACACCATGTCTTCAGCTTTTGAAGCAATGGGGATGAGCTTGCCCCACAGCTCCACAATGGCCAACGAAGATAAAGAAAAGGAACTCAACACGGGACTATGCGCAGAAACTTTAATGAATATGATCAAGCAGAATATTCTTCCGCGTGACATTATGACTCGCAAGGCTTTTGAAAATGCCATAGCCGTTATTATGGCTATAGGGGGTTCCACAAACGCAGTTTTGCATTTGCTAGCAATTGCATATTCGGCAGATGTTAAATTGACAATTGATGATTTCGAAACCATTCGGAAAAAAATTCCGCTTTTTTGCGATTTAAAACCGTCGGGGCAATACGTAGCAGTAGATTTACACCATGCCGGTGGTATTCCTCAAGTGATGAAAATGATGTTGAATGCAGGAATGATTCATGGAGATTGTCTGACAGTCACAGGGAAAACTGTGGCTGAAAATCTTAAAGACATTCCGGACGAACCATCTGCAAATCAAAATGTCATACTTCCAATAGACAAACCCAAATCTACAGAAGGACATCTTGTGGTATTAAAAGGAAACCTTTGCTCCGAAGGTGCTGTTGCAAAAGTTTCTGGAGTGAAGACTCGTGATATTTCCGGCCCTGCAAAAGTGTTCGACTCTGAAGAAGAATGCCTCGATGCAATTCTTGAAAACCAAATTAAAGCCGGCGATGTGGTAGTCATCCGATTTGAAGGCCCAAAGGGCGGACCCGGTATGCGCGAGATGCTAGCTCCTACAGCCGCCATTGTCGGAAAAGGACTGGGTGACAAAGTCGCTCTTATTACTGACGGTCGGTTCTCAGGAGGGACCTATGGTATAGTCATAGGTCACGTAGCACCCGAGGCTCAGGTGGGAGGAACCATTGCACTTTTAAGGAATGGAGACTCAATTCATATCGACATTGCAAATAATAGAGTAGATGTTGAGTTAACTAATGAAGAACTTGATAACCGAAGGAAAGAATTTAAACCAAAAGAGATTCAATATAAAAAAGGAGTTTTAGCTAAATACGCTAAACTCGTTAGTTCTGCCAGCAATGGCGCCGTGACAGACTAAACTCTATACGGAAAGAACAAACGACTCTAGCTCAAGCTGAATTCTTGCGAACCACTCATTCTCAATAACTCACGTTATAACTGATTCGCGAAATAATTTACTGAATTATTAACCACCGTATTAGATCAAGTCTGGTCAGAGAGCTATCGCAAGCTTTTCCGGCTCGACCTCCTGTCGTCATGCCGCAATACAATATTCTGGGGAATCTTTATTCCCCAAACAATCGAATCAATCTTTTTTATCTACACAATCTATTCCGCGAAATTGCGTCTCATATAACGGTGCAGATGAAGGATAAATATAATCTGGATACTCCCATTACGGCTGGAATGTGGGGTGGCTCTTATATGGTGGCTTTAGATGATGGCGAAGCCAGAACAAATGTTGTCCGCCTTTATTCAATTGTAAGTCTTCCCCAAAATAGTCCTTTAGACGACAAAGAAAATTTTGAACGTTTAATGAACCTGTATCAAAAAAACTTCGCCCTTGTTTTCGGGCGTTATGGATTGGATTTAGTTGATCCTAAATGGGGCGAGACTATCCCCTACTCCAATAAAATTTGCCCCACTACAGCATTGCAAATGTGGGACACCAAGGGACGAGCAAATTTTGTACGCGCATTTTTTGTCTGGAATAAAGCTAGCTGGGAAGAGTCCATCATTTACGATATGATCCGCAATATAAAAACACTAAAAGAGCTTTTAAACATTAATACCCGACCGGCCAAAAAAGAAAGCTCTGAACTAAAATTTCTGCTTCAGGATGTATTAATCACCTACGCGACATTGCGCGCCGCCTTGACTCCTGACTTTGTCGAGCATGCAGAACCTATCATTAAAAGCCTTTTCGACCAGTTTATAATGGGATTGCATTCTGAGGAAAGTATCGAAGAACAATACCACCGCGTTTATTCCTCTGCATTGGTTTATGGATTTGAGGAAGCTCTTTTAGAGCCGTACAAGAAAGAAAATCTTGATATTCGAAATGTGGAGGATTGGCCTGTGGACAAAATTAATTATGTTCCAAATGAGTTGAAAGAAAAATTAGTTCCCGCCCTTAAGGCCCCTTGGAAAAAGTTCAAAATGAATTTGGAAAGTAAATACGGAAACGTAAATTCTATCAACTAAACTGCAACAACATCCAACCTGCAATTCCCTTCTGCCCATTCAATTCTCGGTTAGAGCCATTCCACACCGCCACCGCCATTAAAACAGACTGTTTGAACTGAACATCATTAACATCATTATCAACAAGAGTACGATTGAGAATTAAACGCCAGGTATTATCCTTCCATAGCGCTGTTCCTTTAACATTTTGTGTGCGTTGATAGGTCAATGTGCTGAAGCCCTCTGCGTTCAGGTCTTCAACCGTCTGGTAGGCTAAAGCTTCTTTGGCTTTTACTCCGGGCTGACCTCTTTCGCCGCCAATGGATTTCCACTGCCAGATATTAACCGGAGCACCTGGCTCACCCATAGTTATTGAGGGTGGCTCTCTTCCACTCTCTACAGGAAACATTACGGCGGCTCGGTCTACATACAAAGACGAATGATCAAAATTTCCATCTCGAGTGTCGTCCTTCCATTCAAGCATCACCACCAACTCATCATTATTTTTGGCAACCCGAATAGAAACTTCCTTGGTGGAAGGGTTAGGCCATTTAGGATTGGTAATCATTTGTGGCCCCAGTTCTATTGAAGTAGGAACGGGTGCCTGCTCATTACTCCAGAAAGGATCAAAGGGGTCATCCGGCAAAACCTCGTTATAACTTGCAACCTTTATTGCTGGCCCACAACTGCCGTCCTTCAAGCAACTCTCAATATTTGCAGAGCAACCCAAAATACCGAATAAGATAATGAAAAGTAGAAAACACTTCTGAAAAGACATATTAATTACAGGAGTTAGAATTGTTGAACCAATCCCTCAAGCTGGGATTTTAGTTTGGGAGTATAGGGGCCTACCAGAATAAGATTGAGGTTTTTTGAGTCAAAAACTTTTTCAGCCACCTCAAGCATTTGCTTTGCAGAAATAGACTCTATTAATGCTCTTTCTTCTTCAAGTGACATTTCTCTTGAGTAAAGATGAGGAAATGCATAGCGCACCACTTGTTTATAAGGATCATCCAACTCCGAATCGAGATCAAAGTAATACCTTTTCTTGATATGCGCCAGTTCGCTTTCGGTTGGCCCTTCTTTGGCAAAAGTTTTTATTTCTTTAAGAAGGACACTCGTCACTTCTAAAACTTTTTCTGGTCGCATCGTAACATCAAAATCCATTGTCCCCAGATCAGACATACTGGTCGCTCGGCATTCAACGGAATAAACCAATCCGCGCTCCTCTCGCAATACCCTTTGAAGCCGCGAAGTAAACCCATCATCAAAGACACGGCTTATTAATGCTAATACCAGAAAATCGGGGTCGTTATAAGAACAAGAGCGAAAACAAATTTGCAGTTCTATTTGGCTGTCAGAGTCATCCTGAAAATGCAGTCCTGGCTTCTCCTGCCTTTCATCGATACTTCCAATAAAATGATCTTTGGAAATAGGTTTTTCTCCATTCGTAAGGCTGGAAAAATATTTACGCGAAAGATCCAATACCTCGCCATGCTCTACTGGCCCCGCAAACGCCAACACCATATTTCCCGGCACATAATGTCTGTTGAAATATTCTCTCAGCATTTCTGTTTGAATGGATTTTATTGTTTCTTCGGTCCCAATCGTTGGCCACGCCATAGGGGTTTCAGGATAAAGCAGCTTACAAGCCTGATTATTGATATCAATGTTTACGCCCTCTTCATTGAGTTCTTCAAAGTATTCCTCAAGAATAATTCCCCGCTCCAATTCAATCTCGGGAAAAGTGGGGGAAGAAAAAAATTCAGAAAACAATTCCAAACCTTTATCCAATTGTGAGATATGCGGACTAAACCCATACTGCGTGTATTCACCTAAAGTGGAAGCTCTGAGATCGCGTCCGATGTTTTCGAATTCCATATTTAATGCAATCGAATTTGGATACTTCTTGTTGCCACGAAACATCATATGCTCAAGAAAATGTGAAATCCCATTATTTTGAAGAGTCTCGTATCGCAATCCAGCGCGCACGAACATTGATACTTCCATTGTATGAATGTGGGGCATCTCGACCGTAACCACGGTCAAGCCATTGGGAAGGGTGTCACAAAAATATTTCAAAGCAAATTCTTTAACTTCCATATTTCCTTAGGTTCCATTAATCCATTTTGTAAGATTTAGCGGTCATTATGGCACAAACCACCTAAAAAAATGAATCAGGAAATGATTTATAGCAGCGGCAATCATTCAAAAATAATTGCGTCTTCACCCAATAAAGATTGGATTTGCTCAATCACTTCATCGGAAGGTTGGATGCGAAGGTCTTCTGAAACCGTGACCACTCGCTCCTTATTATCTGGGGAAATGAAATGCAGTCTAGTATCGTTGTTGCCTTTATTTGCAGCCAAGATATCCTTTACAGCCAAAAGGGTTTGTTTTTCTAAACCTAAAGTACGGAAATGGATCATCACTCTTCCCTGAAACCGTTGCTTTGCCTGAATCAACGGAAATACTTCCTTGGCAATAACCTTCGGCATGTTTCCTTCAGCGTCTACTTCGCCTTTGACTAAAATGGGTTCTTCAGCAAGTAAAAGCGCTTCCACCTCCGCGTAAATCTCAGGCCACAAAATGACTTCAATAGATCCATGCAAGTCTTCCAGAGTAATTATCCCCATTTTATCACCCTTGCGAGTTGTCTTAGGGAGATGTTTGATAGGAATACCAGCAATACTAACCGATTTACTACTTCCCGCTTCAGCAACCGATGCCGATGTCGCATCAGTGAACCAGGAAAGGTCTTTAGTGAACCCATCAAGAGGATGGCCCGTTATATAAAAGCCAATACTCTCTTTTTCAAATTTCAAGCGGTCGGCTTCATCCCACTCTTCTGCAGGAGTTCCATTTCCTTGTTCCGGCACCACATCTTCTGCGAAGGTGTCGAACATACTCGACTGCCCCAGTTGCTGATCGCGCTGTTTAGTCTGCCCTTGTTCCATAGACGCTTGCAGGTCTTTTAGCATTTGCGCCCTACTCTGCCCCAGTGAATCGCAGGCCCCGCTTTTTATCAGGCTTTCGAACACACGTTTATTAGCGAGTTGCAGATCCACACTTTCGCATAACTGGATCAGAGAATTAAATTTTTCCAATCCTTCACGAGCTTCAATAATATTGTCGATGGCTTTGCTACCGACATTTTTGATCGCGCCCAACCCGAACACCAGTTTATTTTCCGAAACAGAAAAGTCGCGGTCGCTCAAATTCACATCGGGTGGCTGTACGGTTATTTTCATCTCGCGACAATCATGGATGTAGCGTAAAACCTTATCCGTGTTGTCCATGTCGCTGGTGATCAATGCGCCAAAAAATTCCAAGGGAAAATGCGCTTTGAGATAAGCCGTTTGGTAAGAAACCTGGGCATACGCCGCACTGTGAGATTTATTGAATCCATAACCCGCGAATTTCTCCATCAAGTCAAAAATCTTCTGTGCTTTTTTGGCATCTATATTTTTGACCTTAGACCCCGACATAAACTTCTCGCGTTGAGCAGCCATTTCTTCGGCCTTCTTCTTACCCATCGCTCGACGCAACAAATCCGCATCGCCCAGGCTGAATCCCGCTAAAACACTGGCGATCTTCATAACCTGTTCCTGGTAAAGAATTACTCCCTGAGTTTCCTTGAGAATGCTTTCCAATTGCGGCAGATCGAACTTCAACTGCATGGTTCCATGCTTTCGTTTGACATAATCATCCACCATGCCACTTTCCAGCGGACCGGGGCGATACATAGCAAGCAAAGCAATAATGTCTTCAAAACAATCGGGCTTGAGCTTTTTCAACAGATCACGCATCCCCGAACTTTCCAACTGGAAAACGCCCAGAGTTCTGGCATCGCATAAAAGCTTGTAAGTAGCCGGATCATCCAGAGGAATCATGCTGATATCCAGATCCTTCCCCTTAGACTGTTTAATAAGTTTCAACGCGTGGTGAATGACCGTCAACGTCCGCAGCCCAAGGAAATCCATTTTGAGCAGACCGAGTTTTTCTACACTGGCCATCGCATACTGGGTCACAACCTCGTCATTTCCGCCTTTATAAAGTGGACAAAACTCAGTCAAAGCTTTTGAAGAAATTACAACACCCGCCGCATGGGTAGAACAATGCCTTTGCAACCCTTCCAAACTCTTGGCGATATCCAGCAACTCCGCAACTTTTGTGTTTTCTTTGCGTAGCTTAGCGAATTGTTTCTCTTCCTTGAAAGCATCATCCAAAGTGACATTCAATTTGTTCGGCACCAGTTTGGCAAGCTTGTCTACTTCACCATAAGTCATATCCAGCACACGGCCAACGTCACGAATCACCCCTTTGGCGTTCATGCTGCCAAAGGTAATGATTTGCGTCACGTTCTGGTTGCCACCATATTTTTCCGTCACATACTTAATAACCTCCTCACGACCATTCATACAAAAGTCGATATCGATATCGGGCATGCTCACTCGTTCCGGATTCAAAAACCGCTCGAACAGCAGATCGTATTGCATGGGGTCAATGTCGGTGATCTTTAAAGCATAAGCCACAACACTCCCCGCGGCCGAACCACGACCCGGCCCAACCGGAATATCTCTTTCCTTCGCGTGCTTGATAAAATCCCATACGATGAGGAAGTAACCCGGATATCCCATTCTCTTGATGATGCCCAACTCTTCATCAAGCCGACTTTCATAGGTTGCCTTATCAAAATCGATTCCCAGTTTCTCTAATTCATCAAAACGCCCTTTTAGTCCTTCGCGAGATATCTCTTCAAGATAAGTTACCAGCGTATAAGACTCAGGCACCGGGTAATCCGGCAGATTGAGCTTGTCGAATTCGAGTTCGACGTTACAACGTTCCGCGATTTTGAGGGTATTCTCGATGGCTTCCGGTGTTTCCTTGAATATTTCCGCCATCTCTTCTGGGGACTTGAAATAAAACTCATCCTTCGGGTATTGCATTCGGTAAGGATC
>JAJDAV010000108.1 GCA_029261695.1 Nitrospinaceae bacterium | reverse complement strand
CCTGTCATCTCTTTTTGGTAATTTTCCTGCATCTCCTTTACGGTAGGCAAAGGATTAACAAACTCGAGATGGCATTCTTCGCAATGAACTACCAGCGTGTTATTTTCGCGAAGACATACTGGGGTAAATTTAACCGATCCGCAACATTCGCAGGGAACTCTTTCGCTTTGTGAGGATTCAAAAGCAGATAACGACATCCTGACAATCCTTTATTGGGTATTGGACCTAGGTCTGCGGTCCTTAGTAGGAAATTTTTTAAGTTTTGGAAACGACCCTGTTATGGAGATAAAAACAGGATAATGGTAGGCTATTTAAAACCTGTTTGCAATATCCAAAGAAAAGCCTCATTGTATCCTAAATTGGCGAGTCAATTCTTTAACCTAAAATCACGAGGCGGGCTATGACTAAAGCTGCATTCACACCCAATGCGGGTGACAGTATTGTTGTTAGATTAAAAATAGAAGGGCAGGCCCAAATTTTGCCTCGGGTTATGACAGAGATCGCCAATCTGGATGGCCATATTGGTGCGGTTGATATAGTTCGTCCTCTTACCAATGGCGGTTCGATTCGCGATATCAGCATCTATACACAGGGGGTTGACCATGGGCAAAAAATTGTAGAAGCCTTGAGCAAAACGGAAGGCGTTGAAGTAGTTCATCATTCAGATCGAACATTTTTGCTGCATCTTGGAGGGAAAATTGAGGTTACCAGCCGAAAGGAATTAAAATCTCGAGATGATCTTTCTATGGCCTACACTCCAGGTGTCGGCAGGGTTTGTATGGCCATTCACCAAAACCCGGAGGAAGTTTATAAATTAACCATAAAGCGCAATACCGTTGCTATTGTGACAGATGGAACGGCGGTATTGGGGTTAGGGAATATAGGCCCTGAAGCTGCACTGCCTGTTATGGAGGGGAAGGCAATGCTGTTCAAGGAGTTCGCCGGGGTTGATGCTTTCCCAATTTGTTTGAATGCAAAAAGTGCTGATGAAATAGTTCAAATTGTCCGGGGGATTGCTCCAGGATTTGGAGGAATTAATCTGGAAGATATTGCCGCACCCCAATGTTTTGAGATAGAAAAACGGCTTCAGGAGGAATTGGATATCCCCGTTTTTCATGATGATCAACATGGGACTGCAGTGGTTGTTTCTGCTGCATTGATCAACGCTTTTAAATTACTGGGGAAAAGCCATCAAGATGTAAAAGTCGTTGTCCTTGGAGCTGGAGCCGCGGGCACCGCATGCACCAAAATGATAAAACAGCTAAAGATAAATAACATTATTGTATGTGACAGAAAAGGAGCGATTAATAAATCTCGGGAAGATTTGAATGAATCTAAAAAATGGTTCGCTGAAAATACCAATCCCGAAGGATTATCTGGAAGCTTAAGTGAAGTAATCGCAGGTGCAGATCTTTTTCTAGGGGTTTCAGGGCCGGGACAGTTGAAAGTTGAAGATTTAAAGAAAATGGCAAAAGATCCGGTGGTATTTGCTTTGGCGAACCCGGTTCCAGAGATATTGCCAGAAGAAGCTGCTCCGCATGTGGCGATAATGGCTACAGGCCGCAGCGATTTTCCAAACCAGATAAATAATGTGTTGTGCTTTCCTGGGCTTTTTCGAGGGGCTTTAGATTGTATGGCAACTCAGATAAACGAAGAAATGAAAATGGCTGCCGCACAGGCTATTGCGGGCTGTATTTTACCGAAATACCTGCAACCCGATTATATTATTCCAAGTGTTTTTGACGCTGACGTGGTAAAAAAAGTTGCTGATGCGGTGGTCAAAGCTGCCAGAGATTCGGGTATGGCGCGAAATCGGGGCCGAAAAAAATTCGAATAAACATTTGTTCGTTTAATATTTATTGATTCAACTCCTCGTGTTACCCTAAACGAGCTGGATGATGTTTGCTTGACTGCGGCTGGCCCGGCCTAGCTTACTCCTCTGGGTTTAATTCCTTTATATCAATAAGCATGAAATCAATTCTCAGCTGGTGCTATAAAAATATTACGAAAAAATTTCCCGGCACTGTTTTATTAATTGCACTGGTTTTAAGTGGGTTTTCCATTTATCTGGCAACAGGGTTAAAGTTCAACCCGAAAATGGATAACCTTTTACCTCAAGACCTTCCCCTTATTAAAGAGTTTAACGAAGTTGTTAGTAAGACCGGAGGGTCTGGCCCTCTTGTTGTCGTTCTGGAAAACCTCGATCCTATTCAGGCTTCAGAGGTTATTGGTGTGCTTGCAAAAGTTTTCAAAGAAATTCCCGGAACACAGTTTGTCGATTCACAAATTCCAAAAAATTATTTGAAAAATAAACAGCTGCTCCTGATACCACGAGGCGATTTATTGGCTCTGGAAACCTTTATGGCAGAAGCAATTGATTATGCGCGTGGACAATTCGGAGGCTTTGTAGAGAACGAGGAACCTTTTAATCCCGTAAAACTTCGTAAGCTTTCAAAAGACTACAAAATTTTTGAAAAGATTGAACCTTTTCATAAGGGGAAACAAAGAAATAATTATTATATTTTTATAAAAGCCAAGGGCACTGTCACCGACACTGATTTTACTGAGAACTTCATTGCCGCAGTGCAGGAGGCAATTAACAAAAGCGGGCTGGAAGAAAAATACAGCGAACTTAAAATTAATCTTACAGGTTCGATGGTGGTTCGCCTGGAAGAAAACAACTTTATCCAAAGTGATTTGAAAAATGCTGCGGTAATTGCTGCTGTTTTAGCGATTTCTATAATTTTTATTTATACCCGATCATGGTTTTCCATTCCTCTTATTATTTTCCCTCTATTGCTTTCGCTGACATATACATTTGCTTTGGCAAGATTATTAATAGGGCATTTAAATATTATTTCTGGTTTTCTGGTTGCGATATTAATGGGTTTGGGGATCGATTACGGAATTCATCTGTACATTCGTTTTAAGCAGGAGCTTCTAAAAGAAAAGCCCATTGCCGAAGCTGTTGAAGTGGTTGTAACACAAGTAGGCCGATCAGGATTGATTGCCATGCTCACCACCATGAGTGTGTTTTCTATATTGAGTTTTTCCGATTTTCAAGGTTTCTCAGAGTTTGGACAAATTGCAACCCTGGGTATTGTTTGTGCGTTTGTCACCTATTATTTCATTTTCCCGGCTCAGGCTCTTTTCTACGATAAAATTCATTGGCTGAGAAAACCCAGGCCCAGATTATTTAGTCTGAGAATTGCCAATCTTTATTCAGCGACTCCGCTTTTCCTTTCTGGCCTCTTCATTACGCTCATGATTTCAAGTTTGTTTTTTTTGCCGGGAGTTGAATTCGAGTACGATTTCCAAAAATTGCGAGGCGAATCTCCTGCGAGCGATTATGAAACGGAAACTACCGATGATTTTGGGCTAGCTTTTTCACCAACGATAATTTTAACGCCAGAAAAAGACAACCTTTTCTATATTCATGAAGCCCTTGAGGACATAAAGAAAACAAGCGGGGATAAAACGATAATAGGAATCCAGTATTCCCTGAATATGTTCAGTCGAAAGGAATATGAATCTAAAAAAGAGATCATTGCGCGGATTCGACAAAATTTTGATGATAATAAAGATATTATCCGATTTTCATTGGGGGAGCAGCGGTTCAAAAACTTTGAACGTATTTTGGATGTAAAACCGTTTGATGATTCCCGGGTTCCAACAGGTATTCAACAAAAGTTAATGGCAGGGGAGGATTATCTGCTATTACTTTTTTCTCCAGCGGATAAAAACTTTTTTCGAGTAGAAAATATTTATCAATTAGAAAAGGAAGTAAATGCTTTAAAAGAACGCATTAAAAGAAAGAATATTGAGGTCGCAGTTTTAAATGAAAATTTGATAGCGGCAAAGGTGTTGGATTGGGTTAAGGAGAAAGGGCCAAAGGCAATGATTGTAGCATTTGGGTTGGTTTATCTAATTCTTCTTGTTGATCTTAAAAGCTTTCGGCTAGCTACTATAACGTTTTTGCCATTATTTACAGGGCTTGCTTTAACGGGAGCCTTAATGTCTGTGTTCCACGTCCGTTTGAATTTTATTAATATTGTGATGCTTCCCTCGATTGTTGGCATTATGATAGATCATTGCATTTACCTCAGCCACCATATCTTGGATTATTCCAAAGGGGCTTCCTTGAAATCATTACAAGAGACAGGAAGTGCGATTATTCTGTCTGCTTTGACCAGCCTTGCGGGTTATACAAGCTTGAATATTGCGCATCACGCAGGAATAAATTCTATAGCAACAGTCGTTGAGCTTGGTATCATTACATGTACGGTTTGCGCTCTATTCATGTTGCCAGCTTTGTTTGAAATAAGGAAAAGCAAATTCTCCTTTGTCCAGCCTACCAAGTGATACAGGAATTCCTATTTCAAAATAGTATGAAAAATTAAACCTCCCTGTCTTATTTTTTTCTAAATTTAAATTTCTTTAAATATCGAAGCGTGGGTTAACCTCTGAATTATTAGCCTTTATTGGGTTTGTTGTGGGAGGTGTTAAATGGCACAAAGCTTGCTAGCTAAGAAGGAGGGGCTGATAGAGTTTATCTGACCCTTGTTTTGCTACTGAACTTTTGAGTCGAGTCATGATGGAATCCAAGCCTGAAAAAACTACTGGACGAAATAACCTCTACAAAATTCTAAATGAATATTTAGATCGAAAGATCCAAAAAGATAAGGATA
>JAJDAV010000107.1 GCA_029261695.1 Nitrospinaceae bacterium | reverse complement strand
AGCGTAATTTTTTAGGTCATCTTGAGTTTTATTTTTCTGTATGGCCAAAGCCGCGATGTTTGCCGATGATGTAATGATTTCCATCTCGGCTTGAAGGGGTTTTCGTGGTTCATGGTAATAGAGGGCGAAAGTTCCCAGGACGACACCAGAAACATTCATAATCGGTGTTGACCAGCAAGCTCGTAATTCATGTGAAAGAGGAAGGCTTTTGTGCTCAGCCCAACGCAAGTCTTTTGAAATGTCTTCGGCGACAATGGTTTTTTTTAGGTAAGCCGCTGTTCCACAAGACCCCTGATTTTCTCCGATATAAACTTTTCGGGTTTTTTCAATATAACTTTTTGGAAGGTTTGGGGCTGCTCCATAATGTAGATATTTTTTGGATTTATCGAGAAGTAAAACAGAACCTTTCAGGCCATCGGTGTATTTTTCTACTTTCAAGCAAAGCTCATTTAAAACAGTTTGCAGGTCACTGTTGGTCGCAAGGGAGCCTAGTAAATTATTTTGGTCGAGCAGATAATTTTCTGCCAGTTTTCGTCCGGTAATATCATAACCATAAATGTTTACATATTTTTCTTCTACTACTGGGGAAAAGGTAAGCGTGTAAAAGATTTGCCCTGCTTCTAATTCAATAGTTTCATTTTTATTTTTTTCAAGTGTTCCTTCCACCAGGTGCTTCCAATATTTTGGAACTTCCTTTTTTACTTCCAGGTCGAAAGTAGTCATAAGCTTTCGGCTGGCGGGGTTTGCATAGTACAAATTACCTTTATCAGAAATTCGTAAAACAGGGTATGGGTTTTCATCTGGAAATCGCGAAAGCGACTCGATTCGATTGTCTTTCTCATCAACTTTCTTCGATAACACACCTATAGCGTGTTCGAGTACGGAATTATCATTGTCTCTTTGACAATAAGTTTCATCTACAGCCAATAGAAACTCTTTTAATTCATTGGGGAGGCTGTTCTCGTTTTTCAAATGCTGCTTAATTTGTTGTAGAAGTAATTTATGCTTCATTTTTACAATTCAGGTTCTGAGTGGAGGTATGCGTAATTGCTTTAGAGTTCCAGTATTTAAGAATTTTTTGAATTTAAGTGATCCTTTTTTCTACCCGTTTTAATCCCCATATTGAGATAGGGTGAGTTTGAAAGGATAATATAAAATGCACTTCTTTTATTTATAGTTCCTGCTTAAAAACGTTACGTCAAATAATTTTAGACAAGCTATCCCCGCTATTTATTTGATAAATAATTATTATTCAGCCCTTTATCGCTAGCCCAATGCAAGGTCTTCTGTTTCTTCGCACGTTTTAATTATTAGGCTGGGTAAGTGCTGGAAAATAGGGCTTTAAAATTTAGCTGGGAAACATCATTTGTTTTGACAGGTTTTTTCAATTATGCTAAAAATCTTCAAGTCCGACATTGGGCTCAATTGCTGTAAATGAGGAGATTCATGGAAGTTAGAATAAGCCGAGATGTGCTTCTGAACGCCGTACACAAAGTTCAGGGGATAGTTGAACCAAAAGGGGCAATGCCCATTCTTTCTCACCTGCATCTTTCGGCCGAAAAAGATAGCATCTGCATCCGTGCTACGGATTTGGAAATAGGTACTCTGGGAAGCTACCCTGCCAATGTTGCCAATGAGGGGGCGGTGACTCTCAATGCTCGGAAACTGTTTGATATCATCCGAGAACTTCCGAACGAAGAAATTTTTATTAAAAAAGAAGAAAACAACTGGATCACTTTAAAGTGCGGAAAATCCAAATTCCGTCTTCCGGGGCTACCCCCTGAAGATTACCCGCCTATGCCAGAATACAGCGACAAGGTTCTCATAGAATTTGATGGCAAAATTTTAAAGGAAATGATCCGTAAAACTTTTTTCTCTGTATCCCCAGACGAATCTCGACAGGCTTTGAATGGTTTATTGCTTGAAACAGAAGGTAGCAATGCAACTCTTGTGGGAACAGACGGACACAGACTAGCCTTGATCAGTCGACCCGTAAAATCGCAGGCAGATAAGGGAGAAAAAGCCAGTTTTTTGCTTCCCAAAAAAGCTTTGTCTGAACTACTAAAGCTGATGGAAGATGATGATGAAAAATTTGGGTTCTCTTCTCACGACAACCATCTTGCTTTCATCCATGGCAAGCAGGTCATTGTTTCCAGAAAAATTGACGGTAAGTTTCCCAATTATCGCCAGGTAATACCTGCTGATAACCCATTGAAAGCTCAGGCCAATCGAGAAGATTTGACTCATGCCTTAAAAAGGGTTGCCCTTTTGGCAGACGAAAAATCCAAAATGGTTCGCTTTGAGATAACAAAAGGCACTCTCACTCTTGTTTCAGACAATACCGACCTGGGTGCTGCAGTAGAGGAAGTAGCGATTGATTATGATGGTGAGGAAGTATCTATAGGGCTGAATGCCAAATATGTTCTAGACATTTTAAATGTCATAGATGTTGAAGCAGTGACCCTTAACTTGAAGGACCAAAATCACTCCTGCCTGTTTACCTCGGTAAATGATGACCAGTATAAAAGCATTGTTATGCCAATGCGTTTATAGCTGTCTTTCAAAGATCAAAAAACATATCAAGCTTTTCATCGCTACGTGGAGTTTTTCCCGTAACATCTTCCCAAATTTCTTTGGTCTCCATACAAAGATAAATACTCATTTCTTTTGATTTGTCCTGCAAAAACCCCCGAATGGTTTCGTAGGCATTATTTCTTAGTGGCCGCAAATAGCGAAACTTACCGTCTTTGCCTGGCAAATGTTCTCCTGTAAATAAAAGAGTTTCAGGGTGTCGCGATTTGATTATGGGTTTTAGCGATGATCGATAACGAAAACTTCCCAGGCTCACCCATTCCATGTTTGATGCAGGAATGAAATCAAATAGAGTGTCTACCAATTCCTTATAGGCTTTTTCCCAACCGGGGATTAATATAATTGGGTCCAGGTGGAAGCCAACGCGGTAACCCTTTTCCACGCACAGACTGGCTGCATGCAGACGCTTCTCCAAATCCGGAGTTCCCTTTTCTTCCAAATCAATCACTTGCTGAGGGTTGATAGACCAGGAAACGATAACATTGGTCGGGTCTGGCTGATTCAGTAAATTTTCTACACGATCTGATTTGGTTTTTAATTCCAGTACGGCATTTTTCTGTTTATTAAAAAATGGGATTAGCATTTGCGAGTACGGCACCAGACAATCAAGGGCCAGGCTGTCTGTTATCTCACCGGTTCCAACACGAAAGGCCCTGTCGGGATGTTGCGTGAAGACCTCTTCAAGCTCCCTAAAAAGATCTTCTACATTCACATAAGCCACTTGTAATGGATTATTATTTAAAAAGTCCTGTAAAAAACAATAAGAACAATCGTAGATACAGTTTTTTGATAAGTTGACGACATAGTAATTGCAACACACCATGCCCGGACTCGCTCCCGGACATTTTTTTAAAAAGGATCCATTGAATCGAGATAAAACCAGATTCTTTTTTCCCTCCCCAAAAACATCAGGCTGAGAAGTTTTAAATTGTTTTTCCAACTCCCCGGCATCCTGAATTTCATAAACCGGAACATTAGAAAGGCCAGATAAAATTTTCTGGGCAAATGGATAGTCCTTGCAGCCTTCTTCAACAAAGACCGCGTCCGGCTGGTAAATAGCCGTGGCACCCTCAGAACTTATTGTTTTATTTGACATTATCTTATATAATGGGCGTGGTTGAGTGACTTGCTTAATTTAAATATCTACTTTATCACTTAAAAGAAGGAATTAAAATGGACTTTCCAAACTCGCTCCAAGACCAGCATATAGAAGTCAAAAAGAGATCTTCACCCAATTTTGGGTTTCTTTTATTATTTGCTATGTCAGTGGGTTTGAATTTTTATTTGTTAATTTTTGGTGGGAGTAAGCCTGTAGAAATGGCCCAAGCCATTTCGCAAGAAGAATCTGCCAACTTGGTTGAAACGCAAGTTGAAGGGCTGGGTCCTGAAGAAAATATTTCCTTTGAAGAAATTATTCCTCCAGCTCCAAAAGTTCAGAAAATATCATTCTCAAAATCAGATGATATAAAAATTGGCGATATAGCTGTTCAATCCTTAGATTTCAAAGTTCGAAATTCTTTAAATTATACGGTCTGCAAAATTCTTTCTCGCAAGGAAGGTTGTGCCGCTTTATCTGCGCATCTAGGACGGCTGATGTCGTGGTTTTTTGATGTAAATAAATATATTCGAAACGATGATTCTATGAAAGTGGTTTTCCAAAAACTGGACGGACCCGAGCAATTCAAAATTTTAAAACTTTCCTATAAGAGTCAGGCATTTGGAAAAACTTTTGTAGCAAACTTTTTTGATGGCCTTGATCAAGCAGGATATTTTGATCTCGATGGCAATGAGATTGCGATGCGAATTGTAGAATCGCAAAGCCCTATGCGGACCTATACTGAAATCACTTCTCTCCCCGGGGATTTTCGAAAGGGCGTGGGGGGGCATTCTGGCACGGACTTTAAGGCGCCTGTAGGTACTCCAGTGTATTCCGGATTTAAGGGGAAGGTAGTAAGGACAAACTGGAACGTTAGGGCTAATGGTTATTGCGTGGAAATCGATCACCCTCAAAAAGGAATAAAGACTTTATATCTGCATCTCAGCCGAGTTCTTGTCAAACCTGGGCAAACGGTAAAGGCCGGTCAGAAAGTTGCTGAATCAGGTAACACGGGGCGAACTTTTGCTCCGCATTTACACTATGAAATCCAGCATAGAAAAAATCGGGATCGAATATATAGTCCTTTCGATTCGAAACACCATAAACATTACACTAGAAAAATACCGGCTAACCGTCTAGAACAGTATAAGAAAACCATGACTCAGTACGATTCGATATTAAAACAAAGTTGACCGAAAGAAAATCAGATTAGAAACACCCCTTCCACAGAAAGTGCAGAGCCGCCTTGAAAACTCCCCCCAAGAAAAGGCGAAAGCGAAGTAAAAAGAAAGGCCCTCTCCGAATACGAGTTGGCCGCCTTGTATTTGATATCTTCCTATGTTTTTTAGCGCTTACCCTGATCCCTGTTCTTGTTTTTCGATACGTAAACCCACCCTCAACCCCGTTGATGTGGATTCGCTCGGCCGAAAGTGTTTCCGAGAGTCCGCGTAGTTTAAATTCCTGGCAACCTTTGGCGAATATTTCCCCGCACCTGTTAAAGGCAGTTATTGCAGCCGAAGATCAAAAATTTTTTTCTCATAAAGGATTTGACTGGAAAGCAATTGAATATGCGATTCAGGTAAACCTGACAACAGATAGAAAAATTGGTGCCAGCACAATTTCGATGCAAACGGCTCGAAACGTTTTTCTTTGGCAGAAGCGCACTTGGTTGCGAAAAATGCTTGAGGGATATTTTACGGTTTTGATTGAGATGTTTTGGGATAAAAGGCGCATTCTTGAGGTATATTTAAACGTTATTGAATGGGGTGATGGTGTTTTTGGGTGCGAAAAAGCTTCGCAAATATATTTTAAACGGTCTTCAGGGGCTTTATCACCTGTGGAATCCGCTTGGTTAGCGGCTATTTTACCCAGCCCACGAAAGTGGTCACTTCAACCTGTTCCAGACCATGTTCGTATGCGGCAAGCAAAAATTTTGAATGCTATGACCGCCTTGAAAATTCCCCTCAATTAAAATGATCAAGATTAAAATTTCCAAGACCCTCGAAGCTAAAGTAAGGAAAGGTTATCCTTGGGTATTCAAATACCAACTGCAAAACGAAGTTAAAGAAAGTTCCGACGGTCTTGCAGTCCTTTATGATCACAAAAACCGTTTTCTTGCTATTGGATTATGGGATCCTGATTCCGACCTTTGTTTTCGCGTGTTGAATTTACTTGAGCCTGTAAAAATAGATTTTGAGTTTTTCCTGAAAAGGTTTCAAAAAGCTCTTTCGCTGCGAGAAGAATTGAGCGGACAGGGAACGACCGGATATCGAGTCCTTAATGGTGAGAATGATGGGTTTCCTGGGCTGATTCTTGATCGTTACGATAAAACATGGGTTTTAAAAGTTTACACAAAAAGCTGGTTTGATCATTTGGATCGGATAGTGGAGGTAATAAAAACCCAGAAAAATGTTGAGCATATAGTATTGCGGTTGGCGAGAAATACTGCAAACTCCTCATCCAATTTCATTGATGGCAAGGTGCTCTATGGCTCAACACCTATAACCTCAGTGCAGTTTTCCGAAAATGGACTGAAATTTAATGTTGATGTTGTAAAGGGCCAAAAGACGGGTTTTTTTCTCGATCAAAGGGAGAACAGACTTCAAATAAAACATATTTCCTCCGGGTTGTCTGTATTAAACGTTTTTAGTTATACCGGGGGATTTTCAATTTATGCTATTTCTGGCGGATGCAAAAAACTTCTGGAAATTGACAGCAACAGATTTGCTCTGAAATCTTCATTGCAAAATCTGCAATTAAATTTCCCGGATAGAAGTAATTTTGAACATCAACAATTGGAAGGAGATGCTTTTGAAAAATTGAAAGAGTTAAAACTGAAAAACTCTCAATTCGATTTGGTTATATTGGATCCGCCTGCGTTTGCTCGAAATAAAAAGCACAGGCCGCAAGCTTTGGAAGCCTATAGTCGTTTGGCGGAACTTGGAGTTCAATTGGTTGCTCCGGGCGGAAGATTATTTGCAGCTTCGTGCTCGGCTCATGTTTCGGCAGAGGAGTTTTTTAAGGCCGTGAATATTGGGGTTGCGTCTGCGCAAAAATTGCTGGCAGAAGTATCCTGGACAGGACATGCTGTAGACCACCCTACCGTATTTGCTGAATTTCAGTATTTAAAGGCAATTGTGGGCTGGGTAAAGCAGAAAAAATAAAGGCAACCCATTGATAAACAATGGCTTGCCTGATATTTGGTGTTGAAGCGGTGTTGGTTGGGCGCTGAAACGAAAAAGTTTAATACAATTGATTTGAGAGACAGTTTAATAAAGCCAGTATTAGCTGGAAAGAAATCTGAATCCCGCTTATCTCTTTTTAGCTTTTTTCTTTGTGGCTTTTTTCTTTGTAGCTTTTTTCTTAGTAGCCTTTTTCTTTGTAGCTTTTTTCTTTGTAGCTTTTTTCTTTGTAGCTTTTTTCTTTGTAGCCTTTTTCTTAGTAGCCTTTTTCTTTGTAGCTTTTTTCTTTGTAGCTTTTTTCTTTGTAGCTTTTTTCTTTGTTACTTTTTTCTTCGCAGCTTTTTTCTTTGTTACTTTTTTCTTCGCTGCTTTTTTCTTGGTTGCCATCAAGATCTCCTTTCGTACATCTTTTGGTATTCGTTTCAGCGCCCAAATACCGTTTATCATTTTATGATATAAGCGTTTGTTGTCAAGCGAATATTAATGATTTTTAATGTTCAGGAAACGTCTTGCGATGGCTGAAAATAATTTAAAAATAGTTTTTGATAACAATTAATCCCTGTGGCTTAAAAAACCGCGTATTTTAGGGGTGAAAAAGGGTATGATCAGTTTGAGATGACAGTTCGCATATTCTTAATTTTATTTAAGTCTGATTTTAATTTTTTTGGAAAATTTTGATTTTTTTTATGGAACTTTCCGTTGATACGGTAAAAATTAATCGTTTTGATAAGTTTTCGGGCTTCACTCATGCAAGCAGCCCTCGTTATTTTGAAAATGATCGAGGTGAATTAGAGCCGTATGATTTTTCAGGAAGAGATGATTTAGAAAAAAAAGAAAACCATATTTCTAAATTTATGAAAACGTTTCAACCGAAAATCGGGGCACCTTATTTGTTGAATCAAATTCATAGTGATCAAGTTTTTGTATTAAAAAATAAAACCCAAACTCAAGAGCAGGTTTCTAATATAAAAGCTGATGCGATAATTACACATCTCCCAGAAACACCGATTGGTATTTTTACAGCAGATTGCGTTCCCATTCTATTGTATGATTCGCGACTTCATGTTGCGGCTGCAATTCATGCCGGGCGCGAAGGAACTCGCCAAAATATTGTAAATAAGACAATTATGGCTATGCAGCGCGAATATGGTTGTGTCGCTGCAGATTTGGTTGTTGGTTTGGGGCTTGGAATTGGGGGGTGTTGCTATGAGGTTGATGCAGACTGCTTAAGCTCTTTTGAAAACAAAATTCCTTTTGAGTTGCCCTTTGTGAGGCCCAAAGAAAATGGGAAATTTTTGCTGGATTTATTTGCAGTTAATGCAAAGGAAGGAATGGCGGCAGGGGTAAAGCCTGAAAATATATTTCAAAGCGGGGAATGCACATTTTGCTCGCCGATGAATTATTATTCCTATCGGCGGGAAGGGCAAACAGGAAGAATTTTAACTTTTATTATGCTACGAGATAAGTAGTCTGGATTTAACAGCAAAAATCATACTCAACTATATTGATAAACTACCTTCCAAGGTTTTATACTGCGTCTGTTCCTGATTTATTAAAATTTAAAACAATTGACTACCGATGGCTGAAGAAAACATCCCTAATGCAAAGGATTTGGCTGCGACCCAGCATTTCCCCATTGAATGGATTAAAACGAATCCTCGCAAGGTAGAAGAAATTTTATCAGCGCTACCTCTTGAGGAGCAGGCGAAGCGTGTATTAAACCTGCCGCCGGTATTTCAAAGAGAACTGTTGGTTCTTTGTGAAGATGCTGTGGCAGTCACACAATCTCTACCCGCTGAAGAGCTTTACAATTTAATTAAGGAACTGGGCGATGAAGACTCACTTTTAATTCTGTCCATGGTCTCTTCTGAACAATTGCAGTATTTTTTCGATTTGGAATGGTGGCTGGGAGACAAGTTTCAACCCGAACGAGCTTTGCATTGGTTGGAACTTCTGGATCAATGTGATGACCCAGAAACATTGGAATGGTTTTTGAACGAAGACCTTGACCAAAAGGTGATGCTTTTGCAATCGCTGATCAAAGTTTTTAAACAAGATGAAATGACAGATTCTTATGATGGGGTAGAAGGCTTAGAGCATTTTACTCCAGATGGTGTTTATGATGTGTTTTTTAAAATAAAAGAATCAAAGGTACTAAAAAAACTATTCTTACTGATGGCCGAAAAGGATATTGGCTTTCTTCATGAACTTCTAGAAGCGGTTATTTGGTTTCCTCTGACAATTACTGTTGAAAAATCCTATCAATGGCGGTTGACCCGAACGGCTGGACGGGGAATACCGGAATTTGAAGAGGCAATCGGGATATACAGCACCTTAAGTCCCGATGCCTTAAAGCAGGAAGTCCCGTCAGCAGACAACTTCCCTGGAGGGCGCTTTCGGTTTTCCCCACAATACCCGTTGACGCAGGCGCTACTTTCCCACTTTTTCGGGCAATGCATTCTAGATATGGAATCAGAGGAGAGGCTGGATGCTATTCGTTGGGAGCTTGTTTGTCTTGGGAATAAAGTAATGGTTGCAGATAAATGTGATCCCGCCGATTTTGAAGCACGCAAAAAGGCTATGAGAAAAGCAGTCGGTTATATCAATATTGGTCTGGAGCTGGGTGCTTCGGGAGATCGGGAAAAAGGACATTCCCTTTTGCATCAGCTTTGGATGCAGTCGCTATTTCAGGTGGGATTTGAACAACTCAAACAGATTCGGTCGAAGGCAAGTTTGTTGTTGAAGGAAAATGGCGTTTTTATGGAAAACTTTGTGTCTGAAGGGGATAAGGAAAAATTAGGCGCGTTGGTTTTATCTTTCCCTCAAATTGCAGAAAAAGGAGAAGAGGGTGGCCCTGTACTTTGGCGCGACCCTGAAACTCTGGATGATGTTCGCGCGATTAATAAATTCCTCGATCGCTGGGCCTTTTATATCCGTTTCGCAAAACAGGGACTGGGCCTGGATGCAAAAACTTTGGAGTCTAAATGGGGCGGATTCGATTACCCGGAAAGCGGCAAATTGGAGTTTTTGACTTTGGTCACAACCGCATTTGCCCGGCATACACTATTTAAAACCCTGTCCTGCGAGCCTTTACCTATTTCTGCGGCAAAGAGTTTTCTCGATGTAGTTTTCCTGGCGGGAATTTTTCAAGACGAAGGCAAGATATGCGATGAAGACAAAGTATCTTCTTTTGAACGTGCTCTACTAGATAGCCCAATGGCATGGACAGAAACTGATCGGGAACTACTGAGAGAGTTGCTGGTGCAATGCGTGGCAAACCTGGAAGAACAATTCGGCCGACTCGATTTTAAACGTTCCATCCAATGGCAATTCACCCAGGGTTTACTGATAACGCGCTCCCCTGAAGGTAACTCCATTAAGAAATAGCCCGCTTGATGGCTTCGTCTATTAGCTCGGCAGCGTGTTCGGCCCCTTCCCAACCTTCAACTTTGGCCCATTTCCCATTCTCTAAATCTTTGTAGTGGGAAAAAAAATGGGAAATTTGATCCAATAAGATTTTAGGGAGATCGGTATATTGTTCTACTCCTGCGTAATAAGGATTCAACGCGTCTACAGGAACAGCGAGAATTTTTTCATCGGCGCCTTTTTCATCTTCCATTTTTAAAACTCCGACAGGTCGGGAACGGACGATACAGCCTGACAAAAACTCAACAGGAGAGGCCACCAGAATATCTATGGGGTCGCCATCCTCAGAAAGCGTATGTGGCACAAACCCATAATTGCAGGGATAGCGCATTGAAGTGTGCATCACCCGGTCAACAAAAAGCGCGCCAGATTTCTTATCCATCTCATACTTCACCGGTTCTCGACCAAAGGGGACTTCAATAATAACGTTAATGTCCCAGGGTGGGTCTTCCCCAATGGGTATCTCATCTATAATCATATTTAATCACTTATTTTAAGAATGGAAGTTCGCCCACCCCTTTAAAAGAGGTTTAGGGCAATGCTTGTCAGGTCGACAATGAGAGTTAAGCCTTTTCTGAGGATTTACGAACTTTATTTCTCCCATCTAGGGAGTGGTGTCGAAGGATTTTAATTAATTTATGAGATGAATCCAAATAAATCTGCATTCTCCTCAAATGATTTATCCAAATTCAAGTTTCCCAAGTTATATCCTTTAATTTCGTATTCCCCAAACACAAAAATAAAAAATTATGTTGGCAACCTTGTAAGTAGTACTGACGAAAACTCTTTCTAAAGTACTGTTTCATTAAAGTCGATACTAATAAGTGACAACTGAAACATTAAAAACAGGGTATCCGAAAAGGCAGATATGCTTTTCTATACATAAGGTATGTCTTGGATTGCCATTGTTTTGACAATGCGGTAGAGCTTTAATGAGCCAAAGAAATTTCTGTTTTGTTAAATAAACTTTACATTTTTATAAGCTGTTTGTTATTGGTGGCCACCGCGAATGTAAGTGTCGCAGATACTCCCGAATCGCCCCAGCCTTATTTATTTCTCTCAGCAGAGAACACTCAGGATATTAAGGCGAAGCAAAGCCCTGTTATTGTTCGCTCCCGTATAGTAGACGTAAATTTTGCGCTTTTAACTAGCCTTGAAGAAAAATTTTTGGCCGAACCCGATGGCGAACATGAGTTAATTCTAAATGTTTTTATGGGGTTGGAATATACGGTCATCCTTGAAAAAATAGAAGAGAATCGATCGGGTAGTTATTCCTGGTATGGAAAGTTAAAAGATGTACCCATGAGCCAGGTTGTTCTGGTTATTAAAAATAATATGGTTTTTGGGAACATATCGAAACCTAAGCTTTCTTATCAAGTGCGCCATTTGAGTGGCAAAGCTCATGCCATTTACGAAATTGATCCATCTAAGTTTCCGCCCACCAGTGAACCGATTATTCCAAATTTAAAATCCAACTCCTCCTCTTCGACGATCGACCCAACAAAAAATATGAAGATCGAAATGGAATCTCATATTTCCGGTAGCGATACTATTGGCGAGCCACATATCTCTGGCAGCGAAATGCCAAGCGGAGGCGATGAGTTTAATTCCTCAAACCCGTTTTTATCAGATTCTAGTTCATCAAATAGTGGAAGCAGCTCCACCTTTGGGACCCAGGCGGATGATGGATCTGTTGTAGATGTATTGGTTGTTTACACGGCTGAGGGTAAAGTTGCGGCAGGTGGAACCAGTGCCATAGAAACCCTCATTGATTTGGCCGAATCTGAAACCAATGCAGCTTATACCAATAGTACTGTGGGGCATACCGTAAGAGTTGTGGGTAAGCAGGAAATAAGTTATTCAGAAACCGGTTTTAGTTTTTCAGGAACCTTAAACGCTGCGCAAGATGGATCTATCTCTGGACTTCATGATTTGCGAAATTCGACAGGCGCAGACCTTGTGGTCGTGTTGGTTGATGGAGATGATAGTTTATGTGGTCTGGCATTTTTAATGTCTCCGGTGACTTCGTCTTTTGCACCCTATGGATATTCAGTCACTCAAACCAACTGTGCCACGGGTAATTACACCTTTGGGCATGAGATTGGTCATAATATGTCAGCACGCCATGATCGTACCAATGACAATACAGATGGCTCCCCTTTCGATTACAACCATGGTTATGTTGACAATGCTAATAGTTTTAAAACCATTATGGGTACTGGTGGTAATACCCGAATTCAATATTTTTCAAACCCTAATGTGTCTTTTAATGGGGCTGTAACCGGGGTTGCCGAGGGAAATGCCTTGGCCGCAGATAACCGCCTCACATTCCAAAATACGGCTCTCACAGTCTCTCAATTTAGACAATCCGCTGATGCTTCGCCTTCACAGTCTCTCACTGTTTCAGGTTTGTCCCCCAATTCGGAGAGGGTGGTTTCCCCCTATTGGCAGTCGGATTCTGAGTCTTACTCTTTCATATCGGTAACCCATGCTTCGCTTTCTGGAATGGCCTCACAGGTCGGAGTCGTCGTTGAAGCAATAAATAGTGATGGAACTTTATTTGGCTCTGCCGTAACATTTACCGTTGAATCTTCAGAAACTGCCAGGGTTTTTATTGTGAGATCAATTCACCCCTCAATAAATTCGGTTAGTATTCCAACAGCTCAGTTCATAACCGGAGCTTCTAATTTTCAACATGGACATCTTTCTGCCGTTTCGGTTGCGACATCTCCGACATCAACCTTGGGGCCTGGTAAGGGGTACCATGATGCAACGATGTTATCTTTTTGGGGGGCAGTGGTTATAGAACAAAACACCACTGGTTTTGCCATGGAATTTATTGGTGACATGCATGATTCGGCGGCGGTACCCAACTTTATGGGGGCTAATCCTGTAAGTGGCCCTGGTGCTCCCTAGGTTTTCTAAAAAAATCACCTCAAAAAGAAAAAGGAGCTACGGCAAAATTGCCATAACTCCCTATATGTATTAATGCCGAGGGCCGGACTCGAACCGGCACGAGGTTTCCCTCGAGGGATTTTAAGTATATGGAGCTTAATTCCCTAATAATTCCAAATAGGTCTTAAAGCTTATATTCTATTTATGTTTTAACAAAGAGTAGGGATTATTGCAATATGGTTGACCCCTTAAATATCTCTATTTTTCTAGGCAAGATTACACAGAAATTACACAGGATTTTTCCCAATGGAGAGGAATCAATTGGAGCTAGGTGGCTTGCAAACTCGTTAACAAGTTCTACTTTGACCCCTCCTCTTTGCTCAACCTATCAATATCTATGCAAGACTCAATACAGCTCGCATAACCATTATCACAGGTATAAGGATTTCCCACACAGGATTGCTCCCCCATCGCACATTCACGCTTGCACTCTGCCCCCTTCATGGTCGTTGGGGTAAATTTAGGAGCAAAGGCACAGCCCCCAACATATAGTATTACAGCAAATATAGCGATTGCTCTAAGCATTATCGGGCTCCAAGGTAAAAGGTAAGCAGAAGAATATTGCTTGAGATAATTCCAAGAAGTAGCTTTATCCAAACTATCTGTGTCATGAAAACGATTTGATATAACCCTTACATTTTTATCAGTGATCAAATTGACCTGTCTGTCCAATTGTTAAATCCAGAATGTTGCCGCTAGTAAGTTTATCAGCCCCATCCAATAGCCAATTCTTTGTGTCATTAAACGAATTTGAAAACTTCTCACCAACTTCTCTTAAGGTCATATACCAACACTCCAATTATTTTCACACCGTAATGATACTTGGACTTGTCAGAAATGCAAATAAGGTGAGCTTAGGAGTTTAAATGGATTGGAGTGGTCGAAAAGGGAGGCATAAGGAAAAAACTTTAGATGATGTATAGTTAGCCTCTATGGATATACCTCAACCATTTATAGTCTATTTAGATGAAACAGGTGATCATTCTCTAGGCTCAATAGACCCTGACTTTCCAGTATTCGTTTTGGTGATGCTGGTTTGTGACAGGGGTAAATACATCAATGAGATAGTCCCGGCGATTTATACTTTTAAGATGGATTGGTGGGGAGATGAGAGCATAATTCTTCATTCCAGAGATATTAGAATGTCCACAGGCGACTTTAGCTTCCTTAGAGACCCGACAAAAAGGAGCCGTTTTATCGATGAGCTAAACCATTTAATGGCTGTACTGGATTACTCAATTATCTCAATTGGAATCAACAAAGAGCAGCTTAAAGCAAGATATGCAACACCAAAAAACCCTTATGCCCTGAGTCTTACATTTGCTATGGAGCGGCTCTACCGAATATTAAAAATGAGTGGACAAGACTCTGTTCAACTGGTCGCCGAAGCAAGAGGCCGTAATGAAGATAATGAATTAAAGGGAACTTTCTTTGACATTCTTACAGAAGGGACAGATTACATAACTTCAAAGGAATTTAAGGGGATAGACTTTAAGCTTAAATTTATTAGGAAGTCTAGCAATATCGTGGGGACTCAATTAGCTGATTTAGCTGCTTACCCAACAGCGAGATATATAATGCATCCCAAAAAGGAAAATCTACCATTTGAAATTCTTAAAAATAAATTCTTAGTGATAGAAGGAAAAATAAAAGGGCGAAGCTTTAAAGTATTCCCCTGAAAAAACAAAAGGCCCCAGCTAATAAAAGCCAGAGCCAGCTGCCGACCGAGAATGCTCAGTCCATTAAATTTATTATACGATAATTGTCGTATAGTTCAAGCTAGATTTATAAGTGTCCGCACTGGTGGACTTGCTTAAGTGCCCTCAAAACTCTCCTTTAATTCCATTATTGCTAGCCCTAAATTCTATAAAAAACTATTCCTTTCTATTTTTCGATCGACCCTCTTTCAGTTTCTTAAATTATTAGAGTTCATTTCCAATGCTGAATACATAGCCACAGCATCTTCTGATGATGGTACTGCCATACCCTGTATATTCATTATCTTATAATCCTCCATCTCCCCCGCTTTCCCTGACAGCTTGAAAGCATCTTCTAAAGCCTCTTGCTGTGTCACTCTAGGTTTGTCTGGGTGTGCTTTAACTTCTTCCGAGGTTTCATATCCACGATGTGTAAAAAGCATAACAAAGGGTTTGTTTTCTTTCCCAATGTTATATTTTGCTTCCAAATCATTTAACCTTTTCTTTTGTGGCTTACTCATCATTGCTCCTTAATTGTTGTTAACGCTATTCTCCAATTCACCGAGTCGCCGTTCGTGATCCGCAGTTTCGATACTCTTTCTGCGTGCCTCAAGAATGTTGCTGAGTATTTGCCCCTCTTCAGGTGTAAGCTCTCCCTCACCTACTGCTTGAACCACAGCTGATTGTGCTTGAGATACACCTTCTCCCGTTTTCACATCGGGCAGATCAATAGCAATGGGTCGTGATTTTCTGGGAGGGCAGATTCTTTCAAGGCATAATTTAAGGGCAGTTAGATCACCTGCCAAAGCAAGCTCAATAGCCTTCCTAGTAAGTTTTTCTCCTTCACCATCAAGGAGAGATTGAATTGCAAGAGTCACCCTATTCAAACTGCCCTTTGGTCGTCCGGGGTTGCCCAACTCAAAGGGTTTTCCTCTCGTATTCTCTGCGTATTTTCGATCACTTTTTATCATTCGTAATATCTTTTCCTTTCTTTCAGAATAAAAAGGGAAATTAAGCGACTTTTTCCGTGCGCTTGTCGTGAGAAATAGCTTTGCTAAGTCGATTCGCTCTTTCTAGTCTCTGCCCATCAGTCAAATTTTGAGTGTGAAAAGGATTTTTCCCAGATCGGAACGCAAAAATAGCGCAATCAGGGGAAACGCACTCGTTTATTCTCTTGGCATATCCTTCACTATCACGACCTCCCATACATTCGATGCACATCTCTCTGATGGCTTTAATGGGTTGCTTCTGTTTCTTTGGTTTGTGTCTTTCCATAGCTATTCGCCTTTATTATTTTGTTAACAGGAGGATGGTAAATCTATATGCACTGCAGAATCTGTATGAGAAAAGATCGATAATTAGCGTATTTCGATATAAAAATTGTATGAAGGTTTTACAGACTGAGAAGAACTCATACAAAATCTATATGATTCTCATACAGAAACTGTATCTAGTTTTTTCTTTCCGTGTCTGGCTTGCAGGAGGTTGTTCCTTTTCTCCTCATCCTTCCATATAACTTGAAACTGTTTTGAGCCACAGCCAGACTCAAACTCAATTTTATCGAACTTGGCAGTTCCATAGAGTTTCCAGCGATAGGACATTTTAAAAACAGAATGTTTTCCCAAACCACCGGGTTCATATGAATCAAGGAAACCCTTTTCAACCAACTCCTTTTTAATAGAGTCAAAAGTCGTTGCAGATTTGCAGACACCATATTTTTTAGCCTGAGGAAAGGTGAGAATTAACGTTTCCTGATGGCTAGATTTTCTGTCCTTATAAAAATAAACCAGACCAACCTTTGAACCATTGCCTAAACTTTTATAGGCTAATGAATCCAAAAGAATATGCTGCAAAGGAACAAATTGACCGCCAATTTTTTGCCGTTTATTTCTTTTTGCCATAATAGTTGACTGGGTTTATGCCCCTTTAGCTGTGCTGGAACGTTTCCCCTCCTCCATAATCCATGCATCCAAATCCTCTTTGAAATAGAAAATTCTGCCTCGCTTGATATATTTTGGGCCAGTTCCTTGGCATCGCATCATGGCAAGTGTCTTCTGACTCAAACCTAAGTAGTCCGAAGCGTTTGCGACATCCATTCTGCCGTCAGGGAAAATCTCGATTTCGATAACTTTTTGCATATAGAACTCCTTAGATAGTTTTCAAATTAGTTATTAAACTAAATATAACCTCAGAAAAATGTATTGTCAAACATTACGTGTAGTGGTAGAATATTTTGGATGAATCTAGAACTCTTACTTAAAGGTATTCAATATGGCTAAGAAGAAAGCTCCAAAAACAGTGGCAAAAACTAAAAATCCTAGCGCACAAAAACGCAAGGGTGGGGGGAGTAAATTGTCTCGCTCTGAAATAATCCAAGTGAGGATCGACCCGAAGTTGCGCTTCACAGCAGAGCTTGCCGCTCGGAAGCACCGACGTACTTTATCCAGTTTCATTGAATGGGCTGTGTCAGAAGGAGTCAGGCAGGTAACAGTTGGCTTTAAGGAAAATGAAACAGCCGATTATGTTGCCAGTAAAGTTTGGGACATAGATGAGGCAGATCGGTTTGTTAAATTGGCAACCAAGTTTCCTCACCTGCTAACTCACGATGAAGAAGTTCTTTGGAAATTGATATGCGAGAAACAGAAATTATGGTTATTTCAAGATGATCTAAAAGCTAAGCTCCGGTTAGAGAAAAACCCAGATAAGATTAATATGATGCCCTTACGGGAAACTATGGATCACTTCAGGAGCTACTTAAGCGGGGATATGAGCGAGGATGAGAAGTCTGGGTTTGACGAATTTATTTGCACATATACTTCTTCTCTTGATCTACACAATAAAAAGGGGTTGTTATGACTATAAAATTTTCTAAGTTAACTCGACCGGGTGTTCGTAGCCTGAAGGTGGGGAATAAGATAATTGAGAATGGGATTGGCTTTGAGCGGCTAAGCAATGGAGATGGTCGATATTCGGTGAGCATCATGGTGGATGGTCAGAGAATCCATCGGGTAATTGGTAAAGAATCGGAAGGGGTTACCCGCAAACAGGCAGAAGAGTTTATCGAGAGGGTAAAAACAGATTCACGTTTTGGTCGTCTCAACCTTCCCAAGGGAAGAAAAACAGTTTTAGGGGTTCGTCAAGCAGGCGAAAACTACCTATCCAAGCTTGAAGATGAGGGCGGGAAAGATATTCCTAAAAAACGGCAGCGGTTAAACCTTCATATTTCTCCCTTCTTTAAAGGGAAGCCTCTTTCGTCTGTTACGACCTTCGATATTGAAAGGTATAAAAAGTTTAGGTTGGCAAGCGAGGCTACGGCGGGAACTATTAACCGTGAACTGGCTGTAATTTCTCATTTATTCAATAAAGCGATGGAATGGAGATGGATCAATCACAAGCCGGCAATTATAAAGCGGCTCAAAGAGGATACTGGACGAATTGTCTACCTCACCACAGCGCAAATCGAGAAGCTATTGGAGGCTGCCCGAGAAGATCAAGACCCGCACATCTTCCCCTTTATCAAGATTGGGCTTGAAACTTCAATGAGGCATATGGAGATACTTTCTATTCAGGTGAATAATATTGACCTTGGGAAGAGAGTCATCTATATACCCAAAGCAAAAGCCGGAGCCAGAGATCAACCCATTACTCAGAGTCTGGTAGGTTTCCTTGGGGAATACTTGCAGTCAATTGACCATGATCAAAAGTTTCTATTCCCTTCAAAGAAAATATACAGAGAGTACAGGGGATATATGGGGGAACCATTCAAAAGAGTTGTTGAGAGGGCTGGCTTGGAACAAGCAGTACCACACACAATGAGGCATACAGCTATTACGCAATTGGTTCAGTCGGGTGTGGACTTGCCAACTGTTCAGCGAATCAGTGGCCATAAAACACTAGCAATGGTTGCTAAATACAGCCATCAAAATGGCCCACACATTCAAGCGGCAATGGATAAACTAGAAAAGAAATACAAGGCAATATGAACTTTGCCCACCAACTAATCTTATTAATCCGTTAAAAATTAAATGCAGTAACCTAAATTAAAAACCGTTTTACACTGGTTTATCAATGTCGGCTTTCGGCAAAAGCGGACATAACAATTCTGTTCCATAAACAAAAAGCCCACCCCTTCGTAGACTTATTGTCTTCTGAGGGATGGGCTGACTTGTTACCTTATATCTAACTAAGGGGTTAAGGAAATACTCTATTTCCTTTTACCCCTTCGGGTAATGGAATGAATCCCACCTATGGGGTGGGTTGGAATCCATCATTGCTGAAAACAATAGATGGGGCGCAACACTGAACAATTTCCGTTTGCTTTATCTGTCCACGCACCGTCCTCCGTCAGGTACCTGCTGAGGGTGGACCCTGCCCTATATCCCTCGCTACGATCCCCTGAAGTATAATCCATGCAATAGCTCCCAGCACCGGGTGCTGGAGTGCCATTCAAGCTTGTGTTTGTACGTACCCATGGTGATTCGGTAGTTATATTAAGCTCTGTTAAATCGATTTGGTGATTTATAGAACCATCGGTAAGGTCTGACCAGTTTTGAGCTACCACTGTTCCATTTGTCAGTACATATGGTGCAGCTGACTGTGTAAAACCATTAACTAATGGGTAATTTGTTTCGGTTGATAACCAGGCTCTGTATGTACCCACTGGCACATTGTTGGAGTTGTCTGCATGACTCTGGCATATTGCATCGGCTCCTGTGATTCCACCTAGGTTCCCAGTGTATGAAGTACTTGTAACGAAAATAGTCCTTTCAGAGATGATCGGCTGTGCTTGGGCAAACGTAGATGGCACGGCGCATTTCACAAAAAATACCACAGGAAGATTGATAACGTCGTCAGGCAATATATTCGTATCATCTCTGATTACGCGAAATTCGATAGTCGGACCGTTAGGATCGAATGTAGCCACAGACGCAGTTATGCGTGGGGCCGTGTTCATGTTGCTGAGTAGACCTGCATCAAAAGGCAATCCAATTCCAGAGCAAGCGGATGACGCGTCGTAATCCTTTGTTACCTCAAAGATACCATCAGCTCCGGTTGGGCTAGCAGTGACGCTGACAATTCTAATATCACCGACACCATCAGTACCGGGAAGCCCTTGATCACCAGTATCACCTTTCACACCCTGGATACCTTGATCACCCTGCTGACCGGCAATTAACTCAATAGCATCAATTTGGCTTTGCAAATTAAGAACGGCAGTAGCAGCATCCGTTACCGCTTGATTCGCAGTAGTCTGTGCAGCACCCGCAGCAGTGTTAGCAGTAGCAGCATCCGTTACTGCTTGATTCGCAGTAGTCTGTGCAGCACCCGCAGCAGTTGTATTCTCATTTACTTGATTTTGGAGAGTATCAATATCAGCATCGTGCTGTTCTTGAAGAACGGTCAAACCACCACCTCCACCACCAGTAGTTTGCCCAGGAGGTGAAGTGGGTTTCCCATTTTGCGCTAAGGCAAATGACGTAGTGCTTAATAGAAATAAAAAGGTGGTTAGGATTATAAAAACAGGTCGTTTAAGAACTGGTAACATGACTTTTTTCCCCTTATGTGTATTGAGTATCATTAAAAACCGTAAATTTATTTTCATATTAATTAACTATATAAGATTTAAACCCTTGGCGGTTGAATGCCTTGGAAATTTAAAAAGTTTATGAAGGTCGGATCATTTAATATATGTGGTGAAATTAGTAAAAACCCTGGTAGCTCCTTAAGGCTCGGACCGAATATGTTCTTCACGTTATCTGGAAGCTGGATGCATTTGGAATCCAAGAATGTCAGAACCCCCGGCGCAAAGAGAATATGCGGAGGCAGGTCTTCAATACGAATTGTTGAACTGGCTACCGGATATTATCGTTATCTGAATAAAACGTTTAATCTCGATCCTCCACTTTCTCCCCGTTTCACAGACTAATGCTACTATGGATAACCATTTGAAATTAAAGGTTCTAGATTGCATTAATTGCAGTGACATTTATATCAGCTTTTTTAGATAAGACCATCCCGCAATTGGGGGGGGTTGGAGAAATGTGACGAAATTGTAATAGTTTTGCTGGTGAGATAAAAAACTATGATCTGGTATGAGAGGCGGGCGAAATTCAAATATTCAATGTCCGCTTTGGGAAGCGGACTATTCAATTTATTTTGATACGGAAGTGTAAATTTTAAACCCGTAGTTTTTCTGACTCGATTACACAGGGATTACACATTCCACTAATCAAAATAAAAAGGAGCTAGGGCAACCTTGCCATAACTCCTTATATTGATTAATGCCGAGGGCCGGAATCGAACCGGCACGAGGTTACCCTCGAGGGATTTTAAGTCCCTTGCGTCTACCAATTCCGCCACCCCGGCTCGGTGTGTGCAATTTAGAAAAGTCCCGACTGGAATTGGAAAGCCATCGGAACTTGTGCGAGGGGAATGTTAGCAGTTTCCAATGTAAATTCCAACTGCCAACAGGCCTCATTATCTTAATATTTTCTGCCCTCTTTAAACAGGCAGGATGGTGGGGAGGATCAGGCGGATTAAAAATCCCAGTTAAACTCCGCGTTCTCCTCCCCCTCTTCCACCGCTAAAAGTGCTATTTCGGCTTTGAGGTCAGCAACGACCAGTGTCAACTTCTCTAGT
>JAJDAV010000106.1 GCA_029261695.1 Nitrospinaceae bacterium | reverse complement strand
ACCCGCACTTTTTCTAACAACACCGTAATGAATCAGACAGATAACATAAAATAGCCATAGATCAAAATATAACTCTTAGGCCTTACGCTTTTCAAAATCCTTCATATAATCAATCAGAGCATCAACGCCAGCTTCAGGCATGGCGTTATAGATACTCGCTCGCATTCCTCCGACTGAACGATGACCCTTTAGGGTGGTTAACCCAATGTCCTCAGCACCTGCTAAAAATTCTTTGTCTAAGTCTGCATTGGCCAACACAAATGGCACATTCATCCAAGACCGTGAAGCTTTTTCCACGGGATTACTATAGAAGTTCGAATTATCAATCGCGGCATACAATTTATTGGCCTTGTTTTCGTTCAATTTTTCCATAGCGGAAAGCCCTCCTTGTTCTTTCACCCATTTGAAAACCAAACCCGCCAAATAGAGCGTATACGTCGGAGGAGTATTCAACATTGAATCCGCTTCAGCTTGCTGTGCGTAATCGAAAACACTCGGGGTCGTGGATAACGAATTCCCAATGAGGTCATCGCGAACAATTACTAACGTGATACCCGCTGGTCCCATATTTTTTTGCGCACCCGCATAAATCAGACCAAAACGACTCACATTCAATGGGCGGGATAAAATCGTCGAGGAAAAATCGCCAACCAGTGGCACATCCCCGGTATCAGGAATCCAATGAAATTCCACACCGCCTATTGTTTCGTTTGGAGTGTAGTGCACATAAGCAGCATCTGAATTCAAAGACCAGTTCTCAAAGGGAGGAATGGTGGTGAATTTATCAGCTTCAGAAGAAGCTGCAACGTTCACCTCGCAATATTTTTTTGCCTCACTAATGGCTTTCTTTCCCCAGGCACCCGTCCAAATATAATCAGCTTTGGTTTTCCCGCGAAGCAGATTCATGGGGATTGTTGCAAACTGAGCAGATGCACCCCCTTGTAAAAACAACACCTTATAATTCTTGGGCACATCCAAGAGTTCACGGACATCCTTTTCCGCCTCCTCGTAAACAGATACAAATTCCTTGCCTCTGTGACTCATCTCCATGATCGAAGCCCCAGAACCATGCCAATCCGGCAATTCTTCTTGCGCCTGCTTTAACACGGCTTCTGGTAACATCGCTGGACCCGCACTGAAATTATATTTTCTTGGCATTACAACATATCTCCTGCTTTGGTCATGAGAGACAAAAGCTCTCTATGGCCTATTTAATATACAAAATTAAAATAAATTTTCCCTTAAGTCTCAAAGAGACATAGAGCCTTTTAAATCCAGTCTTTGGGGAAAATAAGGGTAGGGGGTACTTAATCGCCAAATTTTCGAGTTTTTGAAGAAAAACCAAATCTGGGTTTACCCCGATCGATGCTCGACCACGAAACTTACTTTATAATAGAATTTGGCTTTAAAATCCAATCTTTTTTGAAAAAATGGCCCAAAAAAGCTATGAAATCATTATTTTTGTGATTTTTTGTCTGTAAAGGTTCTTATATCTTACTAGGAAAGCTGACTTTAGGGTTTGTCCTTGTCTAGGTCGTCTGGAGATTCTAATTCCAAACCTAAATCTTCGATTTCTATATCTGGAATTTCTTTGTTCTGGGTAGTTAAAGGGCCGTCTGAATCGTCAATTTCAAGATTTAGATCCAGCTCATCTAATTGCGCAGCTAATGCGGCAGGGTCTGGTGCATTTGTTGGAGGGGGTTCATAACTCAAATCGAGTTTGGAATTACCATCCCCTAAGTCTAATTCTGGAGCTGAATCGTCACTTTCGGGCTCGGTGATATCCAGAACGGGTTCGTCAATGGAAAACACAGGCTCTGCTTCGGGCTCACTGATTTCCAAAGCGGGTTCGTCAATAGAAAGCACAGGTTCTACTTCGGTCTCTGTGATCTCCAGAGCGGGTTCGTCAATGGTAAGAGTGGGTTCTTCATTAGGTTCGTTAATTTCCAATTCCGGTTTCAGATTTGCTTCAGGCTCATTTTCTGTGCCAGTCGGTATAGATTCTTCATCAACTATCAAAAGTTCCTCGCTACTGGAATCTTGGGGGACGCTATCGGAATCAATTGTCAGAATTGGGATTTCTTCGGTTTTTATTTCTTCAACAGTTGACGAAGGCTCGAGACCTAGACCCTCTACCTCAACTTCACCCAGATCAATATCTGCATCCGGGTCAAAATCCAAGGGTTCATATTCCGTGACTTCTGGGTCAGATGATATTTGAGCTTCTTCTACCGTTTCCTCTCCAATCTCGGGCAGATCGAGATTAAAATCCCCTGTTTCAGGATCAACAAAAGAGTCTTGTTCTTCTAGAACTCCAACACTCTCTTGAGAGGTGCTGTCTTCCTTTTGTTCCTGCTCTTTTACGGCAGGTCCTGCAAATATTGAGAAGGATTCTTTTCCTGCCAGAGTTGGGCGGCGTTCGGTTTTTTTGAATTTAAAACCACACGCTCCACAGGCTTTTTCTATCTTAAAGGAAATGTAATTACAGTCAGGACATTGCATGTTGGAAAAGTATCTCAAAAATGGCGTAACGTCAAGAAAAATAAATGATTATGGGGTTTGTCGGCTTCGCTAAACCCGCTGAAAATTCATATTTTAGATGGAAAAATGGGAGGCTCTTTTTTACTCAGTTGACGATCCTATGGAATTTGGTTAGAATCAAACAATCCAATTAGTTAATTTATAGACGGGGCGTAAAACCGGGTTGATTTTTGAACGGCTTGGTTCCGCAGGGGAAATTAGGGTGAAAAAAATCAGCCATTTATTCAACCTTTTCTGCTTTAAAATGGGGGAAACTATATTTCCGCTTTTTGAACCTATTTTGAAGCTTGCAGAGAACAAGAACCCGGAAGTGAGAAGGCATTTTAATCAGGCATTATTGAGTCTGAAAAAAAGTAAACAGGCGATAGCTCTTCTCAACTTGAATATGGTTTTAAGCCTCAAGCCCAACCACTTTCTTGCCCGTGTTTTTAGAGGTAGAATATATGTCAAAGAAGGGCAATATCGTTTGGCCTCTGAAGACTATCTGGAGGCAAATCGTATCAGCCAATATAGATTCATCCACTACGACCTTTACCGGGAATACTTCAAGTCGGTGAATAATGAATTTGGTAAGCAAAGTGGACCCATTTTGAAAAATTTCAATGAGGTTTTTGATTCTCTGCACCTGAATCCAGGAGCGCGGGATTGGGAGCCTGATACGGGGCAGGAGTTTCAGGAGAACCTTTCCCTGACCGAAACGGATGATGTTGTTTCATTTCATAACCTTGCCCTGACCCCGGAAGAAAAGGAAAAATTTGAAATTCTAGGGCCTATCTCTCAACAAGAAGTTGAAGAAACCGATTGGGATTTGCTCATGGATGACCTGAACTCGTGATTTAGATATAAACCTATTCCTGTTTATCCCTCCTTGTTATTAATAAATTTAATCGGACAGCAAATTGATCAAACGGTCTGATCTGGAAAAATTTGAATCCAGCACTCTGGCTCCCTATGCAATGAAAAGTGGGGAGAGCCTGGGTCGCCAACACCCCGAAGAAGAACATAAGTATCGCACTCGATTTCAAAGAGATCGTGATCGCATCATCCACACCTCTGCATTCAGGAGACTTGAATATAAAACTCAAGTGTTCGTTTACCATGAGGGCGATTATTACCGTACCCGCCTCACTCATTCTTTGGAAGTTGCTCAAATTGCGCGTTCGATTTGTAAATCTCTACAATTGAATGAAGACTTGGCAGAGTCGGTTGCTTTATCTCACGACTTGGGCCATCCTCCCTTCGGTCATACGGGACAAGATGTTCTAAATAGATTAATGAAAGATCATGGAGGGTTCGAGCACAATAAGCAAAGTTTGCGCATCGTAAAGCTCTTGGAAAAAAGATACCCCGAATTTGAGGGACTCAATTTAACCTGGGAAGTTCTTGAGGGAATTTGCAAACATACCAAAGATGAAGAAAATCCGATCACCTCTATGGAGGGCGTGCGGTATCCTTCATTGGAAGCACAGATCACAGATTTTGCCGATGGAATAGCATACAATGCGCATGACTTGGATGATGGGATTACTTCTAACCTTCTTGATCTCGAGCAGCTTAGAAAAGTAACATTATGGAGGGAGAACGAAGATCGGTTCGATAAAGAATATTCAGGGCTGGATTTTAAATTAAAGAAGTATCAAATTGTGAGAAGTATTATCAACGAATTGATCACCGATCTTCGTGAAGCTACATCAAAAAATATTGAAAGCTATGAAGTAAAAAGTGTGGATGAGGTTCGCCGTGCCCCCCTACGCATGGCTGCATTTGGAAAAGAAGTTGCAGAGAAAAATAAAGAGTTGAAGAAATTTTTACACAAAAATATGTATTCGCATCGCAAAGTACTTCGTATGGAATTCCAAGCTGGGCTGACTTTAGATGGTATTTTTGGGGCATATACAAAAATGCCGGGACTGCTCCCTGAGTCCGTACTAAAGAATGAAGGCCACGGAACTTTGCAGCGTAGAATTTGTGATTATGTTTCCGGGATGACAGATCGCTATGCCCTCAACGAGCACAAAAATCTTTTCTCCGCAGATGAGGGAAATTAAAACAGGTTCGCTTGCATATTCATAGGTTAAATTAATTGGTTGGCTTGTGATTTTGCGGGTTTCAAAGACATTGATAATGTCTCCAAAAATTGGAAAATGTTATACATATGATTTTCCAGGGAATGATTTGCTAAGATATCTCTTGTGCTATAAAAATTAATTGATGCAATATTTTAATTCAAAAAAATTGGAATACTAAAATGAAAGCAGTCATCCTCGCAGGTGGGCTGGGTACTCGTCTCAGTGAAGAAACAGTTGTAAAACCCAAACCTATGGTGGAGGTAGGGGGTAGGCCTATACTTTGGCATATTATGAAGGTTTACTCTCACTATGGCGTCAATGATTTTATAGTTTGCCTTGGCTATAGAGGTTTTATGGTAAAGGAATATTTTGCAAATTATTTTTTACATATGTCCGATGTAACTTTTGATATGGAAAACAATAATATGGAAGTTCATCAAGCCAAAGCAGAACCTTGGAAAGTGACATTGGTGGATACGGGCGATAATACAATGACAGGAGGTCGCTTGAAACGCGTGGCATCTTATGTCGGAGAGGATGATTTTTGTTTCACTTACGGAGATGGCGTAGGTGATATAAACATTAAAGAGCTGATTAACTTTCACAATGCACAGGGAACCTTGGCAACAGTTACATCTGTTCAACCTCCAGGGCGTTTTGGAGCGTTAGACATAGAACACGGCAAAATAACTGCTTTTAAAGAAAAACCCCAAGGGGATGGCGCATCTATTAACGGAGGTTTTTTTGTTCTTTCGCCACAAGTTTTTGACTATATCGACAATGATAGTACCAAGTGGGAAAATGAACCTCTTGAAAAACTAGCGAGCGAAGGTCAACTTTCTGCATACCAACATCGAGGGTTTTGGAAGCCTATGGATACCTTGCGTGATAAGGCTCAGCTTAATGAACTTTGGGAAAGTGGAAAAGCTCCTTGGGAAATATGGAAATGACATCTTTTGGCGATGTCTATCGGAATCGCAATGTGCTGGTGACAGGCCATACGGGTTTCAAGGGTAGTTGGCTCACATTATGGCTTAAAAATTTAGATGCGAAAGTTACAGGCATGGGCCTTGCCCCAGAAACCCAACCTTCTCACTGGGAAATGCTTGGCCTGGACATTGATGACCAGAGACTTGATATCCGTGACGCTGATGCAGCTGCAGCCGCTGTAAAAGCTGCATCACCTGAAATCGTTTTTCACTTGGCCGCACAATCCTTGGTGCGTCGTTCCTATCGCGATCCTTTAGAAACCTGGTCAACCAATGTTGTGGGCACGGCTAATGTGCTTGAAGCTTGTCGGCAGAGTTCCAGCGTGCGCGCTATTGTGGTTATTACTACGGATAAATGTTACGAAAATCAGGAAAAGGAACACGGTTATTGTGAAAGTGATCGCCTTGGCGGTCATGACCCCTATAGTGCTTCTAAAGCCAGTGCCGAGTTGGTTGTTTCCAGTTATCGCGATTCTTTTTTTAGCGAAAAGGGAGGTCCTTTGCTTGCCAGCGCGCGGGCAGGTAATGTTATTGGAGGGGGCGATTGGTCTGAGGATAGGCTGATTCCCGATATAGTCCGTTCTGTTACAAATGGTGAGATGCTTGAACTACGATTCCCAAACGCAACTAGGCCGTGGCAACATGTTCTTGAGCCTTTATCTGGTTATCTTTGTCTTGGGCAAAAGCTGCTTGAGAATAAAAAAGAATTTGCAGAAGCCTGGAACTTTGGCCCGGATGATAAAAGCAACTGTACTGTTAAAGAAATGTTACTTAATTTAAAAAAAGAATGGCCTTCTATAGACTGGCGGACCACGGATGAATCGCAGCCACATGAGGCAGGTTTGTTACACCTTGATAGCAGCAAAGCTCTTAAAAGGCTTGAATGGCAGCCCGTTTGGTCTTTTGATAAAGGACTGAGTGCCACTGCAGAGTGGTATAAAACAAACTTTGAGCAGGATAAAGTCATCAGCTTAGACCAACTTCAAGCATATACCGACTCTGCCAGGCAGTTGGGGTTGGGATGGAGTGACAAATGAAGTTGTTGCAAACGGGTATAGAAGGTTTGTTTGTTGTTGAAACAGATTTGATTTCGGATGATAGAGGTGCTTTTTCTAGGTTGTTTTGTGAACGAGAGTTGGAAAGCGTGTTGAAGGGTCGCAAAATAGTCCAAATTAATCGTTCGCTGACAATAGCTCCGGGAACCGTTAGGGGGATGCATTACCAGCATTCACCACATGCAGAAACAAAATTAATTCGGTGCATTAAAGGCAGGATTTGGGATGTAGCTATCGATCTGCGTGAGGGGTCCTCAACTTTATTGCAGTGGCACGCGGAAGAATTGTCTCCTCAAAACGCTCGTATGTTAGTTGTACCTGAAGGTTGCGCTCATGGATTTCAGGTGCTGGACTCTGACAGCGAGATGCTTTATTTGCACACCAATTTTTATACACCCGAGGCTGAAGGTGGTGTTTTGTATAATGATTCCAAGTTAGCAATTTCCTGGCCTTTGCCTGTTACTAGCTTGTCCGACCGTGATAAGCAGTACTCACCCATCCCTCAAGATTTTTCTGGAATTAAAGTATGAATTGTCGTCATTGTGGTCTTCTTTTAGACCATGTGTTTCTGGACCTCGGTGTTGCACCTCCCTCTAATGCATATTTAAAAGAGGCAGACCTCCAAAAAACAGAAACCAGGCTTCCCCTAAAATTATTTGTTTGTGATCACTGTTGGTTGGTGCAAACGGAAGATTTTGCCCGGCCGACAGAATTATTTGATTCTGATTATGCTTATTTCTCATCCACATCGCAGACCTGGCTGGAGCATGCCAGTCGCTATTCAGAAAAGATGCGCGACCGATTTAAATTAGGTTCAAACAGTCATGTCATCGAAGTAGCTTCCAATGATGGCTACCTTTTAAAAAACTTTCTGGCTAAAGGAATTCCCTGTCTTGGCATTGAGCCTACGGACAGTACAGCTACTGCAGCGGAAGCTCTTGGTATACCTGTAATAAGAGAATTTTTTAGTCACGAACTAGCTATGCAATTGGCCGGTGAAAATAAAAAAGCGGATCTTATTGCTGGTAATAATGTTTATGCTCATGTGCCAGACATCAATGATTTTACAAAAGGGTTGAAAGCTGTTCTAAAAACAGATGGAGTAATTACCTTAGAGTTCCCACATCTTTTAAAACTTATTGAGGGGAATCAGTTCGATACTGTCTATCACGAACATTTTTCATATTTGTCTTTGCATACCGTTTGTAAAATTTTTGAGCAAGCGGGTTTGAAGGTTTGGGATGTAGAGCATTTGCCCACTCACGGAGGTAGTTTACGTGTTTTTGGTTGTCATGCAGAAAGCTCAAAAGAGATTGCTAAAGAGGTCGAGAAATCGTTGTTGGAAGAAAAAAACTGTGGGTTGCAGCAATTGTCAACTTATCAAATGTTTCAGGGGCGAGCTGAAAAAGTTAAAGCCGATCTTTTGTTTTATTTAACCGAACAAAAGAAAGCCGGGAAAGTCGTTGCCGCCTATGGTGCCGCTGCCAAGGGGAACACCTTGCTTAATTTTTCTGGAATAAAAAATGGCTTGATTGCGTTTGTTTGTGATGCTGCTCCTTCCAAACAAGGGAAATATTTGCCGGGGAGTCATATCCCAATTTTTCCGCCGAATAAACTTCGTGAGAAGAAGCCGGATATTGTCTTGATACTACCTTGGAATATTGCCGATGAAGTGATCAGTCAAAATGAATACGTTTATGACTGGGGCGGGAAGTTTGTAACGGCCATTCCTGAAATTCGAGTTATAAGAAATTAGAATGATTTAGCGCTCAATATTGGAGTGCGAGTAGTTTAAGAACACCTGAAAATTTTAGCAATCCTGACGGTATTTAAATCCCTTTTACTGTGAAAGCTCTTATATTATAATGACCTCGAATATGATTTTGTTTGCGTATTCTTGAAAAGTAATTCAAAGAAATCCTATAGTGATTACCTCGAAATATTTATCAGTGGATAAAATTTTTTATAGGAAAAAATATGCCCCCTCAAGCTCCCCGGAAAATTATAGTTACAGGTGCCACGGGGTTTATCGGGCAAAATTTAATACCACTTCTTATTAAGAAAAATTACGAGGTAGTGGCAATTGCAAGAAATTTAGAAAAGGCGAAACAATTCGAATGGTATTCGCAGGTAACCTTTATAGTTCATGATATATATAAAGGCTCAATTCCTATTGAAATAAAAAAGAATTCAGGGCTTATTCATTTGGCATGGCAGGGATTGCCAAATTACAAATCTTCATTTCACTTAGAAGAAAATCTTCCACAAAATTTTCAATTTATTAAATCTATGGTGGAAAGTGGAGTCCGTAAGGTTTTAGTTGCAGGTACTTGTTTTGAGTATGGTTTCCAAGAGGGGCCGCTTAGCTCGACGACTCCTGCTGCTCCTTCAAATCCCTATGCGGTCGCAAAAGATACGTTACGCCAAAACCTGGAAAAATTGAGGGAAGAGGAATCTTACAGTCTTATTTGGACCCGATTGTTTTATATGTATGGCCCTGGACAAAATTCAAAATCAATTATTGCACAACTGGATGCAGCCATTGACGATGGTGAAGAAGTTTTTAATATGAGTGGTGGGGAACAGCTGAGAGACTATCTTCCCATTCAAAGTGTTGTGGAAAAACTTTTAGGAGTTTTTGAGAGTGAAGATGAAGGGATTTATAATATTTGCAGTGGAAAACCGATTTCGATCAGAAAGCTTGTAGAGGAAAGAGTAAAAGAAAGAGGCTCTTCAATAAAACTAAATCTTGGGTATTACCCCTATGCAGATTACGAGCCGATGGCCTTTTGGGGGCAATAAGAAATTTTATAATTGTTTCAGTGGATCTAATTTTTTATTTTATGGGTTAAGTCAGTTTTATGAATGATCATAAAGAATTCAAGAAAGAGTGTGAGAAAGAGATAGAGGAGCAAGGAGCTGATCAGGAATTGAATGCGCTTACCAACCAATGGATCAATAAGGCCGCAGAGCATAAATATTCTTACCATTTTGAATGGTTGGGTCGCCCAATTATTCAGCATCCTCAAGACATAATTGGTGTCCAACAACTTTTGTGGAATGTTCAGCCTGATTTAATTATTGAAACAGGCATAGCGCGTGGAGGCTCAATGATATTTCATGCGAGCATACTTGAGCTGATTGCTAATTGTGGTGGTAATAAAGATGCTCTTGTACTAGGCGTGGATATTGATATCAGAGAGCATAATCGTAAAGAGATAGAATCTCACCCGATGTCTAAACGGATAAAAATGATACAAGGCTCCAGTATTTCAAGTGAGACTCATCAACAAGTTGTTGCTTTATCAAAAGGTTTTAAGAAGATACTTGTTTGTCTGGATAGTAATCACACCCACAATCATGTTCTTGAAGAACTTAAACTATATGCTCCGCTTGTGAGCAAGGGCAGTTACTGTGTTGTGTTTGATACAATAGTGGATAACATGCCAGAAGACCCGGATAGTCAAAGGCCTTGGGGTAAATCGAATAACCCTAAAACAGCTGTTTTTGAGTTTTTGAAATCTTTAGATAAACAAAACATTTTGGCCGCTGATGGTGAAGTTTTAGCTCTTGAAATCGATAAGGCAATTGAAAATCAACTCTTGATTACAGTTGCTCCAGATGGTTTTTTAATTCGTGTCTAGAATTCTATGCTCTTAAAATTGTTAACATCGCGTGCCTCACCTCATACTGTATCCGCTCTACTAAAAGTGCCTTTGGCCAAAGCGTATGATTGGGAAGCGGGGCGGGATTCCCCTGATAGTGGACAAGCCGGAGAGATAAAGAAACTCAATCGCCCATGGAATCGTATAAAGCGTGCGCTTTCCGAAAAAGTTACTCATATCCTTTTAAAATATCTTCATTCTGTATCGAAAAATACAATCCATCCTTATAATCAAGATCGTGGAATAATAACCCATTATCTATCCACTTTCCGACAAGATCCCAAATATATCAGTGCTTATGCAAAAGGAATAGAACTTCTTGCCAATGACCCGCAATCTTATTATAGAGTTCATCAGGCAATTTGGGCAACATCGGTAGCTTTTGGGAATGAAGGTGATTGGGTAGAACTTGGAACGGGAAGAGGTTTTACAATGTCTTCAACCCTGAAGTTTCATCGAGAAAAGTGGAATGCAGGTACTAAAAATTTGTGGTTGGTGGATACTTTCTCCTCTTATCAAATGGATAATGAATTAGGGGTTCAGGTTATGTCAGGAAATAGGGATAAAAATTACTGTGATGATCTAGAAAAATTAAAAAGGCACTTTCAGGAATTTAATAATGTTCACTTTTTACAGGGCTTGATTCCTGATTGTCTTAACCAACTCAAAGTCGATAAAATTAGTTTTTTGCATATTGATTTAAATGCAGCAAAACCTGAAATTGAGGGTCTTTCATTGCTCTGGGATCGGGTGGTCAAGGGGGGGATTTTGCTGTTGGATGATTATGGCTTCCCAGGCCGAAGAGATCAGCATGATGCCATGAATAAATTTGCCGCAGATCATTCTTTTGAAATTTTTCAGCTTCCAACAGGCCAAGGTTTAGTAATTAAGTAAATTAATAGGTAATCCAAGAGTCATTGGCTGAAATAGTTTTTGCTAGTTATGCTGACAATAATAATTCCCACGCATGAGCGTCATAGTGTTCTTCTTCGCTCACTAGATTACTATCAACACTTTGAATGCAATGTTTTTATTGCAGATTCGAGTGTCGAAAAATTAGATTATATTTTCCCGGAACATATTATCTACAAGCATTGTCCAAATCTTGGTTTTGCAGAGAAGATATTGATGGCTGCCGAGAGCATATCTACGGCCTATGTTTGCTTAAGTGCAGATGATGATTATCTTTTAGAACCCAGCTTGAGGGAAGGGTTGAAATTTCTCGAAGAGAATTTAAGTTTTGTTTCTGCTCAGGGAATATATTTGCAGTTCGAGTTAGTAGGAGGTCAGGTTGTTTTTAGCCCAAAATATGCGTCGCAAGAGGCCGTCTATTCGGTTGAAGGTGATGATAGCTTGTCGCGAGTTGCCAGAGCTTATAACCCTTATATGCACCAGATATATTCTGTCCACCGCAAGGATGTTTTTATAAAGTCATTTCGTTCTTGTGCTCATATTTCAGTTTGTCACCTTGTTGAACTGATGACAATACTTGTACCCATGTGTTATGGCAAGCATCGAGTGCTGCCGGTATTGTGGATGGCTCGTGATTCCCATAAATTTTATCGGCCGAATGCTTACGAGAAGTCTGCCCCGGAAAAGTCAAAGCATGGAATAATTTCCCATTGGTATAAAATGTGCGATTACCTTGTCGGTGAAATTGAGAGTTTTCTAGCTTCAAAAGAAAGCCAGGTGATGAAGAAAGAGTTTGCAAAAATTATTTCAGATTTGGTAAATAGTGAAAAAGAAAGTGATGAGCTTTTCAACGCTGCATTCAAGTCCTACATAAAAGGAAAGAAAAGTCATAGGAATAAAATTCTAATAAAATTAATAGCAAAGATATTTATTCCAAATTGGATTTTTAAGAAATATAAAAAGCATGAAAGAGCGCAGCACACAGGGACATTAGAAACATCCTCTTCAGTAAAAAAAGTTCTTGAAGAGGTTCGCATGTCTGTTATGAAATTTTCAGGTATTTATAACGAAAAAGTTTAGCCAAAACTTCCACGGCGGTTATATCTCAGTCAATTAAATTAAATGAACAATATAAAATCCATTTGCGTTTTTTGTGCTTCGAGTGAAGCGGTGGGAGATAGTTATAAATCCGTCGCCACTGAATTAGGGCGCGAAATAGGCAAGAGAGGGGCCGATCTTGTTTATGGCGGGGCTTCAATAGGTTTGATGGGTTGTGTCGCCCGTGGCGTGCATGAAGAAAAAGGAAAAGTCATCGGCATCCTGCCCGAATTTTTCCGCACCAAAGATATTGAATATCTCGATGCAGATGAACTGATTGTCACCAAAGATATGCGCGAGAGGAAAGCAAAGATGGATGAGAGAAGCGATGCCTTTATTGTGCTTCCCGGTGGCGTGGGGACTTTGGAAGAGGCGATGGAAATTCTATCGATGCGACAACTGAAACTGACCGACAAACCGCTGGTGTTCATTAACACCGAGGGATTCTACGACAAGCTCAACGAAACCTTTTCTTTAATGATCGAACAAAAATTCGCCAAAGAAAACATCCGCGATATGTTCGCTATGGCTCCCGACCCAATGACCGCTTTAGAGTATGTTTTCAATTACTCCTCAGACTCTTCTGATTCAAAATGGTTTTAAAACGGCAAAGGTAATTAAAATTCTTTGATACCGCTTGTAAAATTGATATCAATTTCTAGCCACAAGCCATTACTACCACATAAGGGGAGTATCTCTTTTAAGTGAGCTTGATTAAATTCCTCAATTTTGTCGTCTAATTGTTCTACGAAACCTCGAAAACCAGCATTCCATACGATATCCCACCAATCTTCAAGGGCAATATGATATCCCATAGAACGATTTTGGATATTCATATCATTTAACCTAGCCTTGTTGAAAATTTCATCTAATTGAGTATCCTTTGCCATGCGTTGCCAACCCATTTGCTGTGGAATTTCCAATCCATAAGATCGAAACCGATCCAAAAGAAGCTTCACCATTGGTTGGAATGAGTTCCCACGAAAACCACTTATAAGTATTTTACCTCCAGGTTTTACCGTGTTGGCTATGTGTTTTAATGCTCCACTCATATCATCCACAAAGAACAATCCAAATGCGCAGGTGGCATGATCAAAATTGTGAGGGGCAAAAGGTAGCTGAGTCATGTCATGGGATTCAAAGGTAAGATTGCTCAATCCTTCAACCATTGCTTTTATGCGGGCTTGCTCAAGCATGCCTGTAGAAAAATCGATAGCAGTGACGTGACCCTGTGGAAGATTTCTAGCTAAAGGCAAGGCAGTGGCTCCCGTACCTGATGCAACATCCAGTATATGCTCATCGCCCTTCAGGCACAGCAACTCGGCCATTACTTGACCGCTTGAATGAAAAAAACGGCTAGGCCCCAGCCCGTAGTCTTTTGCAACGGTATTGAAAGTTTTCTGTGTAAGCTGCTTTCGTTGTTCTTCGTCTTGCATAACTTTATTGAGAATTCATCAACCTTGGTGTTCACGCAGGGGTGAATCTAGGAGAACTTTATCGTCGCGTTTCCTTCGGTTGCTTTCGATGAGGTTGAAAGGTCTGTTTTCGTCATTGGTTACTTTTTTACTTGATAGGTGAAAGCAATTCCGGAGCGATTACAAGCTGGCGAACACCATGGGCGTGATTTTCATTAAAGGAATTGCTTTTACACCAAGTATTAAGGGAAGCAATATTAATATTCATGCATGAAGGGCGAACACTCCAAGTTACCTGCATCGGAGAACATACTTCCTCAGTGTAACTTGGTCCGGTTGTGGAACCTGTAAAAACGACAGGTTCTCCTGATTCTGTAGGTATGGATTTAGCTTGGTGCAACCCCTTAGACATATTGCCGCGATAATCAAATGTATCAAAATCCGCAGCATTTGGATCATTGACGAGGAGGAAAACTTGCGTCTCAACTCTCAGCTGAGGATTTGTGCACTGCTCAGAAAGGCAAGAACCAAGACCTTCTCCTGGTTCAACATCGCAGGACGTGTGAACCCAATGCACCTCAATGGTATCTCCAGGCTTAACCCCGTGACAGGCTCCATGACCATTAGCCGGATCTTTAAGTTCAATCTCCGTCAGTTTTGAGGTGGCATTACATTTGAACCCACCATATTTCCCGCTACCTGCAGAAACAGAGAAACCCGGCCCCTTATGTTCTGCATTGGTATGGAAATGAATGTTGCAGAGGTTCATTTTTTCAGAGGACGGAGCCATACTGAATGAGCGAACGTTAGACCCTTCATTACTACTGATGTCCCTTGGTGTTTGTGGCCCGTAACCCTTACAAAGGTTGGCAGCCTTAGCCTCCGAATTCAGGCTCAGAGATATTATCATCACTAAAAACGTGTATACAAGTCGCATACTTCCTCCCTTTCCAAAATTCAAAAAAATATCCAGATATTACGGCAGGAAATTATAAAGAAACAAATAGACCATAGATAGATTAAATTTAGTGTGTAGATTCCCCCTCTTTGCCTCGGTAGTTATGTGCTGCTAATATCTGTTGTGGGTCGTTTGTGGAATAGTGAGCAGAAAAATAAACACGCCTCCAGAAGGTATAGATCCAATTTATGCTTGCAGGGCATGGATTCAAATGAGAGCAAAATCACATCCGATGGCTGTGGCCTAGTTGGCTTGGACTTCGAGTTCGGGGTGGATGGCTTCTTTTAGGAATGTTTCGATGTATTGCAATGTTCCGGTTGTGGAACTGGGGCAACTGCCGCAAGCACCCTGATAGTGGATGTTGATTTGTTTGCCTTCGATGGAGAGGATGTTGATACCGCCACCATCGTTTGCAAGTGCGGGTCGGATAGCAACGTCGAGGAGAGCGTTGACCACTTCTGTTTGCCGATCGCCGTCGTAAGTGAAGAAATCTTCTTTCTTGAAAGCTTCGAGAATCGGATGCACATCTTCTGCATGTTCAGATTCGTCTCCCTTTTCATAAAAGGATAATAGCTCTTCTATGGTGTGCCCGGTTTTTTCCATCAGGGTATGCCAACCCACTGTGTTGGATTTGGTGATGGTGACAAAATTTTCTTTTAAGTAAATGCTTTGGATTCCGAAAATTTCGAACAGGGTTTTTGCTAATACGTCATCACCTGCATCTTCGGGCGAGTCGAACGTTTTGGTGCCATCTCCCATTACTTTTCCGTTCAAGATGAACTGAAACGCATCGGGATTAGGCGTGGGTTGCACACGAACAATTTTATATGTTCCTGCTTCTTTAGGATCGGTTGTTTTTTCTTCAGTCATTGGAAAATCAAAAATTTAGTGGACACTTGCTCCATTATAAACGATTTAGTGAGCGGGGGTCACGGGATTCTTTCTTTTTTTGCCATGTTTAATTCGTCTTTGAAAACATTGAGGCTATTTCTATCAAAAAAACGAAAGTAGATGACCTTATTTGCCTGTGGAACCGAAGCCCCCATCGCTTCGAGTGGTTTCGCTCAACTGATCTGCGGGGAAAAACTCCACTCTTTCTACTTTTTGGATCAGTATTTGTGCGATGCGGTCTCCTGGCTCAATCTGAAACTCAGTGTCGGAATGATTGAATAGAAGGACTTTGATTTCCCCTCGGTAATGCGAGTCGATAACACCTGCGCCACAATCGATACCCTTTTTTACAGCCAACCCGCTTCGCGGCCATATCAGCCCCACATGCCGCTCAGGAATTTCCAGGCGCACACCGGTTGCGACGAGAAGTCTTTCCCTTGCAGGAATAACTGTTTTTTCTGATGCTGTTAGATCGGCTCCCGCATCACCCGCGTGGGCGTATTGAGGGATAGAACTACCGGAAACCCGGCAGGGTAGTGAGGATTCTGTTTGGCTCATTTTTGTTTGTCCGCGTGAGGTTTAAAATGCGGATTATATCAGGAGGATCTAAAAAGAAAAACCGGGAAAGAGGGTGAACGCCCCGCCATTTCCCGGATAATTAGTACTTTAAAAAAATGTATTACTGCAACCGTCCTTGACAAGGAGAAAGCAAGCTTGCTGCTCCAGTAATGACGGGGCGCTTCCTTTTAAAGAAAGGAGGCGGGCTACTATTTTTCCGGGTTAAACCCGGAGTCAAAAAGGGACTCCACTTTACGCCAATTGGATAGATATCATCTGCCGAGATACTACGCAGAGTTCGGCTGGCGCTCAAAACGTTTGGGGGTTTGGGAAGGGATTTGTGACTGCTATACATCCCACTGGTTGCTGTAAACAGTATAAATTTGGGATGCATCTCATTCATTACAATGGAATCCTCTATTCTAGTAACCCGCCGCTGGAAGATCTGTAAAGCTATCTCTCAATCAATCTAGCCTTCCAAAAAAACGACACTCAAAATGGGGCTGAAATTCCGCGCCCATGTAAATCTATTAATTGCTTTATATTGTATGCTTTGCAAAAAATACCACTACATATAGTATCTGTCAAGCGGTTATTTGAAAAAAATTGCTAAAAAATGAGATAAGCCTTATTTTATAAGTATTTATGACCGTCAAAAAACCTGTTTTTTATTTAAAATATTTTCTAGACGCAATATGAAGTGTGTTTAAAACGAAAATATTACAATATATGGGGGGTGGCCTATTGCGGAGGGAGGGGAGTGGCTTTATTGGGTTTTGAACTCATCCAGGCTCAATGGAAAGGAGTCTAGATACTTCTTTTTGATCCGATAATAGCCCTTTTGGCCCTCAATTTGAGCATAAAATTGCTGGTCTTTTTTATCGATATTTCCAACCTGTAATTCCGCAAACTTTCCTGAAGGGTTGGTCCAAAGGCTGATCTTAAAGGAGGGAGAGGTTAATTCTGCCTCCTCAGGCACCATGTCCTCCTCAATAAAGGATTCGAACTCCATTCCGTTCATCGCCCAGAGCACGTCTTTACCTAAAAATTCTTTTACTTTCATTTTTTTGGGTTTGAGTAAGCTCCAGGTGGTTCCAGATTTTTGTAATTCAAAAAGGTTTTTTTGGGTTTCTATAATAATTTTACTTACATCATCTGTTTTAAATTTGAAGAGTTTTTTGTTTCGCAATTCATGAAAGCTGCGAAATATTTTTTGCTTTGTTTCTTGCGAAACCGAAAACACCGTGGACTCACCGGTGCGTTTTCCAAAAAACAGTTTTCCGTCAAGAGTAGTGTTGCCCAAAATAATGGTTTTCAACTTACCATCCACCATTTTTAAGGAAAAGGAATGTTTTGGTTTGTCTAGCCCAAACGAATCCGCAGAATCTTGCGATAGTTTTATAAATTCGGTTAGCTTTGCCTCTTTCAAATCGAACAATAGACTTTTTATCGTGGCCATGTCAGCAGCGACTGCTTTGGGTTTTTTGATTTGCCAGTCATCTTTTTGTATGCGAACAGCATTTATGGTTTCATTTTTTGTTTGAATATTTATTTCAGCCACATTTTTTTCTTCGAATTCCATCAACGTTTTTAACAGAAAGTCAGCATTTCTTTTTTCAAGTGTGTCGCGAAATTTTGTGTCAATAAGGAATACTCCGGGCGAACCCTTTTTCATGGCGTAGTAACCGGAACTGTTTTTTTTGCCACCTATTTTTATGGAAAAACTATTTTTATCTTCATCTTCAAGTTGTAAAGTTATCTCAGGTTTATCCAGACCATAGGTGCTAAGTGATTCTGGTCTCTCGCTTTCAAACTCCTTTATTCTGGAGAATTGCAAGGCTCGAAGAAAAGCTAGTACAGCATCTTTATCGGCTTTTGCTGTGACTTCCCCCGAAACCTGCCAATGTTCTTTTTCTCGGATTAAATTTAGAGGATGTTCGCTTGTTTTGATTTGTACCCGATTGATGGATCCCGAACTAAAATTGAAAATAGTTTTATCTCTAAAATAATAAAGGGGTTTGTCAAAATCTGTTTTTGAAGTGGCGGCAAGAAGCACTGCGGGGTTATTTTCAAGCTTAAGGTAAATTGTACCCCCCATTGGACTGTCATTACCGAGAAGAAGAGTTTTTTCTTTGCCTTTTATAAATTTCACCCGAATTTTAAATGAGGGAGATTGTAAGCCGTACTGCGACAGGTTTTTAGCATTACTTTCGACGACCCGGGATTTTTCCAGACTCTCTAGGGTAGTTAAAAAAGATTCAATTTGTGGGATGTCCCCGTTGGCTTTAAGGGGCTGAGTAAGGCTCCATGCACCAATAGTATCTTGCTGTAATGTTGTTGTTTGGTCTTTGTTGATGATGGAGAATTCGCTGATATTGTCCTTGTTTAAAGGCAATACCTTTCCGGCCATTTCTTTTTCGAGATTTTTCTTTTTTTCAGCAGGCAGGTCGACCAGGAAGTAGTAAAAGCCAAGGCCGATGAAAACGACCATCATCCCGGCCGTTCCTTTAAACTTCATAAACCTCTTCTCCTCCACCATATGCGTAAGCCAGTGGCAGCAACTAACCCAGGGAAAACCAATACTCCCAAAACAAAAAATGCGCTTCCCCATGAACTGGTCAGATGAATAGGTGTGTTTTTTCTTTCTTTAGGGCGAATTGAAATCAGGTTTTCTTCTTCTGCCAACCAGGAAACGGTGTTTAGAAAAAAGTCTCCATTACCAGAAAAGTTACTATAGCGGTTGTTAGAGAAATCAGAATCACCAATCACAACAAGGGTGGCCTTCGGGTGTGAATGATTATGGTCGTGTGTTTCGCCTTCTTCCTTGTGGGCGTCCTTTACCTCTAATTCTTTTGTTGCAACTACGGCGACAGGTACGGGGCCTTTAAGATCAGTTTCTGGATTAAACTTAACGGTTCCCGATTCAAAGTCAGATTCGCCCCAACTATTTCCACTGGTCTTCAGTAACTCTACCGTTTCAATTTTGGAGTTTGGGATGGCGCGGACCGACTGGATAATTGGGAAAATAGTGGCGAGAACAAATTCGCTTGTAATATCGTGAACAGTGTATTGGTTAACTACGGGTGCTGCGAAATCTCCACCGAACAATTTGGACATAGGATCGAGGACAATATCGCCGCCGAGTTTAATTCCCCAGTTTTTCAAAAATTCATCTAAACCCGATTTTGCTTTGGGGTCTATTAGCATCATGACCGCCCCGCCTTTATCAAGGTAGGATTGGATGGAATTGATCTCTTCTGCCAAGAGGGGTTTTTTAGGGCCGGCTATTACCAGTGTTGCAGTGTCTTCTGGAACTTCTCCTGTTTGTAGGAGAAGTAAGGGTTTTACTATAAAGCCGTCTTGTTCCAAGTTCTTTTTGGCTGTTTGATAGCCCTCATTTTCCATGCTTTCGATTTGGCTTTCACCATGCCCTTCAAGAAAATAAATTACTTTTTGTTCATCACGTGTAACTTTTAAAAGGGCATTGGTAAGGTTTTCTTCGGAAGCATTTTGAATTTTAGTTTCCTTGGTGCCACTTTCTAAAACGATGGTTCCATAGGTGGTTACCCCATATTGCTTTGTCACGGCGGGATTCTTGTCGGGGTCGACATAAGTAATTTCTATTTTATCTGTTTCTTCAAGGTAGCCAGATATTAAATTGGTGAATGCGATTTTTTCGGGTGTTTCAATTTGATAAAAAGCGGTTAATTTAACTTCTCGCGGAAGGTTAGCGATAAATTTTTTAGTTTGTGGTGCCAGGGTAAACAGGTTTCCCTCGGTAAAGTCGAAACGATGTTTGTGGCGATGGACAAGAAGGTTGGTGAAAATGAGAATGCCAAGAAAAACAGATGTCAAGATAATGGCATTGGTGCCATGAAGAGCTGAGCGTGTAGAAAAGAACTCTTTTATATTTCTTCCTTCTGCAACCAGATAATATATTCCATTGGAAATAGAAATCGCAGTAAAGGATAGGATTAAAACTTTAAGGTCCGGAAGGACAATGTAAAAAAACAACGCCGCAAAACCCAATATCAAAGATAACCAGCCCGCCATCGGAACGAATTTTTTCATAAATTACCTCCAGCGATTCGAGTCTAAAGTGCGATGGCAAAGGAAAAGTCCAAAAATGATAAAGGAAAGGTAGTAAGTGAGGTCGCTGGTTTCGACCATACCTTTTAGAAAACGATCCATATGTTCAATTATGGAAAGATATTCGAGAACTTGCCCTGTTGAAGAGTCGGCTGACTGTGCCCCCCACCCTATGACCCACATGAAGAGTGAAAACCCAAAAGTTATTACGGCGGCAACGATCTGATTTTCTGTCAATGAAGAGGCGAAAACGCCTACCGAAACATAACAGCCCGCCATGAGTAACACTCCGAGATAACCGGTTAAAACAGGGCCAATGTCTGGCTCGCCAATAAAAAATAAGAAGATAACGGAGTAACTCGATAGAAGAACCATTAGACCTACGACTATCATGCAGGCAAAAAATTTACCCAATACTATTTCTTTCAGGTGTACCGGTGAAGAAAGAAGAAGGCGGAATGTTTTAGATTTTTTTTCTTCAGAAAAACTTCGCATCGTTATGATGGGAATTATTAAAAGCAAGATCACAGCCATATTTTGAAAGCTGGGTTCTATAACCATTTCATTAATATTCAGAGCCATACCCATTTGTTGAAATTGCCCCGATTGCATACTTTGCATGCTGAAAAAGCTGAGGATATTAATGAATATATAGCTGTAAATAATTAAAAATACTGTGGTGACCACATAAAATATGGGAGAGTTGAAATACGAACCCATGTCTCTTTTAGCTATTAACCAGATATTCCTCATGCAGCTGGCTCCTTTTCTTCAAGAGTGAGTTTGAGGAAAATATCTTCAAGTGTCATGGGCACGGGTTTAAGCTCCACGATGCCCCAATTTTTTTCAAGAGCCAATTTTGCGATTTCGTCTTGAAGGTTTGATCTCAATTCACATTCGATAAAAAACTGATTTTCTTCACCGAGTGAAACGGAAATTACTTGGTCGAGATTATTTAAGCCCTCTTCAATGTTATTCTCCGAATTTCTCACTGTCAGGGAGAGCCGTTCACTTTTGCGCAGAGAAGCTGTTAATCCTCCAAGAGAATCCACGGCGGCAATTTCACCTTCATTAATTATTATCACGCGTTTACAAATTTGAGTGATTTCGGGAAGGATGTGTGAGCTAAGAATAATAGTGTGCTCGGCTGCCAGTTCCTGAATTAATTTTCTAATTTCTATGATCTGAATGGGGTCCAGGCCGACGGTAGGTTCATCGAGTATAAGAATTTCTGGGTCGTGGACCATAGCCTGAGCCAAACCTACCCTTTGTTGGTAACCTTTCGAAAGTCTCCCGATTATTCGATGGCTAACATCTTTGATTGAACACTTTTCAATAACCCTTTCAACGGCGGAAGGAATTTTTTTAGAATTAATACCTCTTATGCCGGCAGAGAACTTTAAAAAATCAGCAACCGTCATGTCTGGGTAAATCGGTGGTGTTTCTGGAAGGTATCCGATAATTTTTCTGATTTCCAGTGACTGTTCAAAGGTGTCAAACCCATTGATTTTTGCGCTACCACTTGAAGCCGGTAGAATACATGAAATAATATTCATAGTTGTGCTTTTACCTGCCCCATTCGGACCAAGAAAACCGACCACTTCACCTTTTTCTATTTGGAACGAAATATTATTTATGGCGCGGCGGGTCCCGTAATACCGGGTCAGGTTCTCAACCTCAATCATTTGGGTGCTCCATAAAAGCCGTTGGCATCTGGGGAATTTTGTTTATGTTGTAGAAAAAAATATATAGATAAAATCAAAGGAAAAACGAATAAGGAAAAATTAGCACAATGGTTTTATAGTTTTCAATTAAAAATTTTTAATCTAATGTGTGAGGGTAGCAGTGTTGTCTAGCTATAGTAAAGCGGTATTTACAAATTCTGGACTGGTAGTACGGGCAAGGCCTATACTGTGAACATTCCTAAAATCCAGATTCCGTAAAACAGCAGGAAAGCTGTGGAGAAAATGATTGCCGGCCTTGGGTTTAACCCCGCTGATGGTGTGACGGCCTTTAGAAGGAACAGGACCGTACAAGTCACCCAGCCGAAGAAACCAACTTCTGTAAGTATTGACCCCAGGGTGGAGGGCGGCTTATCGGCCTGCAATTTTTCCAGTAATCTTTTTTTCTTTTCTTCTAAGTATCCATGATCCGTTTTAATGATATCTGATTGGCTAACCATTAATTGAGCGATTTTTTCATTACACAGGTTTATCCACTTTTTTCCTGGTGTCCAAAGGCTGCGAGTGGAATAGAATGCACCTCGTAAAAGGCGGCAGGATTTTAAAGCTTCATTTGTCAAGCTTGCAGATTCGTAGGAAAGGGTGATTTTCCAAAGTTTTTCAGCCGCTATCTCAGCGATTCCAGACCCTGGGATATGCCATTGGATAGCGCGCTCATAATGAGTCATTGCTTGAGCATGGTTTTTGTTTTTGAAAAATTCTTCTGCAATAATAAGTTCTTCCTTCCCGTTAAAATAAATTTTCAGGCAGGCTATAAGAATCAATATTGTGAATCCCACAAGAATATTTAGAGCTAATATTTTCGTTTTCATTTGGGTTTAAGGCGTTTGCCTTTTTGTTGTGCTGATTTGTATATCGTATAGATGATTTCCAATGCCTTCAGCGCATCTTCCCCCGTCGCATTGCTCGACTTCCCGGTTCGAATACTTTTTACCATGTCTCTGGCGCCCCCTATAAAGGGAGTTTCATAGCGCTTGGGTTCGGGGAAGGGTATTTTTTCAAGTTCTTGGAATCCTTTAAAGCGTTTACTTTTTCGAGTTACATAAAGTTCTCTGCCAGAATTGCCAATTAATAAGCGGCCTTCAGAACCTTGTATGTCTAATTCAAAATTAAAATACTTTCGTGCTCCTCCACCTTCGATAAAACCTATGGTGTCATTTTGAAATCCGATCATGGCGCATGCAGTCTCTTCAATATAATGCTTCCCTTTAGGTCTTGTTTCTTGCCCTGAAACCCATTCAATGGGGCCACCAAAATATAAAAGGAGATCGATTAAATGTGTTCCATCATGGAATAGTGGGCCGCCACCATATTGAGATACTGGTAAAACATCGGGTTTCCAGCTTAAGGCATTTCCTATAATTGTTTTTATTTCGCCAATTTTTCCTGTTTGAATTAATTTTTTGGCTTTTTGGTAATAGGCATCCCACCTTCTTTCATGGTTTATGAGTAAAGGAATATTTTTTTGTTTACAGACCCGTACTAATTTTCGTGCCAATTTTATATCAGTATCAATGGGTTTTTCGCAGAATATTCCTTTTACTCCTGCGCGAACACCCTCTAATGCCATAGTAGCGTGTTGGTTTGTCCAAGTGGCGATGCATAAGATGTCTAACTCATTTTCGGAAAGCATTTCGTGGTAATCGGTATATAGCTTTTTTACTTTCCATTGTTGTCCAAATTTTTTTAGTCGGGTTTCATTGATGTCGCAGCCGGCAACCATTTTAATGTTTGGGAGGGCTGAAAAGCCTCCTGTGTGTGTGCAGGGTTTGCCGCGTAACGGGTCTTCTTCGAGTAGGCTTCCAATTCGACCGCAACCGATGATTCCGGTTTTAAAAATTTTCATTTGTGAAGAATAAAGGTGAGTGTCCGTAAAAATTTATTTCGCAGGCTTTTATATTATAGCATTGTTGTTTTACTGACTTGGGGCGAAAAGAGTCTGGGAAATAAAAAAGCACCTCTACTTCAGTAGAGGTGCTTTTGTAATCCGGGATCTAAAAGAAAGGATCCCGGAGTTTATTTTTGGTTCGACTATTCCAAGTCGGGTTGTTTACCCGTTGTGTCATAAGTTTCTTTGAGCTCAACATCATTCGCTTGATTAAACGCAATATCGTTGTATTGACTAATACCTTCGTTTAAACGTAACTGTTGTTCTCCTGGAATTTGTCGTACTTCCCGGCCGGTTTTATCATCCACTACTTCAATGATAACTTTTTGTGATTCAGGATCAATTCGAACGCGGGTTTTATGGTCTGGATCAGAGAATTCCTGATTTTCTGCTGAAACATTGTTGTCGTCGGAAATTATTTTTACAGTAGAGAGTTCTGCATAATCACCGTCAACATTACCAAAAAGCTCTACCTGTGGCGGATCGCCGGAGCCTGGTGGTTTTGCTGGTGTTGCGTTGAATTGAGGTGCGAAACCTACTGAAAACGCCTG
>JAJDAV010000105.1 GCA_029261695.1 Nitrospinaceae bacterium | reverse complement strand
CTGGTGCTCCCTAGGTTTTCTAAAAAAATCACCTCAAAAAGAAAAAGGAGCTACGGCAAAATTGCCATAACTCCCTATATGTATTAATGCCGAGGGCCGGACTCGAACCGGCACGAGGTTTCCCTCGAGGGATTTTAAGTCCCTTTATTAATAATATAACTTATTGATTTTATTAGTAATTATTTTTATTTTTCTGTGTATGTGTAAGAAACTGTGTAAATTTTGACCAATTTTTGAGATTAACCCACTATTTAAAGTTACTTTAATTTTTCGATATACTTTTTTAAAGCTTCTTCTTGTTGACCTAATTCGTTAAATCGACGTTTGCTTTGGTTACTTTCCTTATCTATATCTTCTGAGCGCTTTTTTAACTCAAGCAGCTTTATAGCGCTTTCATGCCCTTGGTTGGCAGCCTTTTGTATAAGAGCCTTCCCCATGTTTTCATTTTTTAACACTCCCCAGCCATTCTCATATAAAACACCAAGTCTGTATTGTGCGTGGGAATTTCCTCTATCGACAGCTTTCTTATACCATTCTGAAGCCTTATTATAGTTTTTTTTAACTCCTTCTCCACTTTCATATAAAACGCCGAGCATTGATATCGATTGTAAATAATTTTGATTTGCAGATTTTTCAAACCACACAAAAGCTTCCCTATAATTTTTCTCAACCCCTTCTCCATTTTTATAAATTACTCCTAAAATAAATTGAGAAGCAGCATTCCCTTGCTCGGCAGCCTTGAGAAACCATTTATTGGCTTTCACCAGATTTTTTTTGACACCCACACCTTTGGTGTATAGCCATCCAAGTTCATATTGCGCTTTAGCATAACCCTGCTTTGCAGCTTTTTTATACCATTTGACAGCCTCAACATCATCAGTTTCAATGCCCCAACCGTTTTCATAGCTTAATCCTAAATTATATTGAGATTTAAGATGCCCCTTCTCTGCGGCTTTCATGAACCATTTAAAAGCCTGCACTTTATCCTTTTTTTCGCCCCCATATATAAGAGCTAAATCAAAATAACCGTTAACCAATTTCTTCTGGGCGAGGGAAGGGGAAATCTTTTCAGCTTTTTCATACCATTGGATTGCTTTAAATAAACTTTTTTCAACCCCCAAGCCTTTTTCATATAATACGCCTATTAACAGTGGTGCTCTCGCCTCATTATGTTTTGCTGCCCTAAGAGCCCACTTCATTGATTGAGAATAATTCTTCTCCATTCCATGACCGTCTCTATAGATAAGACTAAGGATTAACTGAGCACCGACAATATTTTTCTCCGCTGCCAAATGGAATAGCTCGATAGCCTTATCTATGTCTTTTGATACGCCCTTTCCCTGGAAAAGTATTTTACCCAAATTGTACTGCGCTTCTGCATTTCCTTGCTTTGAAGCTTTTTGAAACCATTCAGCAGCCTTTTGCAAGTCTCGCTTAACGCCCACTCCTTTTTCAAATAACTGTCCTACGACATTTTGAGAATTCTCTTCCCCCTGTTTTGCTGCAGCAAAAAACAACTTCACAGCTTTATCAATATTCTTTGAAATTCCATTTCCATTTAAATACAAGAGGCCTAAATTAAATTGGGCCTCGGCATAACCATTACCGGCTGCTCTTTCATACCATTCAGCCGCTTTCCCCAAGTCCTTTTTAATCCCCAAGCCAGATTCATATAACACACCAATACTAAACTGCGCCTTTGTAAAACCCTGCTCGGCAGCTTTTAGATACCAGTTTCTGGCTACAATTAAATCCTTCTCGACACCCACCCCAAATTGAAAATATTCTCCAATTCTATTTTGAGCAATCGAATGTCCTTGGCTTGCCGCTTTCAAATACCATTTAGCCGCCTTTTCATTTTTTTCACCAACGTCATACTTAAACCCTAAGTCATATTGAGCTTGAGCATCTCCTTGTTCAGCGGATTGGGTTAACTGCTCTAAGGTTTTTTCTTCTTGGGAATGGGCGGGAAGAAATGAAAAAAGTAAAGCTGATAAAACGATTAAAGCTGAAAGTTTGAGCTTGTTCATAGAAAATTTAAATTAGCGTGTGAATCTTGGAGGTTATTAGGTTGAATCTCTATATGGCCAATCGGCGGGTGTAATATAATTACTCTTGGATAGCTAAATTTTCGAGTTCAAAGTGTTTAATTTCATCTGTCACGTCTTTATAAGATTCTTCATTCAGGACAGAATATTTTTTGTCAAATATAATAACTTTTCCGCCAAAATTGATTCCTGCATCATCTACTAACCCAAGTACTAGCTGTTTGCCCTCTGGGAGATTTGTTAGGATAAAATTTAACATCTTTTTCAAATTAACCGGGTCTTGTTCCTGCTGATTTGGAGCGTCTATAACAATTGGGAAATATGTTGCGTTTCCATTCTCCTGAATAGCGCTTAGTGCAGCAAAAAAATAGGCCAAAACAGCTCTTGGAAGATCACTTCCACTTTCTTCAATTGATGAATTAATGTTTTTAAAAACCCTGTCGCTTAACGAATGGACATCAAGCTTGAAGGAGTTTTTTCTAAGATTTTCGCCATACTTAGAAATAATATTCTTACGGTGTTCAATATCATCATATTTTTTCATCTTCTCTCTTATATCTTCGATTAAGCCATCAATATCATGAATTTCATTTCTATAAATTTCGTTATCTTGATCAAGGTGCTCTATAAGAGATTTTTTGCCTTCCAATTCAATGAGGTCTTTAAGCTTAATATCCCCTTGTTTCTCGGACAGGATATTATTGATTTGCAGAATGTTATCCGAGTTTTCGTTTAACAAAAGATTTGTTTTTGCAATTTCTTTTACTACCTTATTCAGGTCTTCTCTTAGGGAGGAAAGCAAGTCGGCACAAGTCTCAGTATCTTTGGCGATTTCAAAACGCTCTGAAAATGAGTTTTCATATTGAGCGCCGCATGTTGGACAGCCAATGGATTCCTCGTCATTCCCACATGAAAATTTATAATCATCGCTTAGTTCATCGTGAGTTTTTGCGACTATCTCGATTTGAGCTTCCAAGCGAATTTGTTCCGTTCTTAACTCCGTAATTTCTTTTTTATATTTGGCCTCAGAGTGTTTTAATTCATCGCATTGCTTAAGAAGCCTTTCGATTTCTTTGCGAAAGTTTTCAACGTCAATGTCAAAATCTACCCCTGATAAATCTTCATATGTCCTGTCACGAACAGATTTAATGGCTGCTATTTGACGTGTAGGCTCATCTTTATCTCCCTCAAGTTTTCTTTTGTTAGCATCAAGCTCATACCATTTATCTGGTTTAAGGCCAAAATGATAACCCGAGATCTTTTGTTTGAACCTAGGGAACTGGTTTAAGTTAGTAAATGAACACCAAGTATCAGTCCACCCCTTATCCTGATCAAGATAGAATGGAAGCAAAAGATAAGCAGGGGGTGGAACAACTAAATTGTCTTTTTGGTCGGGTAGCTTGAGCTTAAAATCAAATAGCTTGGCTAGAACAGGAGCCAACTCCCAGGTAACGCTTGAATAGGTTCCAATTTGCTTGTCGTTATTGTCAAATAAGGTGAATGAATTGCGATGTCTGTATATCGCATAAGGCACTTCGTCTAATTCAAATCGCAATAATAAGGCAACACCTGCATCAATCCATTTTTGATGTCTTTTATGCGGATTGGCACCAAAAGCATATTGAATATCCTTGATGACAGAAGATTTTCCAGTGTCATTTGCCCCCTGAATTATCGTCACTTTCGGATCGAACTCGATCTTCTTTGCTTTCTTTTCTCGATGGGATACGAGAAGCATGTTTATTAACCGCAAGTTTTTCATTTAGTTTTACCCGCAGGTTTCGAATTAGGCGTCGATATTGAATCATCTTTTATTGCCTCATAAAGAATCGCGTCATTAATATAGTCCTCATTAAAATCGTCCCCAAATTTTTTTACTAATTCACTTGATACATTTTTTAGAAGTTCTACAAATGTACCAGAGCTAGCATTATCGACAAACTTCTTAATTCCGATGCGTACTGCTTCCCTAAACTGCATGGATAACTCGTTCTCCACATCCATCCTATCTACGACATATCGCCGCCAATTCTCTCTGACTTTTTTCCGTTGGATATAATCATAACCTTCAGATGCTAGCAATTGGTTGGCTTCGTCCCATAATTCGCTGTCAAGACGTTCGAGCAAAACAGTATTCACCATGTCTCGAAATTTTGAACGGCTTATACCTTTATAGTCCTGTAGTTCATTAAGGTTGGAAATAGTTTTTTCGCAATTGGTTTTACGTCTTATCTCGTCAAAAAAAGTTTTATAAACCAACGAAAATTGCACTTCTCTATCTGGGTACAAATTTTCAAAAAACTCTAAAATTTTTCCTTTTGTTATTGTGGCATGGTCGCTCGGTCGCAAATCGGTTTTTTTTATAGCGATTTTTTTTAAACCAGCCATATCACTATAATTCTGCCCAACTGGTTCGACGGCCAAATGTATTTTCTCTTTATCTTTATCAGACAAACTAGAGAATGGAATCATTTCGAGGTCAATCGCTTTATCACCATTTTTAAGCTTGGTGGACAATCCTTGATTGGATATGAAAACTAAGCCTTCCACATTTTCTGGGAACTGGAGATGGCTAGAATACAATTTGCTTAGAATTGATTTAGTGCTATCTCCGTCTTCTGGTTTCGTAAGTGCTCCAATAGTCCAGTTTCCTGATGATTTTGATTTTACTTGATAGAAAATTGCATCTGAGGGGTTAATTTCTGAATTGAACACAACAACATCTTCGTGGTGTTCAAATACCATGAGGTAGTCTTCATTATTGGCATGTAAAACCAATAGTTCGCATAGAGACCAGTTTTTTTGAAAGTCAAACCTGTTTGCCGATCTAGCACCGCTTGACTCACGTACGGGCTTGTCAATGAAGGTTTCTAAGAAAACATTACTCATAACCGATATCTCTTTCTCGCTTTAAGCCTTTTTAAATCTCGAAAGGATTTAATCACTATAGGATGTTTGCGGAATTATGCTGGCCCAACGAACGTCCGCTGGCAGTTAATATACCGTATTAATTAAGTATGCCGAAGAAAAACAAGCGGTCTAAAAGCCAAAATATTTTCAGACATTGTTAAATACCCACTATCCTCCTTCATTCCTCCCTCAACCGTTCTGGCCTTTCAATTCAGGTTTTACAGCATCGGAAGATTAAAACAGCAAGCCCATGGCCCCTATCTGGGTCCAGCGTAACGCTGGCTCCTCCACTTTGTTTCGGCCCTGCGGGTGCGGTTTTCTGCCGCTGCTGCCCCTCCTGAAGCTCATGAAAGGCCTGATGGTTCGGGCTTAAAAAATTAGGAGGTAAAAATGGAAAATTTAATCGTAATGCACGAACTGGAAGGTTTGAGCGAAAAGGAACTTCTGATTTTTCACTTACTTTGGAAGGTAGTTGCTCGCCGCAGGGGCAATAGATTGTTACTTATAAAGCTAATGGGTGTTGACAGCCTTAAATTACTGTCCGCAAATATTTCCTCTCTCATAGAGAGTGCGAGACCACGCCCGGAGGGAATGGGAAAAGGTGTTTTAGGTCGAGATGGCCTTCACCTGCCAACCCCGATATAACAATTTACTACTCGCGTAAGCGAGTGCCGAGGGCCGGACTCGAACCGGCACGAGGTTTCCCTCGAGGGATTTTAAGTCCCTTGCGTCTACCAATTCCGCCACCCCGGCTTGGTCTTGTATCTTTTAACGATTCCGGCTTAAAATGGAGGCCACCAGAACGGGAGGATGTTAACAGTTTCCGTCAGAAATTCCAAGCGATGCTTGGCTGCCTTTTTCACTTTTCAAAATAAAAATGCGCGATCCGAAACGAATCTTAAAAAAACTGGTTGGACCCGATACCGAAATCGAACCTTTCGATGCCACCGGTGAGCCTTTGGAGCAAGCGGTAGGAACGTTTCGTGATGTGGGCCAATGTCGCAAGATTCGCGATTTCATCAAAACGAATTTTGGTGTCGACCTTGCCCTCTCGCCGAAAACTTTTTACCAACTACTGGAAATCGGACCTATCAATTATATCGAAACCACGCAGAGAGATTTAGAAGTTGAGACCATTTCGCTAAAAGACACACGAAGCCCAGATGCCCCTGTCAGTATCGGCAACTTGAACTCGGTATTGCGTGAGCTTTATAAAGATCTGCTATTGCTGCACGAGCGGATTAACAAAGACTTTCCCGATGCATTATTAATCCGCGATATGCGGCCGGAGTTGATCCAGCGTTGTCTTGATTTCGCGGACAGACTGGAAAGCATGCACGGCAAATGGTCGCTTTTAAAGGGCGGTAAGGTGCGCGATATTGAAAATGAATTCGCCACTCTTTTCCCCAACTCTCCTGATGCGCGGCCTTTGGAAAGCAAATTTCCCCTGATCCGGCACGAGATGGAACTTTATCAAAGTGTTTTGCGGACAGAAAAAAAATGGCAGGCGCTGGAGCTCGACCTTTTTGCAATTTTAAGAGGAAATGAAACCAAGGATCTGGGATTGCTATTGCAGAATGCGCAGGAAATGGGGAATCGGCTTTGGCAAATCATCTACCAAAGTTCCGAGATTAAAAAATGTGTGGAGTTACTTGGAATTGATTTTGCCAATATCCATCCGCTATTCGATAACGAGGCTGTTCACTTAAATAATAATGGCTAGCGAACTCTCTCTGATAGAGAGTAGGAAACGATAGTTAAGGGCTTGTAGATTCTGTTTAGGTTTATGGGCGCCGATCTATTTTCCTGCGCGCGTTGCGCGATTAGGATTTAACCTGAAAGCCTTCGACTTTGTCCAATAGTAGGTGTTTTACTGAGGATATTTTTTGTGCTTCTTTAAGAGCATCTTTGCCATCTTCTCTTATGCGATTGAGGCGAAGATCGAGTCGCACGAGATTAGTAAAAAGTGGCAAAAATTTTGCCAGCGTGATCGCTCCCTCGTCGGTTATTTCGTTGTCGGTGATTACAAGATTCTGCAAACTTAATAGATTATCTGAGACGGCAATGTACTTTACCCCTTCATTTCCAATTTTATTGTAAAACAGGTTGAGAGAGGTCAGGTTGACCAACACTTCAGACTGAGCCAGCCATTTAACGCCCTTGGGCCCACAAAGATTGGTGCCAAACGCCAAGTTCGTTAAAGGGCGTAAAGATTCCATTTGTGAGATATCTTTCGCGCCATACTCTTTTAGGTAAGTTGCTGTAAGATCGAGAGTTTTTCCGTCTTTGCTCAAATTCATCTGAACTACTGATTCGGTTTCTGAGCTGGCCCGATCTTGCCCCATTGCTTTTTTATTGCCGCTATAATCCATTAGTTGTTTTCTCCGCGCATTCAGGGCCTATTTGAACTCTCTAGACCTGAATTCTTGATTTATTTTTACCGTATTTCCCGGGTGGGCTTGATTATACACTTCTTCTCCTTAATCCCTCAAGAACTACTTGGAGGCAGGCCAATACTGGCAAACTAGGGATAAAAGGAATAGACTGTAATTTACCTCAGACGCTGTTCGGGGGGTTGGTTTTTTTGGGAAAATACTTTAATATACGGCATCACTTATTTCACGGAGCGGTTTAATGGCTGGATTATATCGAACAGAAACCGAGATGAGCTTGGGCAACAATGTCATCGTTACACAGATGACGCAGGCCATCAACTGGGCACGTAAATATTCCTTTTTTATCTATCCCTTCATCACCGCATGTTGCGGTATGGAGTTTATGTCCGTAGCAGGTCCAAGATATGATCTGGATCGTATGGGTGCGGCATTTCCTCGTTTCTCACCGCGGCAGGCCGATCTGCTGATGGTGGTAGGAACTATCAGTCACAAGCAAGCTCCTATTCTAGTTAAAGTTTTTAACCAGATGACAGAACCCAAATGGGTTGTCGCTTATGGAGTGTGTACTGTTTCAGGTGGATTTTATGACAACTATTCAACGGTTATGGGAATTGATACTTTGATTCCAGTAGATGTTTATATTCCGGGTTGTCCACCACGACCAGAAATGGTTATTGACGCGCTGATGAAACTTCAAGACAAGGTTCAAGCAGAAACCCTTGAAGACCATGTCAAAGGCCCGGCACTCGTTACTCCCGCAAGCAGACTCTAACCGGACCACGTCCGGTGGGAATAGGTCGATACCCAACTACAATAGGGAGGGACTTCTAGAAAAGTCTTCTTCCATTTCTTATGCGCAGCTATTCAGGGTTCGAAGCCGAACTCTGACCTACTGCTGGTACTAACTCCAATAGTTTTTTTGCCCCTTGGCGTTCGATCTCAGTGAAGTTTTTAGATTTCATCATGCGAGTGACCTCGACGCGTTTTTCTTCGATAAACTTTTTTAGATCCTCTTCGTCCGAAACTTTTAAAGTAACCTCTCCGTCCGACCCAATATATCGATGTTTTAAAAAATGGAAATAGAGGGCCAGCCTTAGTTGCGGGTCTTTGATTTTCATTTTATAAGTGAGGATCATTAAAGCCTCACGTTTGCGATCAACCCTATAGCCTAACCGAGTGTTATCCAGTTTATTGAATTGTTGCTCAAGAATTGAGAATGCTTCCTTACGTTCGCTTCCCATTTCTCTCAGGCCGGGTAGAGGTAATAATTTTGCAGCAGCAATATCGAACAGTAACGACATTGCCCGTGTTTGCTCCCCGAGATAAGCTGCTTCTATGGGGAACTGGCGATTCAATCTCTCTACCTCTTTTAAAATCGGTTCCATATCTTTTATTTGGACTGCCAGCTTTGCCAGGATTTCTTCATCAAAAGGCATTAAAAACCATTGCACTTCTTTGGGGATATTCAAATCGTCCCGAGTGGACCTTGCAAAAAATCGATCTAGAATTTCTGGGAACTCGGGCATAAAAAAGCCGGTGACCGTGTCAGAGAAATAAGGAAAATTAAGTATCAAAAATTTTGGGTCAGAGCGAATATTCAGCCCATAAGCTTCGAGTTCATTTGCGGAACCTAAAAATGGTTGTGTTAAATGAAGCGTCTCATGTAGATGGGTTGCGTTGCCATAAACACGACTGTCAATGAGTATGGCTGCCGGAGAAATTCGTACGGAATCGAATGTAGTATGCGCAAATTGCCAAGGTTGTAATAGTTCACCCGTCCAGGACTGAATAATAAATTGCTTTATAGGTGCTGGAGGAAGATCGGGGGAAATAGTATGCAATCGTTTTAGCGTTTTTCGCATCCGGTTTGCAGAACGATCTATTAATTCATCCGGTTGATGGCATTTATCGCAGCCGTAAGCCTTAAACCCAGGAATGGAGAATATAGTGGGTTCACCTTGTGGATGTAGTTGAACGCTTTTAGTCGGTCCAATTTTAGAGTCGAATCCCTCAGCAATTTTCTGTGGGGTGTGAATTTTTATCAGCCGGTCCAATTCTCCCAAACCAATTTTTTCTTCGGAAAAAACATTGGGGGCCAGACTCATACAAAAGATAAAGATTGAAACCTTGAACAACAAAAAGCTATTTCGAATTTTCAAAGGATGTTTTCTATTTTGGTTTTTTAATATTGAAGCGTTGCCAAACGCTAATGACTTTACGACCATTGCGGTCTTCTTTAACCCCGTCCCAAACAGCAAATGCCATTAGTGCCGGGTCGATACGTTCAGCAAAATCGACATCCCATTTTCCTGTTTTAGGCATATCGCGAAGAAAGACAACCGTCCAGGTTCCATCTTTCCATTCCCCAGAGCCATCTACATTCTGGTTTTCGGGAGGTTGTGGCGTAATGGTGCCAAAGCCTTCGGCATTCAATTCTTCAACGGGGTTTTCTCCTGTTGGATTTAATTTTGAAACCGGATTGGACATGATACCACCGTAAATCAGTGCGTCCATATCGACACCGCCGCCTGCGTATTCAAGATCGTCTTCTGCTTCGAGTGCCTCATCAAGGCCGGCTTTCCAATGCCAGATATTTACGGGTTTATTTCGATTTCCCATTCCAAAGAACGGTTCGTTGTGGCCATGTGTGTGCAGTGTTACCGCCCCAAGAGCAAACTGCACGGCAACGCCATCGCGAAAAATATCTGAATGTAATTCAGAAAACGCATCATGGGTAGGGTCTTTCCATTTGATTCGGATAGCCAACTGTTCGCCATTGTTTACAGAGGCGACATTAACAACTTCAACCGCATCGCGACGGGCAGAGAGCGGGCGCAAAACCAGACTGGTTGTTTTTACTCCATCCCAAACAGGGCTGAAAGGGTCTGTGTTTAATTCAACCCCGACAGGAAAAGAATATATATCCGTTTCAAATTCGGCCTTTTTGAATTCCTTAACAAAATTGGAACGAATGAAATGTACCAAGGCCCAGCGATCGGCTTCTGGCAGATCGATGTAGGATCTCATCGGTGTTCCATCGAGACCCGCTGAGATGGTTCGGAAAATATCTTCCGGTTTATGACCGCCCTTTAGAGCTTGTGGATTTGTAATGTCGTGAACAAATACGGCATGCTTCCAGGCATCCATCAGAGATTCTGCTAATTCGCCATCGCCTTTTAGAGAATCTCCGTGGCAACGGTTGCATTTCATTTCTTCATAAACCTTTTTGCCTTTGGCAATCAATTCGGGCGAAGATTTGGGTTTTGTCTTAGGGATGATTTTTTCGCCCTGTTTTTCTTTTTTAAATCGAGGGGAAAAGTTTTTAATGTGATTGATCAATGCCCAAGTGTCTTCTGGGGTCAATGCGTCTTTCCAGGCCGGCATGGAAGTTCCCGGAACGCCTTCTACAATGGTGCGATACAAATCTTCGTCGCGGGGCAATGTTCCTGTGGGTGTGGTGCGGAATTTAAAAATCCCGGCGCGAAAGTCCCGTGGCCAAGGGTAAAGGTATTCCGTGGCGTTTCCGCCGCCGTTACCATCTTCACCATGACAGAACACACACATATGCATGAAGATATTGCGACCCCGAGCCAGAAGAGCTTTGCCGCTCAGATCTTCGGGTTTAGACATCCCCATATCGCCATGCGCTCCTGGGGTCCTAAAAATACTACCGTCGCTTTTTCCGTGATCCATGTGTCCATGATCCATAGAGCCATGGTCCATCTTATCGGGTTGCTTTGTGCGATATTCATCTCCTGAACTCGCTGGTTGCCCAGAGTGGTCCATCGAGCCGTGATCCATATGTTTGTCTTCTGAAAAAGCAGTGGGAGCGATCCAGCAAACACCCACCAAAAAAGCGAATATAAAAGCGTAAGAATTTTTGTGTAGTTTCATTATTCACTCCTACCCCCCCCTAACGGGGGGAGGTAATTAGCAATAGCCTTAATTCGGCTTAACAAGTTTTTCTTCCACGATAGCTCAACACAGTAAAAAAGGCTGTCGCCTATGTGTGCTTGACGCGTATCGACCTATTCCCTTCGAGCGTGGCTCGAGAGGACCATTTTTACACCTTGTTCTAAATCTGCCAAATCTTTTAAGTTGAAGTAATTTTCCTTTTGCCCCAGGCCAAAATACCAAGCGTGGTCGAGGCCTCTTTCTTCTCCTGTCCAGAGATAGTAACTGCCTCCTCCCTGGAATTCAGCGGCTAAACCTAGTATTTCTTCATCTTTGCTTTTTACTTTTCCAGTGGTCTGCCATAAATTGTTTAATTCTTTCAATGTAGGCAATCGCCAATTGTTATGGCCTGCAAACTTTTCTGAGTTTTTTAAAGTGATATATTCGAGTGCATCGTACCAGTTCAGGCCTTTTTTAAGGTCGTGAAAGGAATCGCCTTTTTGCCAGACTAACCCTGTACCTTCATCGGTAACAGTACCGTTATTATTATCTTTAAAAGGCCCGGCCCAGGCAGGATTAGAAAAGAAAAAAAGCGCAACGAAAACCGAAGAGAAGAAGTATGCTAAAACTTTCGAAAACATGAAAACACCCCTTTTTGTGTTTCAACGAATACACGATTATACCATTATTCCTATGATGGGGAGAAAGGCAAAACCCCGTCATTTTCGAGAGTTTTTCCCATTATAAGAATGGCATTTTAAGTTATGGAAAAACTGATTCACGCCCCAAATCTCAATGCGGAGAACCTGCCCTGGTTTAACACCCATGCCTCCCTTGATCTTGCTGATTTTAAGGGGAAATTAACTATCCTCGATTTCTGGACCTATTGTTGTATTAACTGTATTCATGTCATTCCGACCCTCAAACGCATTGAAGAAAAATTCCCCGAATCGGTAGTTGTGGTGGGAGTGCATAGCCCCAAATTTCCCGGTGAAAAAAATACCAAAAATCTTGAGCAGGCAATCCATCGATATCAGATAGAACATCCTATCGTTCAGGATGTTGATTTTACAATATGGAAAAACTATGCCATCCGTGCCTGGCCGACGCTGGTCTTAATCGGTCCAGATGGATATATTTTGGAACAGTATGAGGGCGAACCAAATCCCGATAAGTTAATCAACACGATTGCCAAATTGGTGCAGGATTTGCATTCCCAAAAAGAATTGTTTGGAAATGCGGGAGATTTGCTTGCGCTTGAAAAACAACCAGACAACAAAACTTTATCTTTCCCAGGGAAAATTTCTTACAGTATGGAAGATAAAGAATTTGCCATTGCCGACTGCAATCACAATCAAATTATCACCGCCGATCGGGAGGGCCAGATTACACGTCGGATTGGTTCTGGGGGTGCTGGGGATGCAAATGGTGTTTTCGAAGAAGCGGAGTTCTTCCGTCCACAGGGACTTTGTTTCCAAAATGGAATTATCTGGGTCGCCGATACTGAGAACCATTTGTTAAGGAAAATTGATTTAAGGAAAGAAAAAGTAGAAACCCTTGCAGGAAATGGAAAACAAGGGACATCCTTAAAAAGGGGAAACGCAAAGGAAGTCCCATTAAGCTCCCCGTGGGATGTTTCCTTGGCAGATGGTTGGCTTTATTTTGCAAACGCCGGAACTCACCAGGTTGGAGTTTTTCATGTGGACGAAGGGACCGTCCAACCTTTTGCAGGAACAGGAGGAGAGGGTTTGGCCGATGGCCCACGCTTTATGGGGGCATTCGCACAACCTTCGGGGCTTTCTGTGGGGGAAAATAAATTGTTCCTTGCAGATAGCGAAACCAGTGCAATTCGCAGTGTTCGTCTTGATGAATTTGGTTTTATCGCAACTTATATAGGAAAAGGTTTGTTCGATTTTGGAGACTGCGATGGCAAAGGTAAACAGGCGTTATTGCAGCATCCTCTTGGAGTTCATTATTCAAAGGGGAAGGTTTATATCGCCGACTCTTACAATCATAAAATAAAGGTGCTGGACTTGAAGACTCAGAGTGTTTCAACCGTCCGGGCTTCTGTTGAAATCGTTTGTGATGACAAAACTTGTACCCAGCTATGGGAACCGGCAGGAGTGTTTGAACTCAAAAATCAATTGTATGTATCGGATACCAACAATCATCGAATTTTAAAAATTGACATGGAATCGGGAAAGACAAAAGTTTTTATTGCTTAACTATCCATTGCGAATTACTTCATGCTTGGGTATGCTGGCTCAAAATTTAACTCATATTTTTACAGGTACTTATTTTGGAAGCACTATTTAAGTCCATTGAAAGCTTTCTCATTGGCATACCTCCTTTATTGCAATTGCTTCTTGGTGTGTTTGCCATGATTGGGCTGATCAAACTTTTCATGTTTACCGTTGATTTTATTGAAGACCGCCGCGAAGGGAAAAAATAACCTTCCGTTTTATTTAAAGTTCAAACTGCATCAGGTCGCGAGCCAGGGCCAGTTCCCCTTTGTAAATATTTTGAACGGTATTTCGGATATTTTCTAAATCGCAAGGGGGGTAAAAGTGTGTGAGGCAAAGTTTTTTGCAATTTGCCTCTGCTGCCAACTTTCCAGCCAGTGTTGGGCCTAAGTGACCTTCTGTTTTTTTTTCGTCGGGCCAGGCGCATTCGAGAATCATCAAGTCTGCCTCTCTGCCTAACTCAATCATTCCATCGCAGTAATCCGTGTCGCCAGAAAGCGCGACAGATTTACCCTTTTCGTTTGTAAAGCGGTAACCCCGGCTCATGGCAATATGTTTCACCTTCCCTACTTGAACCTGGTTTTTTTCGAACTCGTAAATTCCTTCATCAATTTCAATAATATTTAATTTGTATTCGGTAGGTTTTAACCAGTGTTTGAATGCCAGCATAAGTTTGTCGAAGAAGTCCTGGAATCCGGGGCCAGCAACGATTTCCAGATCTTTCTTGCGGGCATCCAATTGGTAGCGCGATCCGAATAAGAAGGGGATGAGATCACACATATGGTCTGGATGGTTGTGTGTGAAAAATATCCGATCAATTTCGTGGTAAGTGATTCCCAGATTGAGGAGTTGTTTCAGGTTTCCGTAGCCGAAATCGACGAGTGTATTGATCTCGTTATCCTGAATCAGAACGCCGGAAGAGTTCCGTTGTAAAGAGGGCACGGCCGTGCCCGAACCGAGTATTGTGATTTTCACCCGATTGAATCAGTAAGCAGATTTGATAGCATCCAGAATGGCTGCTTCCAGACTGCCCCAAGAGGTATCAGGCTTTTTAGTGACGGTGATGAAGTCAGCCATCAAAAACACCTGGGTCACACCGTCAATTGCGAATAGAGCTTTAGCGACAGGAGATTCTTCAGCTGCTTCTGCGTTGGCATAAGTTTTATGACCTGAGTCCAGGGCATTGCAATTGAGCGTATACTTCATTGCATTTTCGTTGGGGGTACTTGATATGCTTACTTCGACTGCCATACTTTTTCCTTTCGTTATATTAAGCGCGATTCGATTTTCTGAAGATGCCAAATGAGCTGGTATAGCCATGTAGGAAGGTTGTGTTTCCTACGGGACCAATTTCACCATTACAGAAAAATCCTCCTAAAGGAATTTCTCCAAGTTTGTTGCGGAACATATTGGTATCGTGGTTCGCCTCTCCGTAAAGATATTTTCCTCTGCCGAGACAGGAGAACAATAATGCTCCGCTGGCATTTTCTGCGTTGCCTTGAGTTAAATAGCGTGTGAGCATCACATCAAGATCTTCAGCGGACATTTTTTTGTCGCGAAGATGGAATTGAACCAATTGGCCTGTTCTAAGCAGTGCTCCAATTGCCAGAGCGCCACTTTCGCGATCGACCCCCATTAGATTGCGAATCAAAAAATCGCCTTGCTTGGGGTCGTCTTTCATAGGGTCCATCTCGATGCCTAAAAATAGAGATGTTTGTAGTAATTTTTTGTCGGAATCGGAAAGAGTCTCGTTAAGTTCTTGTAAAACTTCTAATGTAGGTTTGCCATCAAGCTCTTTAAGTAATGTGTCCTGGCAATCGGTTATTTTCATAGGCTCGCCAATGGGCCGGCAACCTTGCGCAACAATAGTGTCGACTTCGATGTCACCGCTTAAGGCGATACCAATTAATCCATTGTTGTATATTTTATCCCCTAGATAAAGTGCATTACCGCCTAAAGCCTGAGCGCCACTGGCCAGTCCGCCGACTTTTTTGCTGTTTGGATAAGCGAAGTCGACTCCTGCAAGAAATTCGTCTCCGCGAAAAGAAAAGGGATCAGCCAGAAAAATGAAATGGGGTTGGTCTTCAATGTTTACATCCAACCATTCACGCCAAACGTTAGGGGAAGTGTCTTGATCGGGCAGTTCTTTTGTTTCTGAATAAAAGGGTTGGATTTTTACACCGGGCATTTTTGCGCAAGTAATGCTGAAGGCCGCTTGTTGTTCAACTTCTTCTCCATTTCCTATTATGCCACCCCCTGAACAACCAAACAGCAAACCGGGTTTGAGATACCGGTTTATGATGTCAGGAACTTTGTCGTAATAATCTTTATATTGAGGAGCAATGAATATTACCGTCAAATCGGCTTGATCGTTGCCTAATTGCCGAACCGCTTCTTCGGTAGCTTCCTGGATAGCTGCATCGATATCCGTTTGTTTTGATAGGGCAGAAACCCATTTCATAGCTTACTCCTTCAAATATTCAAAGATGATAAAGATGTTAGATGGCAAATAGGCTAATGGGATTTAGCATTTAAAAATTCTAAAGCGGATTCTGCTGCAACATTTCCACTTTGAATGCAGTC
>JAJDAV010000104.1 GCA_029261695.1 Nitrospinaceae bacterium | reverse complement strand
GGAAAGTCTTCACCGCAAGACATAAGAGCTCGGATGGCGGTAGGAGCGGTATAAAATTGAGTTACTTTTAGCCGATCAACAACATCCCAAAAACGTCCAGCATCGGGATATGTAGGAACCCCTTCAAACATTACAGTGGTTGCTCCGTTAGCTAATGGACCATAAATAATATAAGAATGACCTGTTACCCATCCAATGTCTGCTGTGCACCACCATATATCGTCTTTGTGGTAATCAAATATATATCGATGAGTCAATGCGGTAAAAATCATATAACCGGCGGTGCTATGTAGAACCCCTTTGGGCTTCCCTGTTGAACCTGAAGTATAAAGAATGAAAAGAGGATCTTCCGATTCCATTACTTCCGGTTCACATACGGCTTCTGCACTTGACATTTCATCGTGCCACCAAAAATCTCGTCCTTCCTTCATTGTGACGGGGATTTTATCGCCAACGCGGTTGACCACCACACACGTTTTGACAAGAGTTCCTTGTTTTTCAGCAAGAGCCATGGCTTCATCAGCATTAGCCTTTATCGGAATAGGCTTCGCACCGCGGTATCCACCATCAGTTGTAATAAGAACAGTGCAAGAGGAATCGACAATGCGGTCCGCTAATGCGGTCGGTGAAAAACCACCAAACACAATTGAATGGATTGCACCTATCCTCGCACAAGCCAGCATTGCAACTGCCAGTTCAACAACCATAGGCATATAAATAGAAACCCGATCGCCTTTTTTTACTCCATGCTTTTTAAGTACATTCGCGAATTTACAAACTTCTCTGTGGAGTTCTTTGTAAGTCAGGCTTTTATTATCACCGGGTTCATTGCCTTCCCATAAAATGGCGACCTGATCACCGCGTGTTTCAAGATGTCGGTCAAGACAATTGGAGGTAATATTGCATTGCCCTCCTTTAAACCATTCAATCTTGATATCACCCTTTGCCACGTCATAATTATATGACCGCACCTCGTCCCATTTTTTAAACCAGCAAAAACGATCGGCCTGTTCCGCCCAAAACTCCTCTGGAGAATTAACGGAATGCTCATACATCTCGCGATACTGATCCATGCTACTCACATGGGCTTTTTCTGAAACTGAAGCAGGAGGATGATAAAGTTCCTCGCTCATTTTTATCTCCAATAAAAATCGGTATTTAAATTATATTTTACGAACAGCCCGGGCGGCTTCTGTAATTGTCCAAAGACCTTCTGGGTGGGTATATTCGCCGTCCCTTATATTAAACACCCAGGTTCGCATGCGACCTGGCACCTGCTGAGCAACCATAGAAAATCCACCGCCAGGAGAAAATTGGTCACTGATATGGATGGTCTTTCCAAACTGATCTGTATTGCTAAGGTCTTCATGATACAAAGTTGACATTTCGTCGCGTGTGGGTAATCGCCAGTCTTCATACCCTGCAAACTTGTTCTCGCTCAATTCACGCACATAGTCAGCACTATCCTGATAATTAACCCATTTCTTCAAATCGTTCATGGAATCTGTTTTCATCCACATCAGTCCATGCTCCTTTGAAGTAACGGTTCCATCTCCATTATCTACAAATGTATTTTTTATGTCTTCTGTATTCATAAATTTTCAAGCACTAAAATTTGGGGCTGGTTAACTATAGCCCTAAAATATCATTTCGATTATCGCAAAAGCAATGGACAAAAACTTTTTATACCATAGAATACCCTGCTGAATATAATTGGATTATTAAAGACAAAATCCCCTTAAAAAATGTCAGAAAAAATACCGCCAGAATTAGAAGTTTTATTAACCCATTTAGACTGGAACTTGCAAAGACTAGATGAGGTTCTTAAGCAGGAGCAGAGTGACTATTTCAAAGGGGCTGCTTTGCAGCGTTTTGGTCACACCTACATCATTGCATTAAAAACCATTCGCGCATTCTCTCAGTGGAAGGGTATGCCATTTGGGACAGATGATGAATGTTTCAACACAGCAGGAACCAAAGGTTGGTTAGCACAAGAGGCCGATCTAAAAACTATGTCCCGCGATTATCAAAGAATTAACGAAAAGCCGCAGAGGGATGTAGAAAATGTTTACGAAAAACTATCAATTTATCATCAGGTTTTTAATTACCTTTTCGTTCAACTACGAAACATCTCTTAATTTCCTTACTTTTCCAAAATTTTCTTTAATTGCTCCAGTGCTCTCTTCCGATGTGAAATGGCGTTTTTTTCTTGGGGTTGCATTTCCGCATAAGTTCTGTCGTCTCCATCGGGTATGAAAAAGACATCCCAACCAAACCCGTTGCTACCGCGAATCTCGCTAGCTATCCTGCCATTAACTTCGCCGCGCACGATCTGAATATTTTCTCCATCATGAACACCAAAGCAACAGACCGCTGTTGCAGACCTGTCATCAAATCCTTCCAGCATCTTGAGCATGCCCTCACACCCCACCGTGGTTTCAAACCATTTCACCAAGGCCCCGGGCAAACCCTTCCAAGCGTTAAATATCAAGCCGGAATCTTCTACCATCACAGGGCAGTTTAATGCTGCATGAGCCTGCTGGGTTTTATGTCTCACCAATTCTTCGATATCTTTAGTTTGGATCTCAAACAAACCATCCACTTCGACCTGCTCCAGAGTAAGGCCTAATATTGCGCCTGCCTCTCTGGCCTTATTGGCATTTCCCGTTACAAATTTAAATTGACTAAACATACCGCCCTCAAAATGCTATCATTAAAAATCCTGGTGCTTCTAGTATGCAACCTATGTTATACGTTTACCTTTTTTCCTATATCCATGAATAAATTATCCCGATCAATTCTTTGCGCAGCTTTGCTGCTTCTACTGACATCCTGCTCTAACATTTTCGAATTAGATTCGGATGTACAGGC
>JAJDAV010000103.1 GCA_029261695.1 Nitrospinaceae bacterium | reverse complement strand
AACGGATTCCGATCTGCTCAGTTTGGTATGACGGAAAGAGATGTACTTAAAGCGATCAAAAATGATTTTGGAATTGGAAAAAAACAGGTTTCTCGAAAAGTTCATCCCAATGAAAAAACCGTCACCTTGGGGATCGAAGTAAAAAAACTTTTACCAGAGAGCGGTACCGCAAAAGTTTTTTATATCCTGGGCTATAAATCCAAACGCTTGATTCATATTAATGTCATTTGGGGAAAACCAGTATCGAAAAACCCGGATGCTGAAGCTGTGGTCGCAACGGCAAACCAATTGCGCAATCATTTTGCCCAGAAAAAATATCAGAAAGAAGGCTTTGCCCTTAATGCGCAACTCGGCGAAGGCGTCATTCTGGTCTTTCAAGGTAAAGATCGAAAAGGCAGAGCTGCAAGGCTGTTATTAAGTAACCCGAAAGGTGAAAAAGATAAAAAAGCCGGTGAGGATATTGCTCTTACTCTTTCTTATATCGAGAAACCTCTGGATCCAGATGTGTTCCGAATTAAAGAGGGAGATTTTTAGATACACTTTTTAAATCTAACCCCTTGAATTAGCTCGTATTATAATTTCCCCTTCCAGGATTCTGGAAGGGGATTTTTTTTTCTATAGGTTTACAGGTTATAATTCTAAGTTTTTATTTTTCAATGCTTAAACTGGGGAGAGTTTTCCCTAAAGATTTAACCAAGCTTAGGAATTATGGCTGTCAAAAATAAATTTAAATTCCTTCCCTTTTTATATACCTGCGCCTTAGTGGGTACGGGCGTTCTATTTTTTACTGGCAATGGATATTGCCAGTCGACCGATCCCGGTGTCATTGAAAAATCTCTTCGAGAATCCCGTCCAGATTTTGCACCTCCGCCTCCCGAAGTGGTTCCTGATATTAAGGTTGAGGACAGCCGCGAACTGGTTGATCCCGGAGATGGACCCAAATTCTTCGTCCGCGAAATAAAAATTACCGGAAACACTTTAATCAGTACGGAAGAACTTGAACCTCTCATCGATGTCGGCGAAGGCGATGAGATGACGTTAGGTATTTTGAATTTATTCGCCAATGAAGTCACTGCGGCTTATTCCCTTAAAGGCTATTTTTTAGCGAGGTCATTTATCCCCGCTCAGGAAATTAAAAACGGGGTCGTCGTAATGCAGGTGGTCGAGGGCAAATTGGGTGAAGTTAAAATTTCTGGGAATAAGAAAATCGCTGCGGACCAATTTACCGAGAGAATGGTTTCTTTGCGGGATGAAGAAATATTAAACGAATCGGCTTTAGAAAGAGTATTGCTGGAATTGAACAGCCTGATGGGGGTTCAAGTGAAATCAGTGCTCCGACCGGGAGAAATTCCTGGAACCACCGATATGATCCTTCAGGTTAAGGAAACGCGGGCATACACTTTCAGTGCAGATGTTGATAATTTTGGGTCTCGCTTTACGGGACCGATAAGAATGGGAGCCTCAGCTTCCGTTGCAAACCTTTTTAAACTTGGCGACCAGTTTTCTTTCCGAGTGGTAGAGTCCGAAACTGGGCAGGACTTTTTTAATCCTTCTTTCCTTTTTCCGGTTTCCAATCGTGGGACTACCGTTAAAGTTTCCTTTACTCATTCGGAGCATGATCTAGGAAAAAATCTTCAGAGCCTGAGAGCGGGTGGTTCTTCTCAAATTTTTTCCGTGGAAACTGCACATCCCATGCATCGTTCCCGCAAAGCCCAACTGTCGGTAAAGGGTGGGGCGGAGATAAGAAATTATAGAAACGAACAGTTGGGAAATAACACCAGCGATGACAAACTCTTTAATATCTATCTGGGGGTTGGCGGAAATTACAGCGACCCCTACAAGGGGCGAACCTTTTTTGATGCCAAGATAAAAGCCGGCTTAACGGAATCGGATGGAGAAGAACGCTTGAACTCGAGAGCCAATGGCCGGGGAGATGTGATGGTGCTCAGCACCAGTTTAACGCGTTACCAGAACGCCAACATTCTCCATGAAAAAATTCCCGGATATTTTATTATGAAAGCAGGGGGACAATTTGCATCGGCACGAGTTTTGTCTCCCGACCAAACCTCCATTGGCGGATTTGGAACCGTTCGTGGTTTTTCCATTTCTGAATTTTCTGGGGATCATGGGTACACTTTTTCCTTGGAATACAATACTCCGTGGCCTTGGAAATTTCCTTTGGGTCCGGGGTTGCCGACCTTGGATAAAGTCATCACTCTGTTGGCTTTCATAGATCACGGAAAAGTTTTTATAGAAGATGCCCAGCCGGGTGAAGACCATCGTTCTATCACCGGTGCCGGATTTGGATTAAAACTCAACCTGCCGTCGAAAGACGGAACCACCCCTTCCACAAGTTTTTCGATCGTCTATGGAGCTCCGGTCATGAGCAAATTTAAACCTTCGGACAACAAATTCGGTACGTATTATTTGAGTGGGCTGATCAGTTTTTGATGTTTAAATCAAAACAGCGCCAGCAAAAGTTCCTCTAAGGGATATTCCGAAAAAGATAAGCCTTTGGAAAACCTCTGTATAACCGCAACTAATTGTAACTAAAAGATTTCTTCAGGCATTTCTATTGTTTAAAACCCCCATCTAACATACAATTACACTACTTATTACCCTCCCTCGTATAAGGGAGAAGGAAGAATGGCTATATGGCTTTCGGGGAGAAAGGGCATGCCTAAAATTAAAAAAACAAAAATAAAGTGCAGACTATTTTTAATGGCTCTGCTCGGCTCGATATTATTTTTGCCTCTCCACACTTGGGCACAAGACAAACCCGTTGGAAAAATAATCAGCATCAAAGGTTTCGTTGAGATTTTAATAAGCGAACCTGTGGCTGAAGCCAAGCCCGGCGAAATTAAAAAAGTTTCTGCCGAAGTCTGGCAACAGGTAAAAAAGAAACAACCCATCTACGCGAAAGACAAATTCCGCACCGGAAGAAAAAGCCGCCTCAAAATTCTGTTCGAAGACAATAGCATGATGGCGCTGGGACCAAAGACCACCATGTCTGTGGAATCCTATATATACAAACCGGAAGACAAATTGCGTCAGGGCGTAATCAACGTCGCGCACGGTCTTTCCATGTATATCATCAACAAATCACAAAAAAATAAAGATTCCAATTTCCGTATCGTGTCCCCAACGGGCAACCTTGCGGCCCGCGGTACCTTTGGCTTTGTAAGCTCCAGTCCCACTAAAACCATAGTTGCCAATAAGACAGGGTCTATGTCGGCTAGTAATGTCAACCCTAATGTAACGGGCAGCCAGTTGGTGGGTGCCAATTCAGTTTCTACCATTCCACAGGGACAAGCACCGTCTGTGCCGCAAACCATGTCTAATAACTCCTTTAATACTATCAGCAGTGTAGTGCTGGGCAGAATCGGTACCAGCCTGCCGAGTAATTTGTTGAATCAAGATGCAACAACTTCAACTACAGGAAAGAAAAAAAAGGGAGGCTCGGATGATTCGGGTGACTCCGATTCCGGCAGTAGCTCCGACAGCAGTGACAGTGGCGGTGGCGATTCAATTGAATTAGACCCCGCTGTTGTAGAAATGCTGGCAGAGGTTGACCCGGGTATTGTGCAAGAAATTGTTTCTGCCACCATTGCTCCTACCGCTCAAGCCGGTGGAGACAGTTGCACAAACTAGGAACAAATTATTTTATTTCTTTAATGACGATCGGTTTTGTAAATGGTTAAAAAGCTTTTTGTAGTTTTATTGATTTGGTTGATCGGCGGATGGCCGACCATTGTCTTCGCTTTGCCGCAAGATGGCACTATTGTCGGTGGCACCGGTTCTATCCCTGATCCGGTGGGTAACACCCAGCAAATCAACCAGACCAGCCAGCAGATGATCATCGACTGGCAAAGCTTCAACATCGGTCAGGGCGAATGGGTCAATTTCAATCAGCCCAACGTCAATGCCATTGCTCTCAACCGTGTTATCGGTTCTGACCCGAGTATTCTTGTTGGCAAACTTTCTGCCAACGGTCAGGTCTTTATCTCTAATGGATCGGGTGTGTTCTTCAGTCCGGGTTCGCAAGTCGATACGCACGGTTTTGTTGCTACTACTATGGGCATTTCCAATCAAGATTTCCTCGATAGAAATTATAACTTCGTTCAAGATCTCGACAACCCACTCGCATCGGTTATTAATGAAGGCAATATCAGTGCCGCCAGTTACGTCGGGCTGCTCGCACCTGCTGTAGAAAATAGAGGGACGATTGTTACGGCAAGCCTCGGCTCCATTGATCTTGCATCAGGCACGGCAGCCACTATGGATTTCACCGGCGACGGTTTGATCCAGTTCGAAGTCACCCAGGCTGTGTCGGGAACGGTGTTAGATAAAGACGGCAACGAGTTGGAAGATCGCGTTAGTAATAAAGGGTTGCTGCAAGCCGATGGCGGTCAGATAAGAATGAGCGCGAAAGACGCCGGCGATGTCATCCGCCATGTGGTGAACATGGAAGGCATGATCAAAGCCAATAGCGTTGTTGAGAAGAACGGAAAAGTTTTTCTGATGGGCGGCGACTCGGGCGTGGTCAGTGTGTCGGGAACCATCGACGCATCAGGAGACGATGCCGGGGAAACAGGCGGCAAGGTTCAAGTGACCGGTGAGTATGTCGGTTTGTTCGATGAAGCCAAAGTCGATGTCTCCGGCGATGCCGGTGGTGGCGAAGCACTCATAGGCGGCGACTATCAGGGTAAGAACGATGACGTACAAAATGCTTTCAGAACTTATGTGGGTGAAGACGCTGTTATTAATGTAAGCGCGAAAACCTCTGGCGACGGTGGCAAGGCCATTGTCTGGGCCGATGACGTTACAAGGTTTTATGGCTCTGTACTCGCAACCGGAGGTTCGCAATCAGGGGATGGCGGATTCGTTGAGGTTTCGGGAAAAGGCACTCTCAATTTTCACGCAAAAGAAATAGCACTGGGTTCTGTCGATGGTGACGA
>JAJDAV010000102.1 GCA_029261695.1 Nitrospinaceae bacterium | reverse complement strand
GATTTTAATTCTGCCGCATTGTCGGTGCTGACGTTTACCTTAGTCGTTTATGGGTTTCATCAGCTTTGGAAATTGATCCGAGGTAGGTAGGACTTGTTGTTGTGTTTAGATAGGAGGCCGGGATATTTCCTTAAATAAAGGGATTATCCCGGTTTTCTTTTCAGAAATAATTTAATCGGCTCCCCTTAAAGAAAGAAACGGTTAAATTTAAATGCTCCTTGCTACTTATTCTTTCCTGATCTATATCTGTGACAAAGTTTTTGTTTTGGAGTAGATTTAGATGGTTTTGGGGAAATATTTGGAGCTCTGTGACTAAAAAAATGAAAATTTATTTGCTCACTGGTTTTGCATAAATATTTGAATTGTATTTTGATATTGCTCTTGAACTTCCTTAATGATTTTTGAAAAAGCTACTTCGTCCTTTATTCCAAGTATCTCCATGGGTTTTTTTTCTATTTCCGATAGCATTAGCTCTCCACTGCAACCAAGTGCTAACGATTTAACCATGCTATTAGCAATATTTACTATGGAAGCCTCCTTCTGAAATAAAGAAGCTCCTGCAGGATTATGGTGAAATTTAACTGTTTCTTCATGAACTTTGGGAATATTCCATCTTCTCAACAGTTCACCACCTACTTCATCATGACCAAACCCCAAGATTTCCCGTTCAACCACCAGAAGGCTCTTGTCTTCAGTTTGAGCCTTCAGGAAAATTTCACTAAATTTTTCGGGAGCATTGAGGCAAATTATCAATCGACCAATATCATGCAATAATCCGCCAACAAAAATACTATTAGGGGCAGCACTTCGCAAACGGATTGCAATTATTTTAGCTGCTAATCCACAGGCGATACTGTGTTCCCAGAAAAGTTGTATATCGATTGATTTTGAAGGAATATTTTTAAATTGCTGAATGACACAGGTCGCCAAAACTAAATCATTTAATTGATTGCTTCCAATAATACTGATTGCATGAGGGATCGTTTCCACCAAATTGGGAAATCCATAAAAAGGACTGTTTACTATTTTCAAAAGGCGCACGGTCAAGCCTGAGTCACAACCAATTACTCTACTCAACTCCTCAAATGAAGTATCAGGATCATCCACTGCCTCTTTAAACTGATAAAACACTTCCGGTAGTGATGGTACCCGTACTTCACCCTTAAATAGTTCTTCCAATTTCATTTATTCAATCCCCGATTTAAATAAAGAATGGCAAGAAGAGGTTTTTTTGTTTAAAAAAATCTAAGTTTCTACTGTAAATATAGGTTCTTTAATTGAACTTGTCCAGTGTTTATTCTAAGTGCAATCCGCTGTGCCGATCCATGTTTTTTTTGTTATTTAATTATTCCAGATCCCTGATTAATCCTTGTTAAATATGGGTTAACCAAACTTCCCACAACACAAACTCCGTTTCGATAAAAACTGTTTCCTATCTGGGGGTGGGTGGGAATAAAATCTACTTTTCTGCTATCAAATATATAGGAATAGATTTACAGCGCTGAAGGTTCCACTTCAAAGGGAGAGAGATATGAGTAGCCCATCGCAGAAAATTCTAGTAGTGATTCCAGATGTTCCTTTGTTAGAGTTGATAGGAGAGATAGTTTCTAACATGGGCCATAAACCTCTGTTGTTTAAAAACGAGAAGGAAGCTATCTCCCAATGCTCCAATGATAAGTCGATTGCAGGAGTGGTAATTGACTGGGAGTTGTCGAGAAAGTATTTCCCCGATATTCTAAAAAAGCTTCATGTAATTTCCCCTTACATGGGAAGGTTCGTGCTGATTGATTTGAAAGATGATGAAATTAGAAGGCACATCAATGAAGGTGATTTCTGCTGTTATATGCAAAAACCTCTTGATCTGGAAAGATTTGAAAAGGGGTTGCTGAGTTGTATTGGTGAGTACGAAACAAATATAGTAAATTGCGAATGTGCTTCCTCTTAATACTGATGAGCAATTCAATTGAATTTTAGGAAGAGTAATAATGCCCATTATTTGGCGGGAAGACATGAGTGTTGGAGTTGAGGAAATAGACGACCAGCATAAATATTTAATTTGCTTGATCAATACTATTGAGGCGGGTGTCAATTGTCATTTAGAAAAGAAACTGTTTGTTGAGCAGTTATCTCAACTTGAAGCTTACACTCATTTCCATTTTGATTATGAGGAAAACCTTCAAATACAGAGCAAGTTTCCTCATTATGAGTCCAATAAAAACGAACATAAAAAATTAATTCAAAAGTTGAATGAAATTGTCAGAGAGCTTAAGTCGGGCGAGGATGTGATTTTGCGTGCAAAAGATATTGGGAGTCTATTCGAAATTCTGAGGGAATGGTTGCTCGATCATATCCTCGTGGAAGATATGAAAATGAAGGACTTTTTTGAAAAAGATACCCAGAGTTAATTTGCTTCTCTAATTACTACTCAGCATTAAGGCAGATTCGATGGTTTCACTCAAATCTTCTAAATTGATAGGTTTGAATACGTAAGCATAGGCCCCATTTTGTAGACACTCCTCAACCACTTTATTATCTATGACGGCCGAAACACATAGGACAGGAGAAGGGGTTAATTCTTTGATCTTTTTTAATGCTTCACTCCCATCCATGCCGGGCATACGCATATCCAGTAATATTATGGAGGGATCGAAGGACTTTACCATTTCTACTCCTTCAAGACCCTCATGAGAGCAGCTAACAGTATGCCCATCCTCCTCAAAACACTCCTTTAAAAGAGAGCAAATCTCTTTTTCATCATCGATAATGAGGATTTTTAACTTCTTCATGGGTATTAAGGGATTAAAAGTAATGTGTTCCGTATCTATAATAATGACACTTAGTATAATTTATAAAAAAGTGGATAAAATTGCAATAATTTTAAATATAATCCATGTGCAAATCAAAAAATGTAGGTTTTGTAAAGGATACTCTAGGCTATTCGTATGAATATTGAAAAAAGACAACTATTTTACCTTTCTATCACGATGGTGTTTGTGGCTATTGCTGGGATTTCTATTGCTTTATATTTTTCACACGAAGCCGCCTTTGAAGAAAAGCGACTTGATCTAATTAATTTAGCTAAGGGACGAGCCCGTGTCATAGAGGCCGTTGCTCGTTTTGACTTGAAGCAAAGTGCGGATTTTCCAGAAGGTCATGTTGAAGCTACTTTATCTCAATTTAGAGAGGCTCATGAAAAATTTGAAGGCTTTGGAGAGACGGGAGAATTTATTCTAGCAAAACAGGAAGACGATCAAATCGTATTTCTTTTAAGGCATCGCCATTCAACCCAAACCCAAACCTCTATCCCTCTTAATTCAGCCTTTGCAGAACCCATGAGAAGGGCTTTGAACGGAAAGTCAGGGACGGTTGTAGGCTTAGACTATAGAGGGGAAACTGTATTAGCCGCTTACGAACCCGTTGCTGTATTGAATCTAGGTCTTGTGGCAAAGGTTGATTTATCTGAAATCAGTGCCCCTTTTATAAAAGCCGGAATCCTGGCGGGAATCGGAGGGTTGATTACAATTCTATTAGGATTAATTGTTTTCTTTCGACTCAGCGAGCCATTAATCAAAGCCATTACAGAACTTCAAGAGCGATATGAAAGAGCTGTCAAGGGTTCGAGGGACGGTTTGTGGGATTGGCCTGACATTAGCAAGGATGAGGAGTGGTGGTCTGAGGATTGGTATGCACTTTTAGGTTTAAGGAATGGTGAGGTCGAATCTAACTACTCCGGTTTCAAGTCACTGCTCCACCCAGAGGATCTGCCTAGAATGGAGGAGGCTCTGAAAAACCATTTCTATGGACAAGATAAATACGATGTGGAATATCGCTTAAAGCATAAGAGTGGAGAGTATCGATGGTTTCGTGGCAGAGGTGTTGTCGAAAGAGACAAGAACGGAGTAGCCACTCGTATGTCGGGATCGATTTCGGATATTCATGAAAGCAAAAAGAATAGGGAGACGATCGAAAAACTGTCCCAGGTCGCTCAACAAATTCCTGTTTCGGTTTTGATCACGGATCATGAAGGCAATATTGAGTTTGTGAATGAAGCCTTGATGGAACTTTCAGGTTATTCATCAGAGGATGTTTTAGGTCAAAACCCAAGAATGTTTAAATCAGGAGAGTCGCCCGATACCTATTACAAAGTTTTGTGGGAGACCATTTCTCAAGGTAAAGAATGGCGTGGCGTTTTCCATAATAAAAAGAAGAATGGGGAATTGTATTGGGAGTCGGTTCTTATCTTCCCCTTAAAGGATATCAATGGAAAGGTTTCAAAATTCATTGGCCTTAAAGAAGATATTACCGAAAAGAAACAATTAGAAAGTACCCTCATTGACCATGAAAGGTTGATTCGTTCCGTTGTCAATAATTTGAAAGACGGATTGATCATTTCCAATACAGCCGGGAATATTCAACTATTCAATAAGGGGGCTGAGGAGATATTTGGTTATAAGGCAGAGGAAGTGATGGATAAACCTGTGGCAATTTTGATGGATGAATCTAATAAACATAAACATGATATCGGATTCGCCAGATTTAATAAGACAAAGAAAATATCCCCTGATAAGGCTTTGATGGAGGTTGAAGCAAGAAAAAAAGATGGCAGCCCTGTTTCCATTGAACTTACCTTGACGCAAATGGAACAACGGGGAGAACTTCTGGCGATCGGACTGGTTCGTGATATTTCTGA
>JAJDAV010000101.1 GCA_029261695.1 Nitrospinaceae bacterium | reverse complement strand
TTATTGAATGCGGATTGAAAAATCTGCCAATAGATCGAACTCGATTGTGGTTTTAAGCGGATTTTTGTTACGTGATTGTGACAGTTATGTGACCAAATAATGTGCCTAAAAACCGATATCTAAATTAGAATAAACACATGTAAATAAAGGACTTTTGAAAAATCAGGAAAACGGCAGCAAAGCAGAATTAAAATTTTAATTAACAGCAAATTTTTTATTTAACTTTGAGCGATATGCACAACACCATCCAACAATCACAAACAGGAAGAAATACGCGAAGCGTTTTTTGGTTGCGCCTGTGGATTGGTTTTTTAATTTATATTTTAGGTGGCTTCCCCACTCTAGTGTTTGCACTGCCGCAAGACGGTCAGGTTGTTTCTGGTGAAGCAACTATTTCGCAAACCGCAACCGATATGGTTGTTCACCAAAGTACAGACAAGCTGATTACCAACTGGCAAAGTTTTAATATTGATGGTCACGAGTCGGTCGAATTCAAACAGCCAAGTGCAAGTTCAGTGGCTTTGAATAACGTCATTGGCTTAAGCCCGAGTTTGATCTTGGGAAATTTGACTTCAAACGGTCAGGTATTTCTTTCGAATGGCTCAGGAATTATTTTTGGTAAAGACTCTCAGGTAAACGTTGGGGGCTTACTGGCAACCACTCTGAGCATTAAGAACCAAGACTTTCTTTCGGGGAATTATAATTTTGCACAAGACCCCTCACGTCCTCTTTCTTCGGTAGTCAACCACGGTCTCATCAATGCATCATCTTATGTTGGCTTGCTGGCGCCGGTTGTGGAAAACACCGGAATCAAGGAGGAAAACCGAGGGATTGTCGTTGCTAATATGGGTTCTGTGGCTATGGCATCGGGTAAAGCGGCTTCTTTAGACTTTGTCGGTGATGGCCTGATTAACTTCGCGATCACTGAAGGTGTGGATGGCGATGTTCTGGACGCAGAAGGGAATGCCATTGATCATCGGGTTAAGAATTCTGGATTTGTTCAGGCAAATGGGGGACGAGTTGTTCTCTCTGCAAAGGATGCAGGAAACATCATTCAGAATGTTGTTAACAACACAGGGGTCATAGAGGCTCATAGCGCAGTAGAGAGAAACGGAGAAATATTTCTAATGGGTGGCGACTCGGGAGTCGTGGCCAACTCCGGAACTCTGGACGCTTCGGGTAAAGAGTCTGGTCAGACCGGCGGAACCGTTCACATGGTAGGTGAAAAAGTGGGCGTGTTCGGGGAAGGTGTGGTCGATGTTTCGGGTAATACCGGTGGCGGTACGGCTCTCATCGGTGGTGACGTTCAGGGCGGAGGGGATGTTCAAACGGCTTCCAACGCTTATGTGAGTGAAGACGCCACTATTACAGCCGACGCTATTGAGTCAGGTGGTGGTGGGAAAGTGGTTGTCTGGGCCGATGACACCACTCGTATTTATGGCAGCGTCAGTGCAACCGGCGGTGCGGTATCGGGTGATGGCGGATTTGTCGAGACCTCCGGTAAAAACTTTCTTGAGATTACTCGCGCTGCGGATGTGACTGCGGCTTTTGGTCTTGGCGGCGAATGGTTAATTGATCCGCGCGATATCACTATTGTAGCGGGTAGCGGAAATGTTGGAATTAATGGTTCAGACCCTTTTGTCTCAACTGCTGATTCATCAGTTCTTGGTGTGAATTTGATCGTTGCTGCTTTGACGGGTGGGGCTAATGTAACTATTACCACTGGCTCCGATGGTGCTCAGGCAGGTGACATCACGCTCAATGCAGATTTAGATTTTAATGGCACCGGCGCTAACACTCTTTCTTTCATCGCTCACAACGACATCATTTTAAATAACAGTATTTTTGATTCCTCTGTCGGAGGCGATACGCTCAACTTGGTGTTCACAGCGGATAGTGATTTGAGTGGCAGTGGAACATTGGTTGTCGGGGCGGCGGCTTCTGTAGCGTCTCAAGGTGGGTCTATGCAGATCACTGCAAGAGACGTTGACTTTCAGGGAACGTTGGATGCTGGAGCGGGAGACATAACAATAGCCATCGCTCAACAGGTGGCGGGAACCGGTGAGATTCAGGTAGGGGATGACATCTATTGTCCAACCTGCGCCATGGTTGTCTCATCGCAGGAACTTGAAAATATTACAGCGGCCAACTTGACGGTTGAAAATTCTACCGATGCAATTTATGTCACCGGTATTTCAGCGGCCAACAGCAATAACATTGGAACGGTAATTCTTGATGCCAATGGCAATATTGAATTTGGGCGTGACGCGATAGATCAGACTTTTGCGTCTACCTTCAACGCGCTCCGCGTGTTGTCGGATGCCGAAGTTAGGATAACGGCGAATTTAACAGCTGATGCGGGTGATATGGAGATAACCGCTGATGCGGATGGTAATAACGGGGCGGGTGACAAGCTCACCTTCCTGGGCTCTCCGGATTTGACTGCTACAGGTGATATCACGCTCAGCGCTGCAACTTCAGCCGGTATTACTTCAGAAGTTCACGTTGATATGATTTCTGGGGGGACGATCACAGTCACCGGAGATTGGGTTGGAGGCAAAAGACTCACATTCTCTGCGGATAACGGGATTGTCCTCAATAGTGATCTTACTGCAGGGCAGGGCATTTTCTTGAATGGAGATGCTAACGGATTGGTTGATGGTAATGACACGATCACTCTGGCAGATGATATTACTTTTGATTCCACTGCAGGTGGCGGGCATATAGATTTCCTCAGTAAGGTAAATGCGCTGGGAGCGTTTACGGTAAATGCGGGTGACCGAATTAAGATCGACGCAGATTTTACTTCGGCAGGTGTAACCACTTTTAATGCCGCTGCATTTTCGGGTAGCGTCTTCTCTGTTGCCAGCGGTGCCACATTAAATACAAATGGCAATACATTAAATGTTCAGGCCATTGACCTTGACCTTCAGGGTTCTATTGATGTCGGAAGCGCAGATTTTAATTTAACGGTTACACAGAGAGGCAGTTCTTTCAACCGCATTCAATTGGGTGGGGCGACTTGTGCTACCTGTACCATGTTGATCCGTGGCGATGAGTTGCAGAAAATTACGGCTGGGACATTTTCTGTATTAAACACAAAAGACATTATTGTAGTTAATGGCGTTTCAGCTGCAAACAGCGCAAATATAGGTACGGTAGTTTTAACGTCTGAAAGGCATCTCTCTTTCACAGGCGGTAACTCTACTTTTAATGCTCTGATAGCGAATGCGAAAACAGACATAGAAGTTCTCACTCATGTTAGTACCCTTGTAGGGGATCTGGTGTTGAATGCGGATTCGGATTCAACCGGTGGGGCGGATCGAATATTCCTTGCTGCGAACCCAACGCTTACATCAGCCGGTAACCTTTCTCTGAATATTTTCTCTGGTGCCTCAGGGATCAGTTCGACGGGTTCCGTGGTGCTTACCTCGGGCGGGACGATTACGCTTGGCGATGACATTGTGGTGGGTAACGAGCTTACAATGAATGCCGAAAATGGCATCAATGTGAACGGCAATCTCACTGCTGTTGGGAATGTGGCGCTGAATGGCGATACGAATAGTTCTGCTGATGGAAATGACACTATTACTTTTGCGGCGGGAACCACAATAGAGTCTACCGGCGGCACTCTAACTTTGGATCGATCGGTAGCGCTGGGTGCGATTACTTTAAATGCTAAAGAAGGCCTGACTCTAAACGGTGATTTTACCAGTAACGGTTTGACCGCGATTGATGCGGATTCGAATTCGGGGTTTGGAACGGGCACATTCACCATTGCCAGCGGTGCGGCGTTGAACACCAATAACAACGCGTTGACAATTCACGCGCAAGGCGTAGATCTTCAGGGAACGATTAATGTAGGCGGATCAGATATTACTCTGACGGTCGCGCAGTCGGCTACTTCTTTCAACCGCATCCAAATTGGTGGAACGGCTTGTGCTCTGTGTACGATGGATATCAGCGGTGCTGAATTACAAAACATCACGGCGGGAACCCTGAATATTACCAACAGCAAGGAGCTGATTGTTGTTGATGGGATAACCGCAGCAAACAGCAATAACATCGGCACGGTGGTCTTGACTTCGGCACGACATATTTCTTTCTCAGGCGGAGCTTCCACTTTTAACGCGTTGACGGCTAATGCGAAGACTGACGTTGAGGTTCTCGCCAGTCTGACAACGGATACTGGCGATCTGATTTTGAATGCAGATTCAGATTCAAGCGGTGGATCGGATCGAATTCTTATTATGTCCAGCCCGACGCTGACTTCGGCGGGTGACATTCTAATGGATGTTTCTGCTTCTGGCATTGTTGTTAACGGTTCGGTGGCAATGGTGGCAGGTGGAACGATCACTCTCAATCAAGGTTTGACCGCGACAGTTAATGCCACCTTGAGTGCTGACAATGGCATCAATTTAAATGGCGGTCTTACCGCTTCTGGAAATATCGCATTAAACGGCGATGCTAATAGCTCGGTGGACGGCAATGACACGATTGCATTTGTTAGTGGAGCCACCATCCAATCCACAGGCGGAAGTATCACGATTGGTTCTGCGGCTTCAGCATTGGGTGGAATCTCAGTTCTGGCTGCTAATGGTATCAATATTAACGGAGCCTTCGTTTCACAGGGCGCTACCGTAATTAATTCCGACAGCGATGCTAACGGTGTAGGAACTTTAACTGTTGCGGGTTCTGTTACAACCAATAACAACACTCTTTCTGTTACTGCTGACGATATCAATTTGACGGGTACGTTAAATGCCGGCCTTTCTGATGTCACTATTTTGGTTTCTGACAATGGCACCATTGGTCTGGGCGGCACTGCAGGAGGCATGACCATTGGCGGTGCGGAGCTGCAAAACATTTCTGCGGCTAACCTGATTCTGGGCAACACTTCTAATGGAAACGTAACCGTAGACGGTATCACTAGTGGTAACAGCGAGAACATTGGCACCGTTACACTGAACTCGGGTGGTGATGTTGATTTCAGCAATAACGATTCTGTATTTAATGCGCTCAATGTCAACGCGGTTACAGATATCAACGTCAATACTAATTTGGAAACCGATACAGGTGACTTTGTTGCCGTTGCAGATTTTGAAAATAATAATGTAGGTGATTTCAATCTAGGCGTGGGCAACACGTTGACCTCGGCCGATAACATTGATCTCACCGGTGAAAACGTCAATCTCAATGGAAACTTGATTGCTGGCGGTACTATCACCATCAACGGAGTTCTTGGCGGCGGATCGCCCATCCTGATTCAGGCGGCTGATGGGGTCACGATCACTCAGGATGTCATCAACTTTGGTGCGGTCACCATTGATGCCGATAGCGACCGAAATGGTGTCGGTAACTTTGAAATTGTTGCCGGTAAAATCATCAAGTCCTTCAATAATAATATTTCTATCACAGCAAATGATTTCATTATAGATGGAACTATCAATGCGGGTGCTGGCACGCTGACACTTCTCAGTTCGGTAGCCGGTTCAACCATTGGCCTCGGTAATGCCGCAGGAACCATTCAAATCAGCGGCGCGGAACTGCAAAATCTAACGGCCGCTAACCTGGTTGTCGGTAGCTCATTGAACAGCGGAGTTGCGGTAGATGGGGTGACTGCCTCAGATCTTTCTAATATCGGTTCGGTTGCGCTGAGTTCCGGTAGTGATATTAACTTTAATAATAATGATTCTACTTTCGATGCGTTGACTCTAGATGCAGGTGGAAGCATCAATACGACGGCTGCTAATATTATTGCCACCGCATTGACAACCTCCTCTGTCACGGGAACTAATATTTCCACACAAGTGAACAGCCTGGATTTTAGTAACAGCGGATCAGGTGATGTGACGGTAAATAATTCTGGAGCGCTTTCCTTAAATGGAACAAATAGTGCGGGTAACTTGTCGGTCACGACAAGTGGTGATGTTACGCAATCGGGTGGCTTGATTGTAAGCGGAACGACGAATGTCAACGCCGCGGGATCAAATGTCACTCTTAATGATTCTGCGAACGATTTCACAGGTGCTGTCAGCGTAACAGGAAATAATGTAGCGATAACTGATTTGAGTGCTCTTGACTTGGGCGTCTTAACGGTTGCCGGAAATCTGGTTGTGTCAGCGGGTGGTGCTGTGACTGACAGTGGTGTCTTGGCGGTGATTGGAACAACATCAATCTCTGCGGGTGCTTTTGATATCAATCTGGATAACGCAGCTAATGATTTCACTGGGTCTGTAAGTGTCACCGGTGCAAACGTCAATTTAGTGGATAGTGATGGTATTACTTTAGGAACATCAACGATAACGGGTGCGTTAACTGTAACGGCTGTTGAAGGGGTGACGATTGATGGCGCGGTATCCACAGCCGGACTCACCACAATTAATGCTGATAGCGATGACAATGGATTTGGAAACTTCTCGGTAACTGCAACGGGTAGTTTGTTGACTAATGGAAGTGACCTGGATATCGCGGCTCGCGACTTGGATCTTCTCGGAACCATTAATGTTGGTGCTGGAAATATTGTTCTGACGGGTTCTGGAGTGGGCCAAGCTGTGGTGGGCGATAATACCACTTGTGTCAGTTGTGCCATGCAAATCAGTGGTTCCGAATTAGAAAACATCACTGCGGGAAGTTTGACTCTTAATAACAATGCCGAAGCGATTTTTATAGACAATGTAAGCGCAGCTAACAGCGATAACATCGGTACTGTTATCTTTAATGCCGGTAGGCATGTGGCTTTCCGAGGCAATGCTTCCACATTTAATGCGGTAACGGCGAACGCCAAAACCGATATTGAAGCGCAAGTAGATGTGACAACGGATACGGGTGACTTGGTGTTTAATGCAGATACAGATTCCACCGGTGGATTTGATCGCATATTCATTGTTTCAAATTCTACCCTGACTTCAGCGGCTGATTTAAAGCTGACCTCCCTCGGATCAGCAGGAATTTTTGCCAGCTCATCCGCGACTCTGATTTCTACGGGTTCAATCACCATTGACGGATGGGTTAATGTCAACGGTTCTGCGGCGTTTACTGCGGGTGGTTCGATCACGCTCAACCACGACTTCACGTCCGGCGGTAATGCCACATTGAATGCAGATGATGGCATCAATGTGAACGGAGATATGACCGTTGTTGGCGATATTAACCTGAACGGCGACGCTAACAGTTCTGCTGATGGAAATGACACGATCACTTTTGCGACGGGAGCAACGATAGCATCGACCGGAGGAACGGTAACGCTGGATCGATCGGTTGCGCTGGGCGCGATTACCTTGAACGCTAAAGAAGGTCTGACTCTGAACGGTGACTTCACCAGTAACGGTTTGACCACGTTTGACGCGGATTCAAATTCAGGATTTGGTGTGGGTACATTCACCATTGCAAGTGGTGCGGCACTGAACACCAACAACAATCAATTGACGATTCACGCTCAAGACGTTGATCTTCAGGGAACCATTAATGTAGGCGGTTCAGATATTACTTTGACAGTCGCGCAATCGGCCGGTTCTTTCAACCGTATTCAATTGGGTGGAACGGCTTGTGCTCTATGTACGATGGATATCAGCGGTGCTGAATTAGAAAACATCACAGCGGGTACGCTGAACATTGAAAACAGCAAAGAACAGATTGTTGTTAACGGGATCACCGCTGCCAACAGCAATAACATTGGTACGGTCAATCTGAACTCTGGCAGACATATTACTTTTAAAGGAAATGCTTCCACTTTTAATGCGTTGACCGCGAATGCCAAGACCGACGTTGAAATTCTCACTCATGTGAGTACAGATGTGGGCGACTTGATATTGAATGCAGATACCGATTCAAGCGGTGGAGCGGATCGTATCTTCATGGCTTCTAATCCAACGCTGACATCAGCCGGTGATCTTTCGCTAAATATTTCCTCGGGCGCGTCGGGCATAAGTTCTTCCGGTTCTGTGACTTTGGTTTCTGGTGGAACATTAACTCTTGGCGATGATGCCATAATTGGTGGCGATGCCATATTGAGTGCAAACAACGGCATCAATGTGAATGGAAATTTATTAGCCGTCGGTAGCATTGATCTCAATGGGGACCAGAATGGTCTGGCAGATGGAAATGACACCATCACCTTTGCAAACGGAATTTCGGTTGAATCTCTAACCACAACGGTTAGCTTAAACTCCGCAGTAAATGCTTTAGGTTCTATCACCATTGAAGCAGCTAACGGAATTGATGTGAATGACACTTTCACCTCTAATGGAATAACCACCTTCAATGCAGATAGCAATACTAATGGTTTAGGAGATTTCAATCTTTCAGGCTCCATTAATACAAATAATAAATCTTTACACATAACAGCAAACGACCTCGACCTTCAGGGTGCGGTGAATTCAGGGAATGCCACTACCATATTGAAAATTTCTGATGGTGGCACTATTGGGATTGGAAACGCAGTCGGAGATTTGACGCTGGATGGTGATGAACTTCAAAATATCACAGCAGCCTACTTGGTTGTTGGTAGCACATTCAACAGTGGTATTACGGTAGATGGTGTCACATCGGTCGATTCAGCAAACTTCAATGGGATTACGGTTCAATCTGGCGGCGACATAAACTTTTCAGGCGCAGCATCTACTTTTAAATCTTTAGTGGCAACCGTAGCAACAACCTCTAATGGGGGTATAAATGTTGATGCTGCTATATCTACTACTACTGGACGCCTAAACCTGTCGTCTAACGGAAACATTAATTTAAATGCCAATGTGACCTCGGCTACGACTTCCATAATGACGACCGGGGGCAGCGTTTCTACAACAGCCGCGACAATTACAGCTTCAAAGCTAACGGTAAACTCTAGAGCGGGAATTGATATCTCGACAGATGTGGACCAACTGGCTTTCACCAACACTTTTTCTGGCAATGTGGCAGTTAATAATGTTGGCGCACTCTCTTTATTTGGTTCCAATAATGTTGGAAACCTTTCAGTAACAACGGGTGGTGCAATTACCCAATTTGGTGTTGTATCGGTGGGCGGGACAACAAGTCTG
>JAJDAV010000100.1 GCA_029261695.1 Nitrospinaceae bacterium | reverse complement strand
GAGAAGAAATCAATGCTTCAAAAATCAACGTCACACCTTCAGAGTTTGTAGAAGAAAATATTGGTGTTCCCGGTGTTTGCGAACCCACTGCTCTAATGGCTTCCCACTACGGTAAATTGGTAGTAGGCAAAACAACCTTTGATGGCTGTGCTGTAGCCCTGGTTCGTGAATCGGAAATCATGGAGCGGAGGCCCGCCTAATGGGAAAACTTTATTTGGTTTCCATAGGGCCAGGTGCTTTGGATTTAATAGTCCCGCGTGCCAGTGAAGCTTTGAAGAACAGCGAAGTGGTAATTGGTCATCAGTTGTACCTGGATCTAATTCATCCCTTGATCAAAGATAAATCCCAGATTGCTACTCCTTGGGGCGGAGAACTAGAACGTGTAGATATGGCAATAGAAAAAGCTTTTGATGGAAAAACTGTCAGTTTAATTTCAAGTGGAGATATTGGTGTATATGCATTGGCAGGTCTTGCCTTGGAAAGGTTGGGCAATAACAAAGTTGAATTAGATTTTGAAATTATTCCAGGAGTAACATCGGCAAATGCTTGTGCTTCAATATTAGGGGCTCCTTTGGCCTTGGACTTCTTGACTTTATCTTTATCCGATTTGTTAGTCTCCAGAGAAGCTATTTTGAAAAGAGCAGAGTCAGCGGGCAAAGGCGGTTTTGTTTCTGTTCTGTATAACGTTCAAAGCTCAAAGAGAAAAGAATTGGTCTATGAGGTGCTTGAAAAATTCAAATCCTATCGTTCGCCGGAAACACCCTGTGGCATTGTTTCAAACGCCTTTCGACCTGATGAAAAAAGTCGAATTGTGGCTTTTGAAGATTTGTTTTCTACGCAATTCGATATGCTCACAACGCTGATTATAGGGAATGAAGCTACAAAAGTGATCCGAGGTAAAATGGTCACCCAACGTGGATACTCTTTTGAAAATGCCGCAAAAAAATAAACTGGTTTGGCTATTTTCTGGTACTTCAGATGGTAATCAGATCGCCAAAGATTTAATTTCTAAAAATTTTATTATTAAAGTATTTGTCGCATCTGAATATGGAATGTCGGTAGCGTCAAAGATAATTCCCGAAACCGTAATCGAAGTTGGAAGGTTATCTGAAAAAGAAATTTTTGATCGTGGAAAAAATGAGGCTCCGAACCAGATAATTGATGCTACCCATCCATTCGCATTGGAAATAAGTAAAAACTTAATCAACTTTTGCAAACAAAGTCAAACTCCCTATATACGATATGAAAGACCAGAAGAAGCTGTAGAGGGAGAAAATATATTCTATGTTGATAATGTCCAAGCAGCGGCTGATAAAGCAAAAGATATTGGGGGAATAATTTTACTCACTTTAGGGTCCAAAAATATTGAACCCTTTCTTGAAGAAAGTCTGAGGGAGCGGATTTTTGTTAGAATGCTGCCTGACCCTCAATTGATACAACAATTATTGTCCAAAGGGATTGCTCCTGATAGAATCATTGCCATCCAAGGTCCTTTCAGTGTTGCCATTAATCAGGCAATGATGAATGATAGGTCCGTTGATTGCCTTGTTACAAAATCTTCAGGGAAAGAGGGGGGTGTTCCTGAAAAAATTGCTGCGGCAAGAGAATTAGGATGCTCCGTTATAATAGTGAAGCGCCCCGAAATTAACTACCCTCTCTTATTCACTAGTAAAGAAGAATTGGAAAGCTACGTAGGCCAATTTGATTGCTGATAACTTTTTAACGATGAACTTTTAGGGAACTTATATGGAACAAATTTGGTTTTTAGCTGGAGGATTACTTCTTGGCTGCCTTCATGCTTTGGAGGCGGATCATATTGTGACGGTATCCAATCTCGTAATGAGTAAAGGTTCCTTGAAAAATTCGTTGCGACTAGCAGTTCAGTGGGCGCTTGGACACAGTTTAACGCTTACTATACTGGCAGCTCTTATCTTTTCGCTCGATTCAGCTTTTATGGCTCTTATGAGTACCTCGGCGGAGCAAATGGTAGGAGCGACCATGATTCTATTGGGCATGATTGTTTTTTATCAGGAAATTAAACAAAGTTCGAAATTTAAAAATTTTGAGCATAAGCAAATGGAATTTTCAGGTCCCCATCTTTTTGGTATGGGGGTTTTGCATGGTATTGCCGGCTCAGCTTCCATTTTCCTGCTGATACCCGTTGCCCTAACTAAATCCCTTGCAGGTGTCTTTGCTTATGTTGGCTTGTTCTGTTTTGGAATGATTATTACCATGGGATTGTATGGCTTGTTTTTGAAAAACTTTGCATTGAGCAAAAACTTTAATACTTACTTACCAAAAGCTAGGTTTGTCGTCGCGATATTTTCTGTCTCGATAGGAATCAAGCTTCTAGGAACATAAATATGATTTATGCCGTTGGAATAGGGCCGGGTGATCCCGATATGATGCCCCATAAAACCGTTCTGCTATTAAATAAAGCAGATGTTATATCTGGATTTGATACAGTTTTGAAACTGGCTGAAAAGCATTTTAATCCCAAAGCAACAATAGTTTCTATGGGATATAAAGACCAGAGTGAAAAGCTTGAAAAAGTCGGAGAGCTTTCAAGGGATGGAAAAACCTGTGTTGTTTGTTTTATGGGTGATGTTAACTTTTCCGGTTATGAATATCTTGAAAGAATTCATAGCAGTAGTCAGGAGCCTAACCCGGTTATCATTCCAGGAATAAGCTCAGCTCAAATGGCGGCATCGAAAACTTTGACCGCATTTGAGACAAGTGTTTTCCTGACATTCCACAAGCGCGGCGATATTTCTAAGGATAAAGAATTTTTGGTCACTGCTTTGAAACAGGGGAAAGCGGCAATTGTTATTCCGCTTCCCTGGGATTTCATGCCTGCCGAAATTTGTAAGTATCTAATAGAAAATGGAATTTCAGGTAACACAAAGATTCATGTTTTTGAGCATTTGACCTGGCCTGAGGAAACATCCTATTCAGGGACACTCGCAGAGTGCGATCAAAAATTCAGTGATGTCTCCATTATGGTGATTTCAACTGAGTCTGATAATAATTAATAGACGGAATTAAAATAACGCTCATGTCTTCATTCCCTTTCACTGCCGTAGTTGGTCAGGAAAAATTAAAAGAAGCTCTTGTCTTAAATGCTATCAATCCGGCTATTGGCGGGGTTCTTGTTTTTGGGGAAAAGGGAACAGCCAAATCTACTACGGTCCGTGGACTCAAATCTATTCTTGATCTTTCTGGCTCCGAGCAATCGGCGCCTTTGGTCGAACTACCATTATCTGCGACAGAAGAAATGATAGTTGGGACCATCAATATCCCAGAAACCTTAAAAACATCTCAGACCAAAATTGAATTTGGTCTATTACATAAAGCCCACAAAGGGATCATTTATATTGATGAGGTGAATTTACTCGAAGACCATCTTGTAAATATTATTCTTGATGCTGCAGCGATGGGGGTTAACCGTATTGAACGTGAAGGGATTAGCCACGAACACCCATCAAACTTTATTCTGACCGGTACAATGAATCCAGAAGAAGGGGAGTTGCGCCCTCAGTTGTTGGATCGTTTTGGTATATCAGTAGAAATAAAAACGGAAACGGATGCCGATATTCGAAAGGAAATAATTCGCCGACGGTTATCCTGGGAAAAAGATAAAGAAGCATTTGTTAAACATTGGGCAGAAGAAGAGAAAAAGTATTTTGAGCGAATTCAAAATGCGAGGAACTTGCTCGCCAAGGTCGAACTGCCTGATTCCCTTTTAGATTTGATAGTAGAGCTTGCAGTGAATTCCGGGTCGGAAGGGCATCGTGCAGAACTGGTGATAACCAAGACCGCAATTACCATAGCCGCCTGGAATGGCAGAGAAGAAGTTCTTGAAGAAGATGTGTATAAGGCAGCAGAATATGCATTGAATCACCGAGGTCAGTTTACACCTCCCCAGAATAACGACTCTACAGACACGCCAGACAATACGGAAAATTCAAATAGCTCTAACTCTTCTAATTCTGAGGATAACAATCGTTCCTCTCAGAGTGAGGGGCAAAAAAGTAATTCGTCCTTTCAAGCAGAACAAGAGCCTGCTCCGCAAAAGCATGAAATGCTGGAATTACTTTCTGCGTTAAAACACAAGGGCCACGCAGGAAAAAATACCTTTTCCAAACAGGTGGGTGACCACGGGAAAACTCGGGGTTATTCAGAGAATAAAAAACTGGCCCGAAATCCCTCGGATATAGCTTTTTTCCCCACCCTCGTTGCTGGAATAAGAAAAGGGAAAAAGCACTTGTCACAAATCAGCATTGATGATTTGAGGTATAAGAAAAAAATCTCAGGAAACAAACAGCTTCATCTATTGGTTGTCGATACATCTGCTTCAATGGGAACAAAAGACAGGTTGGCATTTGCTAAGGGGCTTGTTCAGCGGATCCTAAAGTTCGATTATCAAAAGAAGAACTTAGTTGCCATTGTTGGAACAGAAGGGATTGAAGCCAAAGTATTATTACGTCCTACGCGGAACTTGTTTCAAATTTCCCGTGTTTTGGATGCAATCACTGCCAAGGGGAAAACACCATTGATGCAGGCAATGGATGCGGCTTTGAAAATGGCAGAAGGGTTTTCCAAGAAAAAAAAGCACTTAACCAGCTTGATGGTAGTTATTTCTGATGGGCGCGTAAATGTACCCTTTAAAAGTTCAATTTCCAATGACCTTGCTTGGTTTGGGGAGCGAGTGAAAAAACTCAACCTGTTAAGTTTTGTTGTAGATTCGAATTTGCGATTTGCTGGTTCTGCATTGATGCGAAAAATGGCCGATACCTTCCAAGGACGCTATGTGTTTATGGCAGATATTCATCATCAGGAAAAAATTCTGCTTTAAGGAATTAAAATACCCCAATGGCCATATACATATTTGTTTCGACTTCCTCCGATTTTCACGTTTTCTCAAAAAATATTACTGCTGCTGAAGAATTTGGAATAGAACTGCATACTTCTTATCTATCCCAGTTTGATAGCGTAGAAGAAGGGTTGAAAGAAGGCGATATTCTTGTCACTCGAAATCTTGGAGGGTTGTCGTTTAATAAAGAATCATTAGAAAAGATGAATCGGGTTTCTCATAAGAAAAACCTTCCTTTTATCTGTCTACCTGGATACAAGAATGACGATCCATCTATATTGTCTTTGTCCACCGCTCCGGTTTCGGTCTGCCAAAAATTATTTTCGTATTATGAGGCGTGTCACTCCAATCATATTGTTGAATCCCTGAAATATTTAAGTGACCTTTATTGCGGAACTTCATTGGGTTGGCAAGACCCTGAGACTTTTCCAGAGTTTGGTTTTCTTCCAGGATATGAAAAACAAGACCGCATTGAAAAAGCGAAAGAAGAAAATAAAAAGATCATCGCCATTCTCTTATATAGAACGCATTACCTGGCAGATGATATTGAACCCATCAATCAGCTTATTGAAGAAATAGAGTCATTGGGGGCTGTGGTGATGCCTTTGTATTGCAGCATGATGAAGCAGCCACAGGACGAAATCCATCCCGTTGAAAAATATCTTGTCGATGATAAAGGCGTTCCTTTTCCTCATGTCATTATTGATTGTTTGTCCTATGCCACTGTGGATGTTTCTACAACGGGGAGTGTGACTCAGGGAGGGAATGATTTAAAAGGATTATTTGCACGATTGAATATTCCAGTTCTACATGCTCTTTATTGTTCGGAGTCTGAATCTCAGTGGCGAGAAAATAAAAAAGGCATGAGTCCCAGAGATATGGGGATGAAAGTTGTTCTACCTGAGTTTGATGGGAAAATTATTGCGCATCCCATAGGGTTTGTTGAAGAAAGTATTTTAAACGGGCAACCTATCTCCCAGTATCAAGGCAATGAGGAAAGAATAAAGAGTTTGGTGGGACTGGCTAATCGGTTTGCGGCTTTAGCGCTAAAAGAAAATAAAGACAAAAAGATATCTATTATATTAACCAATTATCCGACACAGAATGCCCGTATAGGAAATGCGGTGGGGTTGGATACTCCTGCATCTTTGATTTGTGTGCTCAAGGAACTTAAGGAGAAAGGTTATAAAGTAGAGTCTATCCCCGAAAATGGTGATGATTTAATCCACTCCTTAATTGATCAGATTTCATACGACACGGAGTTTTTAACAGACGACCAAAAAAGATTAGCTCCTGCTCAAGTTCATCAGGATAGATATAAAGAATGGCATAGTGAATTTCCTGAAAAAGCTCAGAAAGAGATGTCGAAAGACTGGGGCGAACCGCCTGGAAACGTATACCTGCATGAAAAGAAATTGTACTTGCCGGGAATATTTTTTGGCAATGTTTTTGTAGGCATTCAACCTCCGCGAGGGTTTGGTGAAAACCCTGTAGCCATTTACCACAGTCCTGACATTGTTCCGACGCACCATTACCTTGCCTTTTATAGATGGCTAAAAGAAGATTTTAAGACAGATGCTGTGATTCATTTGGGTAAACACGGTAATCTTGAATGGCTTCCTGGTAAAGCCGTTGCTCTGGCAGATACTTGTTATCCCGATTTGGCCATAGCCGATCTTCCCTTTTTCTATTATTTCATTATCAATAACCCCGGTGAAGGTTCACAGGCAAAACGACGAACTCACTCGGTGCTTGTGGACCATATGGTTCCACCTATGACCCGCGCCGATCTTTACGACGATCTCGCGCGGATAGAGCAATTGATAGAAGAGTGGACCTATATTCAAAGTGTTGATCCCGATAAACTTGAGATTGTGCAAAACCAAATTTGGGAGCTTTGTGAGTCTACGCATATCAATCATGATTTGGGATTTGAAGAAGCTCCTGAAAATTTCAAAGAGTATAGAAAGGCTATAAACGGTTTTCTGTGTGAAATTGGAAACACGCAAATTAGGGAAGGGCTGCATATTCTGGGGAAAGTCCCAGAAGGGGATCAGTTGATCAATCTGTTTGTGAGTCTCGCTAGAATTGATACTCCACCTGTTAAGGGGACACAAAGTATTTTTATGGAGTTTTGTGGTATCTCCCATACGGGTTATTTCAGTGATCAAAGTTTGCCTCTAGAACATGTCGTACCGCAATCCCTATTAGATTATTACCAGAAGCCGGTAACGAGTCGAGGTGATTTGCTAAAACTATTCGATATCCTTTCTTATGCCGTTTTCGAAAAATGTTTTGACTCACTTTCTCAATCAAAAAATTCTTTTGAAGAAGAAATATTTAACTTGCTGAAAGTGAAAGTGCCGGGATTGTCTGAGACTGTTTCTTTTATTTTTCAGGAAATTTACCCAAAGCTTCAACAGATGAAAGATGAGCTTACGAGTTTGTCTGACGGATTGAATGGTAAATATATAAAGCCGGGACCATCCGGGGCACCGACTCGTGGAATGGCAACTATATTGCCCACGGGAAGAAACTTTTATTCTGTAGATATCCACTCTTTGCCTACCACTACCTCTTGGATCATGGGTAAGAAACTTGGGGATAGTTTATTGGAAAGGTATAAAAAAGAGTCGGACTGCTATCCAGAATCTATTGCTATGGTTTTGTGGGGTACTTCCAATATGCGGACCAAGGGTGATGACATTGCGCAAATATTATATTTGTTGGGGGTGCGTCCTGTCTGGAAGCCAGAAAATAAAAGGGTCATTGGTGTCGAACCCATTCCGCTGGAAGAACTGCAAAGGCCACGAATCGATGTATGTGTTCGCATTAGTGGTTTTTTTCGAGATGCTTTCCAAAATTTGGTTGAGCTAATGGATAACGCAATTCAGTTGGTAGCGAATTTGGATGAACCTGTAGAAATGAATTTTGTTCGAAAACACTATCTGGAATCACAATCCAAAGATTTATTCCGAATTTTCGGTTCTGCTCCAGGAAGATATGGAACAGGAATTTTGGAGGCGATCAATGCAAAGAACTGGGAAAGCAAACAGGATCTCGCAGATATTTTTATGAATTGGAGTGGATTTGCCTACACTCAAAATATTTACGGGGTAGAAAAAAAGGAAGAGTTTAAAAAGCAACTTTCTCAAATGGATATTGTCAGTCAAAACCAGGATAACCGAGAGCACGATATTTTCGATTCCGATGATTATCTACAATTCCACGGTGGATTGATCAATGCTGTAAATCAGATCAAAAAAGGACAAGGAAAGCAGAAAGTAAAAGAATACTTTGGAGATTCCTCGAATCCAGCTGCGGTCAAAATAAAAAGTTTAAAAGAAGAGGTCAAGCAAGTTTATCGCGCCAGGGTTGTTAATCCTAAATGGATCGATGCCATGAAACAGCATGGCTACAAAGGGGGGCTGGAAATGGCTGCGACAGTTGACTATATGTTCGGCTACGATGCCACGACAGATGCGATTGAAGACCATATGTATGAAGGTGTAACTGAAAAATATTTATTGGATGAGGATACACAAAAATTTTTAAAAGAAAAAAACCCCTGGGCCATTCGTGCTATGGGCGAAAGACTTATGGAAGCCGCCAACCGAGGCCTCTGGCAGAACCCGGATCAGGAGCAGTTAATGGAAATTGAATCTCTAGTTGCATCTATAGAAGGAGATATTGAAGAGAATCTATAATTAGATTTTCAATATCTTTATGTTCAATATCAGGAATACAAAATAAATTGCCTAACAAACCCAAATCTCCCCCCGGCATAATCATAGCCGGGACTCATAGCTCCGTTGGAAAGTCGTCTTTGGCAATTGGACTTATGCACCTTTTAAAAAGGCAGGGCTGTAAGGTTCAGCCTTTTAAGGTGGGGCCAGATTATATTGACACCGGGCATCATTTTCGAGCTTGCGGAAACCCCAGCTATAACCTCGATACTGCCATGACTACGCCCAAATACACAAAAGCACTTTTTAACGATGCAATGTATAAAAAGGATTTTGCCGTCGTCGAAGGTGTTATGGGATTGTTTGATGGAGCCTCGCCAACAACGGATAAAGGTTCTACAGCGCAAATCGCTAAACTTCTAGATCTCCCAATTATCTTGGTGTTTGATGCTAGATCTCTTGCTAGATCTGCCGCAGCTCTTATTAAGGGTTTTCTCAGTATGGATAAAAAACTGCGTTTTATGGGAGTAATTGCAAATAATGTAAACAGCTTAAAGCATGAAAGATATTTGAAAGAAGCAATTGAACATTACACCTCTGCAAAGTTGATGGCATGCCTCCCTTTTAAACCAGAGTTGAAAATACCGAGCCGACACCTGGGTCTCATTCAAGGGATTGAGAGAAAGAATAATACGTATGAAAAATGGGCAGACCAAATTGAGGCCCACCTTGATTTACGTCAACTAAAGAAAAGCGTAAACTTAAAAAAAATAAATGCGACGACAGAAAACAGAAACCTCCGCTGGAAAGTTTCTAAGGCTCCGAAACCCTTTAGAGTGGCCATTGCAAAAGATAAAGCCTTTCAATTTATTTATCAGGATACTCTAGAGCTTATTGAGCATCATGGAGGAAAAGTTGTATATTTTTCACCGTTAAAAGATAAAAAACTTCCCGATGCTGACTGGATTTATTTCCCTGGAGGATATCCCGAGTTACATTTAAAAACTCTAAGTAAAAATTCTTCTATTCTAAAAGATATAAAAAGTTGGCATAAGTCCAAAAAGTTAATGGTGGCCGAATGTGGCGGGTTGATGTATCTCGGAAAAAGTATAAAAGATGATAAGGGGAAACCTTATAAAATGGCAGGAATTTATAATTATTCCACCACAATAAAACAAAAGAAATTGACGCTCAGTTATAGGGAGCTTAAAGCCTCCAAGAATATTGATTTGGGAAAAAATTTAAAGGGCCATGAATTCCATTATTCATATTTTGATGGGAATCCTGAAAAACCTCTCTGGAGCGAGAGAAAAACAGCTAAATCTATCAGAAAAGGTGATGGATTCAGAAACTTGAACTGCTTTGCATTTTATACTCATATATACTGGGGAGAAAATCAGACTTGGCTGAAGTATTTATTGAAAATTGTTGGACAACGAAAGTTGCTGGATAAAAAATGAGAAAACCATCGGGAGCCGATCCCAGAAAAAGAAAAGGCCTGATAATTGTTCATACAGGTGAAGGTAAGGGGAAATCGACTGCTGCATTCGGTTTGGCCATGCGTGCTGCGGGCAATAAAATGAATGTGTTTATACTGCAGTTTATGAAAGGTCAATGGAAAGCTGGAGAAAGAAAATCCATTGATAACCTGGCACCTTATATCGAAATTGTCCCTATGGGCGATGGGTTCACTTGGGATACGGAAAATATCGAGCAGGATAAGGCTACCGCCAGAAAAGCTTTTGAGATAGTGAAAGAGAAGCTAAATAGCGGAAAGTATCAAATGGTAATTTTTGAAGAGATAAATTATGTGCTGGACTATAAATTTCTTCCAGAAGATGAAGTATTGGAAACAATAAGAAACAAACCCGAAATGACCCATGTGGTTTGCACGGGCCGAAATGCTTCTGAAAAATTAATTGAGATGGCAGATCTTGTTACCGAAATGAAAATGATTAAACATCCCTTTAAAGATCAAGGTATCCCCGCACAAAAGGGTATAGAATTTTAGTAGGCCTATATATTGAGCTTTTTATCTGCAGTTGGTTTTTTAACAATTTTACCTGTGCCTGCATCGGCAAGAACTTACGATGAAAAACAGGTTGTTTTCTTTCCTCTGGTGGGGCTACTCATTGGGGGAATGCTTTGGGCTGTAGATTGGACTCTTTCACACTTTGCCTATAATGAAATCAGGATAATAGGCGATGTTTTATTCCTTGCTGTCATAACTGGAGCTTTTCATCTTGATGGGTTAGCGGATACCGCAGACGGTTTCTTTTCTCACCGTCCCAGAGAACAGGTTTTGGAGATAATGAAAGACTCCCGGATTGGTGTGATGGGTGTTTTGGCTTTGTTATTTTGCCTTTTGATGAAAATGGCAGGAATCGCCGGTGTGCAAAGCTCGACTTCTTCTTTGTGGCTGGTTATTATTCCGGCACTATCAAGGTCTGCGCAGGTTTTTGGGTTAACTTTTATGGAGCATGTGAACTCCCAAAAGGCTTTAGCTAATAATTTTTACCAAAAAGGGAGTTGGTCTGCTCTCTTGTTTTTTCCTTTACCACTAGCCATGATTTTTTACATGGATTTGGTTTTGGGGGTTATAGGATTGGTTTTATTTTTTATAATCATCTTCGGATTGTTTTTTTTCTGTAAAAAAATGATCGGAGGAGTGACCGGAGACACGTTGGGGGCAACGACAGAAATAGTAGAGGCCTGTTTTTTTATTTTTGCGGGTGTAACAAGCTCATTATTATAGTTTTTCAGTTTATTTAACTTCACTTGAGAAAGTTCTATGTCTAATAAAACGACCTTGGTTACCGGAGGAAGTCGTAGCGGGAAAAGTCGACATGCTTTGGAAATGTCTCAGTTATACAAAAGAAAATATTTTCTGGCCACTGCCCAACCTCTTGATGAGGAAATGCAGGAAAGAATAAACAGGCATCAAGCCGAAAGAGGGCAGGATTGGGTTACCTTGGAAGAACCGCTGAATGTAACCGAGATACTTGAAGAAAACGCGAACCAGTATGAAGTTCTGGTTTTAGATTGCGTAACTCTTTGGTTGAGCAATCTAATAATGAAGGGCGCTGATCGTGAAGCGATTTTGTCAAAATTGCATAGCTTTATAGCGGCGTGTAAAAAATCCCAGGGCCATATTATTGTTATCACAAACGAGTTGGGATCGGGGATTATCCCAATGGAAGCTTCTGTGCGTTCTTTCAGGGACGTGGCTGGAGAGGCCAACCAGATTCTTGCGGCGGAGTTTGATGAAGTGGTCAATATGGTTTCAGGCATTCCCGTTGTTATTAAGAGCCCCGATCAAGGAAACAACGATAAGCTAAAACTTGCTGACTCGGAGCATGAATTTTCACCACAAAAAAAGCAGGGACTATATGAAGCCATTTATAAACGTCGAGACATTCGACACTTCAATTCCAAAAAAATAGACCCCGCTACTTTGGGGCGAGTATTAGACGCAGCTCATCATGCGGGATCCGTGGGCTATATGCAGCCTTGGAACTTTATGATTATTGATGACCCGCAAATAAAAAGTAAAGTGGCTGGAAATTTTAAAAAAGCTAATGAACAAGCCGCGCAAAAATTCAGTGATGAACGTCAGGACCTCTATAACTCTTTAAAGTTAGAGGGAATTGAGGATGCCGCAATAAACATTTGTGTAACTTGTGACAGAAACCGCTTTGGCCCAAATGTGCTAGGTAGAAATACGGTTGTCGATACGGATATTTTTAGTACTTGTTGCGCGGTTCAGAATTTATGGTTGGCGGCTCGTGCTGAAGGTTTGGCTGTTGGTTGGGTGAGCATTTTATCCTATGATCAACTTAAAGAGGATTTGGATATCCCCGACCATGTTCAACCGGTGGCCTATTTATGTATTGGGCATACAGAGGCATTTTATAAGAAACCTATGCTTGAAACGAAAGGCTGGGCAAAACGCTTACCCGTTGAGAAACTTATTAGCTACAACAAATGGGAAGGACAGCCTGAGAATTTCAAAGTCTTATTTGAAAAAGACCTCTCTAAATAAATCTCAAAAATATTTATGAGTAAAGAATCGATTAAACAAGTTAAGACGCCCTCCATTGGTTTATATCCTGAACATGGCGGCAACCCAAAAGCCATAGCCAAAGAATCTGGTGTCAACGCAGAAAGAATCATAGACTTCAGCGCCAGTATTAATCCACTGGGGCCTCCGGGTTGTGTGCCCCAATTGTTGTTAGAAACACCACACCTGATAAAAGAATACCCCGATCCGCATTGCTCTTTAATTTTAAAACGGATATCAGAAACGACAGAAATTCCTCAGGACTGCATTAAGGTAGGTAATGGCTCTACAGAAATAATTTATCTGCTTCCGCACTTGCTACAGAAAGACCAGGAAGTAGCGATTTTTAATCCATGTTTTTCTGAGTATGAAAATGCATTGGCAGCATTTGGAGTTACCACTCACTCTATAGCGTTTACTTCCCCCAATAATTTTCAAAGTAATCCCTCCCTGAATTTTTCGGAATTGGATCCGATCAAACAGTTGGGTGCTGTTGTAATAGGGCATCCGGCTAGTCCTACGGGAAAGCTTTATACTGATTTTCTACCCGAATTACAGAAATATTGCGATAAGAGGAATGTCATTTTAATTGTTGATGAAGCTTTTATTGATTTTTCTTCTACTGATAACTCAGCCTGGAGTTTGTTGAAAAGAAATTCAAACCTGATTTTGATTCGTTCATTAACTAAATTTTATTCCATACCAGGTCTTCGGCTTGGGTATGGAGTATTGCATCCAGATAAACTTCAGCGGATAGCAGCCTATCAATACCCTTGGTCGGTTAACGGTTTAGCGCAAGCCGTGGGAGCTGAGGTTTTATTGGACGAGACTTTTCAGGAGAAAACCCGAAGCTGGGTGACTCGGGAAAATGATTTTATGTTCCAGGCGTTAAGCGCAATATCTGAAGTAGAAGTTTTTTCTTCTGATGTGAATTTCTTCTTATTCAGGGTTCGTGACGACAACCCATCCGCCTCCCATGATTTATTTCAGCATCTGTTATCTCGTTTTCTTCTCATAAGGAATTGTGGAAATTTTAAAGGGCTTGATGATAGCTTTTTCCGGATTTCCTTAAGAGAGCGAAGCGAGAACCAAAAATTAGTGGATGCAATAGCCGAGTTTTTCTTATCCTGAATGAGGGTGGTTAAGGAATTGAATTCGGCTATTTAATGTTCCTTCCTTGGTGGTCCAATCCTTTCAAGTTAAAACTGGGGGATTACCTGTACCACAATAAAAATCCCAACAATGATCATTAATGCAATGATGACTACAAGCTCAGTTTTATATCTCTTGACGTTAGGATTTTCGGGGTCATTTGGCATTTTAAAACCTAGTATTATTATTGAAGTGTCTCAGAATATCTCTTATGAAAAATTAACCTATTATAAATCGGAACTTTAGAAAGATGCAAAATATGGACTCTGTATATTTTGATGTCTGGCGAAAAGATTTAAGTCGTATTTTAGAGCGCTTCCAAGCTTGGCGTTTTAATACTCGATACTATTTTCTAAAGGTTTTTATATTTTTTATAATTTTAAATGATTTGGCCTATTGGTTTGCCATGGCCACTGCCTTCCCTGAAATGCTTTCGGGGGATGACTTGATACACTATTCAAAAATTCAGGTGCCCGTTGCATTTTTGGGAGCAATATTTGATAGCCTTTCTTTATACATAACGCTTTTGGTTGTACGCAGTGCGTTGAACTCCCGATCCAATTTTAGTTATATTTCTCACCTTAGTATTGATGTTTTAATAGCCATTGCTGCAACTTTTTGGGTTTTATTTGTTTTTTCAATCTCTGCCTGGCTTGTAAGCTTCGTGCCAGGTAATTCCAATATTATGGGCAAAAATGAAGTTCAGGTTGAGGTTAAAAAACAAACTCTTTCTGATAGGGGAAAACTTTATGAGGGTAGGGTTGCCTCTGCAATCGAAAACCCTACGGGCGAGAGTGAGATGAAGAATATTTACTTTGGAATCGTAATGGGTTTTTCAGCAATCATTCCGACGGCGGTACATATTTCTTGCGCGCTATTATCCTTGCGGCTATTTTTAGTTCGCAAAAATGTTTAGGGGCAAAGGAATAAAGCGTCAAAATCTTTTTTGGAAAAAGCTGGTGCCAGAATAATGGCGATAAAAATTCCCAGATTTGCCTTTCTATTACCCCTTTTACTTTAAGTTAGAAAAAGCCCTAAGCTACCATAAAATAAACGGCTGCTGAAATTGATGATCCTATAATTCCTGCTGTGAAAAATCGAAAGAAAACTTCTAAAACCATGATACACCTCCATATATTGACGGTTTATTAATATGTCTATATATAGAGCAAAAAGCATGCCATTTAACTTGTTGTTTTAACTGTTTTTATTCTATTTGGAGAGATTAGGGCGGTAAAATATAGGCAGGTTAATTTGAGCGAAAAATTATGAGCGAAAAAGACATAAATATACTCATCAGGCTTTCTAAAAAATTAGGGGAGAGTATTTGCGATGAGGGAACCTATGAGGAGCGGCAAACTAAATTCCTTACTTTGAAATGGAAATATAAAGGGAAAGAATTTTCGCATAAGTTCCCCGGGTCACCGAAATCTCTCAATTATGAGTATGCTCAAATGAGAAAGAAATTGCGGGCAAGCGAAATGCCTCCACCGAGTGATTTTGGAACCCGATCAAAGGATGAAGAGTTATTGAGAGAGATTTGGGAGCATCTCGGGACAGATGACGAAGGTGAAACGCCCTATGGCGGAGACGTGGGTAAATGATAAATAGAACGCCAGCCTGTTTGACATTTTCTATCTCCTGAACTAGCATCGGGTATCCCAAAATCTTGGAGGAAGAATGAGTAATATCGAGGAAAAAAGACAAGAAGGCAGAAGAGTAAATGACCGAAGATCGCAAGATAGAAGGGGGACAGAAAGAAGAGGCGACACTACCGCAAGGTTAGTTAAACTCCTAATGGGTATTCTCGTTGCTCTGGTAGTAACGTTATTTTATTTTTTTACGATTGGTTGATCAGAGAACAATGGTAGTACAAAAAATAAATTTATATTGTGGTTGCTATTAAACCAATCATAGACGTAATGATACAATCGTGTAATTAAGGGGAAATGAAGTGAATAAAGAAATTGAGTGGATTAACTTTATTGAGAAAACTTATAGTGAAGAACTTAAATTAGGGTTTTCAGAAGTACGAAGTTATGAAGATTCCTCAGATTTTATTGATAAAATTCGACTTGGTTGTTGTGATATTTTTATTATTAAAGGAGAAAGAGAACAGGATGTTTTTGATGCTGTTTTAAATGATATAGTTACAAACTATCCGATAGAGAAAGATACGATATTTAACCGTATTCGTAACGAATGTAGATAAACCTGTTATTTTTTTCACGATTGGTTAATGAAATAACTTAAAGGAAGTTTTTATATGGATAATAAATTTATCATCATAGTTGCAGCTGTACTTCTGCCACCTCTCGCGGTTTTCCTTAAAAAAGGATTTGGGAAAGCCTTCTTTATTAATCTGGTGTTAACACTCTTCTTTTTTGTTCCTGGTATCATTCATGCTGTTTGGGTTGTAACAAAATAATCACCAATTTCGAGTAACATAAGGACGGAGTAATAACACTTTCGAGTGTTATTACTTAAGAAGACACTTACCCCCAAACTTCAAGCTAAACAATTTTATCCTGCCGATACAGGCGGGATCGGTTAGCTCTTGCTACCCATTCTCATTGAAGGTAAAATTCCTCAGGTTGGATTTAAAGCTCGCTTGAGGCTAATGGGAATCCCGCAAAAAGTGAGACTATTGCGGGACAGAGTAAAAAATACCAGATTTAATTCTCGACACAAATACATTTAAATAATTGTTTTTAATGGGTTGCCCCCGTAGCTCAGCAGGATAGAGCAACGGATTCCTAATCCGTAGGTCAGGCGTTCGAATCGCCTCGGGGGCACCACTCTTCTGCAGAGGGTGAGTGATTCGTCTCCGCGCAAAATTTCCAGGTTTGGGTTCGAACTTTTTCGTCGAACCTCCGCCACCCAGGTCATGTGAGGGCAGTTAAAAAACAGGTGGGTTGTTACGGAAAATTTCCGGATGAGTTGATGCTGAATGTCGTATCGCTTTCGTTATGGCTTGCGGTGCCGCTGAAACTGGCCTCCGTTCCTTGTCCGCTCAGGGTCACCTGATCTGCAGTAGAAAACCCGTAAGTGGTGTTGTTTACTGCGGCTACATTGCACGTGCCCTTCGAGTTATCTTGCCAGTAAAGATTACAGGTTAGCCAAAGGCTTTTAAGGTTGGACTTGGCATGGACATCGTAGGCGCGTTGTTTGTATTGTGCGTAGTAAGAGTGTGTGATGGATGCCAGCACTCCGATAATTGCTGTCACGATTAACAGTTCAATCATCGTAAAGCCCTTTTGGTTTGCCAGGTTGCTCTTGATCACTTTGGGGGGCAATTGGTTTTTCACCGTTACAGTTTATCCTAAACCCAGTAAAACATTGTGTTTATTCGATTACCATTTGACTTTGGTGCTCGACCTGAATAGATTAATAACCAATATTACAATGCAAATCAGAAAAGTATAAAAATTTAACGACAGGGACTAAATGACAACCTGGGATAGAGATAAAGTCGCTAACTCAAAAAATAATCTTGAAGGTGCTGAACTCAAGGGATTGGATCTTTCTGGATTAGACTTAAGCAAGGCAAACCTTATTTCTGCCAATATGGTAAGTGCAGATTTGAAGGGGGCCTCTATGGTAGGGGCTAATATGTTTTCAGCTAAAGCCATGCGCGCAGATTTCTCAGGTGCCAATCTTTCTGGTGCCAGCTTTCTAAAGGCTAACTTGAGTAAGGCAAATTTAAAAGAATCTAATCTCAATGATACCGATTTAACGGGAACGAATCTCTCCGATACCAATTTGGAAAAAGCCGATTTAATTCGAGCTAAACTGGTGGAAGCCAATCTTCTGGGGGCTAATATGGTAGGAGCAGATTTTAGCGAAGCGAAGCTAACAGGGAGGTATCAGCGGGAAGGTTATTTTAGTAGAGGGGCAAACCTGTCAAAAGGCAAACTGATGGGTGCCAAGCTGCGGGGTGCTGATGCTTCTGGAACTGAGATGATGGAAACGGATTGTACTGATGTCGATTTTACCAATGCAAATTTGAGTGAAGCTAACTTCAAGCATGCCCTTTTGAAATCTGCTTGTTTTGTGAATGCGAAACTGGGAGACGCAGATTTCAGAAGCGCGCGTTTTATTGACTGTGATTTTTCGGGTGCGGAACTTATTGAAACCAAATTTCAGGGGGTTGACTTGAGTTCTGTCAAAAATATTTCTGCAAAGGAACTTCAGTCTGCTTTTATTGATAGTGAGACACAGGTCCCAGATTATATTAAAGTCATTTGGAAATCTGAAGATACCTATGAGTGTGAACTAGTTTAATAGTCTCATTTTTTAGGATATTATTTTACTAAGGGATGAATAAAGCATGAGCGAATCAGCAAAAGCAAAATATTGTATTGGTCAATTGATTCAGCATAAACTTTTTGATTATCGTGGCATCATCCTTGGCGTGGATTTGGAGTTTAAATCCACCGATGAATGGTATGAAACGGTAGCGAAAAGCCGGCCTCCCAAAGATGAGCCTTGGTATCATGTACTTGTGCATCAAAAAGGTCATCAAACCTATGTAGCAGAGCAGAACCTGCAACCTGATCCAGCTATCCATAATTAGGATTAACTTTTTTATTTTAAATTTCTACACTTGAGGATGATTTTTATGGAATCTAATCCTATGATAAAAACGGTAAAAGAATTTAAGGTATGGCGAGCCCAACTTTGTTATTCACCTAAGGGTAAAAAAGCTATGGATAAGATGAAAAAACTTATCCAAGGGAAAAATGAATTCCCTTATGGGAATCTGGAAAGCTCTGTTCTATCGACTTGCTTTAAGGCCTCAAAATATGAAGTTGAAAAGGACTCGTTGGATTCTCGACGAAGGATCGCAGGCATGCAATTTTCTGTTAATGGCCTGAACGGAAAGCGCAAGCCAAGCCATGTTGCGCGAAATAGTATGATTCTGTATCTAACCACCTTTTTCAGGTTTTATACTTCCGACGAGTCTACCTATGATTTTGTTGGGAAACAGGTGCCTTCTTTTGGGGACGATCAACCTGATATTGTCGCCGATTTTGTAAATGCTGTTTTTAAGAAAGAAAGTTTGAATGAGGCTTCTATACAGCGAATCACCCGGCGGTTGAGTCAAGAGGGTGTTCGGCTAGCTCATTGGAAATATTCTCAGTAAATTCACCTATTATGGAAATGGATAAGGTTTACCGCGTTATCCGATTTTTGGGCATTGGTTTAATTTTTCTCTCCTTTAGCTGGGCTATTCTTAAAAGTTCCAATTCCTCCGAAAAGCGGCCTTCATTTGCTAAAGCAGTTAGTCTCTATACAGATGGAAAATTTAGTGAGGCACTCGATTATTATGAAAAGGCCGTAGCTGAGTATCCTGACTTTGTTCATGCTAAAAGGGGTAGGGCGAGAACCCTCATGCAACTGGGGAAAGACCAGAAAGCACTTGAAGCATTTAATGAGGTTTTAATGCTCGATCCCAACTCGGCTGTATCTTTTGCCAATCGGGCGATCTTGGAAGACCGAATGGGGGCATATGAAAAAGCCATCGAGGATTATGATAAGGCAATTAAAATGGACCTGAAGTTAGGGGAGGGGTTGGATTGGTTTACCCGATTCTTGCAAAACCGAAAAGAAAAACCTCAAACATTAGCTGAGCGAGTTGAAACATTAAGGCTTCAAATGAAAGATAAAGCAGTCCCTTGAGAAAAATTTCAAGTTTTTATTAAGCTGAACATAACTTCTCCTTTTTAGGGGGAGCGATACGCTTTACATTATGTTCTGAATTTCTGGCTAGTGACTATATCCAATCTTCGATGTCGAACTGAGCTCTGCATTCGGGGCTTCTCATATCCATAAACAAATCGGCCTCATCAAATAATAAATTAAAGTTGTCTATATTTTCACATTGCAGGTCGGCATTTTCAATTTTACTGCGGTATTCTGTCATTTCTGCATCGTTCCCAAACTCCAATACCACGGTAAAACCAGTGGACGCACCAAACTTGATTAATTTTCTATCAGCAGACATTTTTTAGGGGATATTCCTTATTTTATAAATTTAAATTGTGTAGAGACAATCATACTCCTTATAATTGATGAGAAATATTAAATAGTTCATTTTAGAGGAAATAGTGAAAAATAAACAATTGAAGCCAAGGGGGGAAAGCAGTTGAAGTTGTTTCGTGCCTTTTCTCTAATAGACTCTTCCAGGCTTTTATCTGGGCAAAACCCCGATAACTTTGTAAAGGTAGACTGGGTTTGCTATTTAAGGGATGAACCCTTACTCCCCTTTGAAGGTTTGATCGAGAATTACCATGATTTACCTGAAACTGGTAAAGCTAAATTATGGGTCGAGCGACGTGCAAATTACCTTTTGTCACAACCAGAGGTTGATGAGCTAAAAGAGTATCTTGAAAAACAATATTCTTTTTCTATAGAGGTCGAGCAGGTTTCCTTGCCTTTATTATCAGAAAAATTGGTGGAATTTAATGAACAAGATATTACTGGAACAATAATATTGCGTGACCGGGATGAACCATTTCCCCTAAGTATAAATATTATTGGGATGGTATCAAGTTATAAAGATCTTATAAATGTGCGAACGGTAGGAGAATTACTGGGGGAAATTGACCGGAGGAACGAAAAGTGATTTTTAATAGATCCTTTTTTCCTTCGAGACATGACACTCAAACTCGGTTTCCGATTTCCATTCGACTTTTAAGTATTGAGGTAAAAGAGTGTTTTTGTCAATGAGGGCAGACTCGATCTGTTCTTTAGTTAACCCGATTGCATATCTAAGATTGGCTCCTTTTAAGTCGGCCCCCTTTAGATTGGAATTTTTTAGAACTCCTCTGCTTAAGTTTGCCACCTGAAGGCCTGCTCCTTCAAAGTTTGCTCCTTCCATTCGTGCTCCCGAAAGATCAGCGCCTTCCATTTTCGCACCACAGAACTTTGAATCTTGCAATTGCGATTGTGCGCCTTTGACATTTTGCAAGTTGGCCCCGCTAAGATCAGAGTTTTTCATCCAGGCTTTAAATAGAGAGCATTGCCGTAAGTTGGATTTAGTGAGATCAGCATTGCTCAAATTAGCACCTCTCAAATCTGCTGATCGGGCATAAAGTGCACGCATGTTTGCGCCTTTTAAGTTTGCCTTGTTCAAGTCCGCGGAGTTTAAATTGGCTTCTTCCAAGTTAGCTTCAGCCAGGTTGGCTTTAGCAAGCTCTGCGTCTCCCAGAAAAATTTTTTTCATGTTGGCACCACGCAGATCAGCTCCTCCCAGCAGGGCGCCTTTAAGCTCGGCACCGGCAAGATCGGCACCTTTAAAATCTGCATTCTGGAAATACTTTTTTGAAGACTCCAGTTTTTCTTTTAAGGATTGAGAATCTTCGGTCATTGCATGTTCTTTAGTTGGTAAAATCGAAATAACATTGCCGCAATAAATATACTCATTGCTGTAATTGCCAATGAAACCCCAGGCACCATCAATGCAATTGAAACTGGAATGGTTTCCAAAAACCATAAAATCAACTTTTGCATTCCAACCCATGACTCTGGATTAATGATCCATTGGTGGAGAGGTGTATTCTCAAAAAGAAAGTTGAAAACAGCCAGCATTGGATATTCTGTCCACACTCCGCTTTGCAACCATAAAAAAGATTGATAACTCAATAAGCCGATTCCAGCAATAACAATCATGCCTCCAAAAGCTCCAATGGATAACATGGTTCCTGCAAAAAAGAAATCTACAGGTGAAAGCTTGGAGGCGATGGATCGAAAATCCTTCCAAGTTTCTCGCAGCCCTTTTTGAAATAAGCTTTTTAGTGCTTGTGCAAATTCAATGGAAAATAGCTTCACTGTTTCAATAAACTGGAAAAAGCGCCCGATCCATTCCTCATGGTTGAGCTTTGGTTGATGAGAATTTTCGGTATTCATCTTTGCCTCCTGACCCGACTTAGCGGGGGGTATTGAATCGTATGCGAAGTAACGAGTTTAAACGATTAGATTTTAGTTTATCGTGCTTTTAAATATTAATCAAACAAGGCTTATTTGATTGTAGGGTAGGAGATGCTCATTACTTTTTCCCGGTTGAATTGATTTATATTTTGCTACCAACCCAGACCACGCGCCCCAGCAAATGTAGTTTTTCCATTTCCATTGCAGTGAGTTTTTGCTCTCTGGAAACGCTGGTATTGTCTCCACGAATAACAACAGTCCCATCCATCATCCATTCCAATCGTTTTACCATCAATCCCTCTTCAAAATTGATGAGATAAATCCCATCTCCCTTTATTTTAGCTTTGTTTCTGTCTACCAGCAGTAAATCTCCTGAACGTAAAGTGGGTTCCATGGAATCGCCAATAGAATGGATGAGTAATAGATTTTTTGGGTTTGCCCCCAATTCTTTACTTACCCAGTCTGCTTTAAAGGCCAGATGGTCTACAACTTGTTCAGAGTGGATGATAGACCCCCCGCCTGCAGAAGCTTCAATATTGTATCTGGGGACCAGAACGAAATCATTCAGCGACCCTGAAGGAGAGGAGAGAGCTTCCCTCGACGTGGCATTACTTTTATCAGCTTCGCCTTCTCCTGTGAGTAACCAGCCTGGGTCGCACTCTAATACTGTTGCTATTTTAGATAGCAACTCGGAATTTGGAGCGCGTTTTCCACTCTCATAATGATTCATGGTTGGCAGAGAAACTTTTAAAATTTTGGCTAATTCATTTTGTTTGAAACCCTTTGAATTCCTTGCAAAAATTATCCTTTTATTTAATTTTTTTAGCATTATTTTAATATTATAGTTAACTTTTGTTTAATTTTTTTATAATACAGTATTACCATTTAACAATCAACTAACTTTATGCTTGGCTCCACAGGGGCTTGAGTTGCCATCGGAACTGGGTTTAGAGTTGGAAGGGAAGAAACCATGAAACCGAATTGTGAGGAAATGGATTGGGAGGAAGTAGCTAATTTGCTAAACGGTGCCAATAATATTTTAGCGGAAAATTTAAATGATTTGACGGAAGAAAATTCGCACTTGCTGATGCAAATCGTGAGGAATGGTGCAAGCCAGCTTAATAACACAAAAGGCGAAAATTCAGTTTGAAAACCGTTTATTGTTAACGGTTAACTCTTCGTAGCTGATATTTTTGTACCGCCCGGTTATGTTCGTTGAGGGTCGCTGAAAACTGATGACTGCCATCTTGGCGTGAAACGAAGTATAAGTTCGAAGTCTTAGCTGGGTGAAGGGCGGCAATAATTGATTTAAGACCTGGGCTGGCTATGGGCCCTGGAGGAAGGCCTTTATGTCTATAAGTGTTATAGGGGGAGTCGATTTTAAGGTCGCCTTTTCGAATATTCCCATCAAAATTCTCGATCGCATAGATTACCGTCGGGTCAGTTTGTAGCCGCATATTTTTTTTCAATCGATTGTGAAATACGGATGAGATTAATTTACGTTCAGAATCTTTTCCAGTTTCCTTTTCTATTAGGGAAGCAAGTGTAATGATTTCATGGTAAGAAAACCCCATTTCTTTGGCACGGTTTAAAAACTCCTGTTTTAAGGCGCGCTCCTTAAAAGTTTCTACCATTTTTTTTACAATTGTTATTTCAGGCGTGAATTTTCCGAAATGATAAGTTTCTGGGAAGAGATAACCTTCCAAAGAATTTGTTGAAATTTCTTTAAGCAGTTCTACTTTTTTTGTTTCTCGTAAAAATACTTCTTTATTGACAAGGCCACGCTCTTCTAGCAGCCCAGCAATTTCTGTGATGCGGTATCCCTCGGGAATGGTGACAGGATATAATACGGTCTTGCCAGATGTAATCCGTTGCAAAATCTCAATAGGTAGCATGGATGGCGAAACATTATATTCCCCAACCATAATTTGTTTTTGCTTGTCTTGGATCAGGCCAACAGCCTGAAAGGCGCTGGCACTGCGAATGAGATTTTTTTGGGAAAGCTGCTGGGACACCTGTTTTAAAGTCATTCCAGGTACGACTTCAAAAACCTGGGATTGAGTGTTGTCACTCATTGGGCGGGATGCTTGAAAATAAAGCAGACCGACAATAATCCAGACGAGTGCTAATAAACCCCAGAAACCTGAGATAAGGACAGTGCGCATATTGATTTAATCGGTCATTAATTAATGTACTGCTTGTCTCAACCGATCCAAAAATTGGTCATTTTCAGCTTTCGTCCCTATTGTAACACGCAGGCAGTTTTTTAGCATAGGGTGTCCGCCCAGATTCCTAATCAAAATACCGTTTTTCATTAGGTTCTTGAATACATTTTCTCCATTTTCGGAAGCTTGAAACAGTATGAAGTTTGCATCAGATGGAAAGGCTGTAATGGAGTTAATACCTTCTAGTCCACTCATTAACCGTGTTCTTTCTTCTTTTATGGAGTTGATTTGTTTTTGAACTGCATCAAAGTTATTCAATAATTCCGCTGCAATAATTTGCGAAACGGAATTTGAGTTGTAAGGCAATCGGACTTTGTTGATTTCATCTGCGATGATACTTGGAAAAATTCCATAGCCTACTCTTAGTCCCGCTAACCCTATCTTCGAAAGACTTCTTAGGACTACCAGATTATTGTGCTTTTCCATTTGGTCGAGAAATGATAATCCTGAAAAGTCATAATAAGCTTCATCCAGTACCACAATTCCTTCAAAATTCTCTATAAGTTTTTGAATCTCAGTTCGGGAAAAACAATTTCCTGTTGGATTGTTGGGGTAACTAATAAATACAATACGGGCATGACTTGCAGTTAGTTTTTCAATTAATGGTTTTGCTTCAAAATCCCAATTTTTATTGAGAGGGAAAGTTTTTACCTTCAGTCCCATACTCTTTGCTGTTATAGCGTACATGGCAAAGGTAGGGTCGGGGAAGGCAACTGTGTCTCCTTCATCGCAAAAAACCTGCATTAGATTTTGAATTAATTCATCAGATCCGTTCCCAATGACAAGTTGGTTTGTCGGTACCCCAATGCGAGTTGAAATCGCTTCTTTCAATTGTTTGCAATCAGGGTCGGGGTAACGGTTTAAGTCTAGTTTTTCAAAACGTTCTAGTGCTATTTTAATAAACTCAGCAGAAGGCGGGTAGGGGTTTTCGTTTGCGTGAAGTTTAACGCCGTCCTCTAAGGTTTCTACCTGATAGGCTTTAAGGCTTTTAACTTTTTCGCAAACTAGGTTCAAGAGGTTGATTTGAGACATTATTATTTCAACCCAGTAGTTCTTTGATATCGTCGGATGTTGGGACATAGCGCGCAACCCGAGATTTTTCAGCGCGGACTATTGCCAGAATGGATTCTACGGTTTCTTCTACTTCATTATTAGTTATGACGTAATCATATTTCTGATAACTTTTTATTTCCTGTTTACCAGTATTGAGTCGTCTTTCTATGCTTTCCTCTGTCTCTGTTCCTCTTTTTCTGAGTCGATTGCCCATCTCCTCAATTGAAGGAGGCAGGATCAGGATGAAAATTCCTTTAAAATCCATATTACGAAGCGAAGCTACCCCTTGAACGTCGAGTTCCAATAGAATATCAAAACCTGCTTGTTGATGTTTTGCTATAGCCTCTAAAGATGTTCCGTAGAATTCCGTATGAACCTGCGCCCATTCTAAAAATTCTTTTTTGTTTTTTTTAGATTCGAACTCTTCCTTTGATATGAAGTGGTAATCGACTCCGTCCCATTCCCCTTCACGAATTTTTCTGGTCGTATGTGAAGTGGCAATTTTGAGGTTCGACATCCTTTTTTTTAGCACCTTGCAGGTTGTTGTCTTTCCTGTTCCAGAAGGTGCAGAAATTATTATTGGAAGGCCTTCACTTTTCATTTGTTTTCAATTCCCGTGCTTGTTTTTATTACCCGGTTTCTGAAAAAAATTTTACTCAATGTTCTGTACTTGTTCACGGATTTTCTCAAGCTCACTCTTCATTTCTATGACCCGGTTGGAAATAGTAATATCGCTGGATTTCGAACCTGTTGTATTAACTTCTCTATTGATTTCCTGAGTAATGAATTCAAGCTTGCGGCCAATAGGTTCTTTGGTTTTGAAAAAACTTCTAAATTGATTCAAGTGACTTCGTAAACGGGTTATTTCTTCAGTGATATCGCACCGATCTGCCAATAGTGCTGTTTCCTGAGCCAGACGAGCTTCATCAAGGTCAAGTCCTTCATTCAAGGATTTTATTCTTTCTTTAAGTTTTTCTTGATACTCCACTATGACTAAGGGATGTTTTGATTCAATTTCTGCAGCGTGTCCTTCTATGGCCTCAATGCGCTGTGCCAGGTCTTTTTGTAAATTTGCACCCTCCTCAGCTTTCATCTTCTGTAGTGAGGCTAAGGCCTCTGCCGCCATATTAAGTATCATCTCATTTTTTGCGGGATCAATTGCCAAAGGTTCGATTTTAATAATATCGCGTAAACCAACTAAAGATTTAAGATCAATTTCTCCTACTAATCCCAAGGAATCTCTAATTTGGTTTAAGGCCTCTACATATTGTGTGGCTAGTTGCAGGTTTGGCTTTACTTCCCATTCCCCTGAATTTTCATTTGAGTTGGCAATGCTTATGGTTAGGCTGAGGGAACCTCGGGAACAGTAAGACTTAACGAGTTTCTTTAAGGGTTGCTCCAAGTCCGCATAGGCTTTTGGAAGGCGCGTATTAATTTCAATAAAGCGGTTGTTGACGGACCGAACTTCGGCCTGATAGGTATAGTCTTCGTCTTGGCATTCAGCCCGGCCAAAACCGGTCATACTAATGAGCATTAATTCTTAAGCCTTTTCGATGGTCAGTTTGTAGTGACCTTGTTCTTCAATAAGAGAGATTACTTTATGACCATCATTCTTAACACTCTTGGGTACGTTTTCTGAAGGTTCCCCATCATCCAGCAATACTTCCAGTATGCTTCCTGATGCCATTGTTTCCAGTTTGATTTTGGTCTTAACGTAATTGAACGGACATTTAACGCCTAGAAGATCTATGCTAGCTGAAGTTTTTGCAGACCCGGAGGCTTTTTCTTTTGTATCATCTCCACCGACTCTGATTCTAAGCGATTTGTCTGACTGCATTTTTTCCTGAACGGCTCTACATTCTTCAACCAGTGAACCCGCCTCAGAAATCCACCAGCTAGCAGTTTTTTCATCGGTCGCTTCTGGTGTCTCTTCAAAGTTGTCTATTAGTTTTGCAAATTGAGCAGAAACAATTTCCATATCGATTACAAGAGATTGGAATTTTTTCAAACATTCCCAGTCATCGTTGAAGTCCATTCCTTCTGTAACGAGTAGGGCACGGGCAGACCCGATAACGCTGCGTCGAGCATGGTCTCCTGCCTCTTTGAAAGATTTTTTCTCCAGAGAAAGTTTACCTTGGAAATGTGCGCGTTCTGCTTCAGTGATCCGGTCGGTGATCATGTCTGTAACTGCTCCTGCACATTCACCTTGACCTCGGTCTTCAAGACTGAATTTTTCGGTAGAGCCGTAATCGATATATGATTCAGGGGACTGCTCAATATCTGGAAGGCTCTTCAATGGATCTAGTAATTCGCGGAAATGTCCCTTGCCCATTCGATCAAAATATTCTCCAAAAGTCTCATCGTTTTGCTTGTTCTTTTTGTAATCATTGATGGAGCTTTTCATTGCCTCGGGAGCATTTTTTGCAGGTATTTTAATAACAGATGTTCCAAACACAACTTTGTCTTCTGAAACTCTCCCACCCAGTAAAATTTCGTAATGGGGAGTCAGTATGCCATTCAGCTTCTTGGCTCCACCATGAAAGCCAATGGATGCGATATGGTGTTGACCGCAAGAATTAGGACAACCACTGGCCTTGATGGAAATATGGTCTAAGTCTTTTGAGGTTTCAAAACCATTTTCCATTTCCTGATTTAAGTTTTCCACTAAACCACGAGATGCAGTGATACCGAGGTTGCAGGTTTCTGAGCCTGGGCAGCAGGTAATATCGCGTATCTCTTCAGTTCCGGCTTTGTGGAGGCCAATTTTTTTCAACTCAGAAAAAAGATTGCCAAAAGCATCTTCTTTGACCCAGGGAATCATCAGGTTTTGATTTACAGTGGCAACCAACTTACTGCCAGCAAAGTTTTCTGCCATGTCTGCTAAAGCTTTAGCTTGAGGAATAGTGAAGTCCCCAAGAATCAATTTGATTTGTATATTGTGAAAGCCTTCTTGTTTTTGGACTTCAATGTTTCGGCTTTTCCAGAGTTGGAACTCCGGGTCTGAATCGCAATCTGCCGATTGATATTCAGGTGGATGTGGAGTTTCATCATCCTCTAATTCAATAGGGGCATATTTATTGCCTGCAAGAGCGGCAAACTCTTCATCGTAAAGTTCTTTAATTTTTTCCAGCCCGAGCTTATCGAGCACAAATTTAAAACGTGCTTTATTACGGTTTTTCTTGTCACCGTATTTATCAAAGACAGCAACTAATGCCTCACACATTCGTAGCAAGTGGTCCGATGGAATAAAATCTGTTAATGGCAGAGCCGCATGTGGAAAGGAACCTAGCCCACCTCCAATCAGAACTCGGAAACCACGAACCTCTTTCCCACCTTCATTTTTGATCACCGCTTTCAGGCCAATGTCGTGAATAGGGGCTAGACCGCAACCGTTACAACCCCCGAAACTGATTTTAAATTTTCGAGGAAGATTTTGTGTCAACTCTTGCCGAAGCAAATATTGAGAAACCGCTAAAGCATAAGGGCCGACATCGAATACTTCGGTAGAACAGGTTCCTGCTTTATGACAGGCTGTGACGTTTCGTACAGTGTTGCCACAAGCTTCGCGAGTGGTAATGCCTGCTTGAGCGAGGTCTTCCAATCCTTGAGGGACATCATTAATTTTAACGTAATGTAATTGAATGTCCTGGCGAGTGGTGATGTGTAAGACTCCATGCGAATATTTTTGGGCAAAGTCAGCCATGCATCGCAGTTGTTCACTTGTCATTTTTCCTGCGGGCAGTTTGGTGCGAACCATTTGCTCGCCGTCTTGCCTTTGTCCGTAGATCCCCTGTTGGAGACGGAACCTTTTAAAGTCATCGTCGCCAACTTCGCCACGGTTTAGACGCTCAACCTCTGCGGCAAAAGTTTCGATCTCGCGCTTTACTTCATCAGGGATATTTAGTGTCTTTGCATCCATTGCTTACCTCAATTCTATTACGCAGCTACTGGGATTGGTGGTTCATTCGGAGGAGGTGTATATTCATCCTCATATGGCCTGACCCAATTAAGTATTTTATATTGCCAACTTCAGCATTCTTGTGTGTCCAAATGCGAAAGGGGTATACAGTTTTTCTTATTTTATAATAAAACTACTATGAAAAACAGTAGAATACCTGATTCTGGCGAATTATTCTCCAATTTCTCTAAGTCAGGTATATTGGACTAATTAATTGTATTTAAATGGTTGTTAGAGGGTTCCGTGAGCGCAATATTACTTCTCCAGATCAACTTTGCCTTATATTCAGTGATTTTGCTGGTTTGCCTGTTTAAGAATTTTAATTTCAATATCATTCTTGTTGGCATCACATATTTACTACCATTGGTCCCATGGTGGTTGGGTAGCGCCCAGGCGGAGCGTATTTTAATTGTCTCTTATATAAATCTTATATTTGGAATTATAGAGGTCGTATTCTTTACTCTGACAGAACGACCGGAAGATATAAAATTTAACAAAGCCTATTTGCAACAGCTTTGCGGTCACGTTTTGCCCATTGTCGTGGCGTTGGTTGGCATGTCGTTCGTTGCACGCACAACCTTAATTCCTGTTGGAATTGTTGAGTTATCTATAATAGTCATACTTTTTACGTTTGGATGTACTTTGCGAATATTGGCTATTTCTCAATTGGGTATTTTGCGTTTTAAATTCAATATTGCTTTTCGCGACCAGCAAACCCTGAAAACCGACCAGTTGCATGGATATATGCGTCACCCTACCTATACTGCCATGATGTTGGTGGTTTGTGCCTATGCGGTCACAAC
>JAJDAV010000099.1 GCA_029261695.1 Nitrospinaceae bacterium | reverse complement strand
CGATCTTCAAGCGTGAATAGCTGGCGGACTTTTTTAAGAGGATCGGCATAAAGATCAAAAAGTCGGTGATCAAAAACACATTGATAATAAGGTTCAGGATAAACCAAAATAGACCGGTTCAATCCCATCACTATTTTATTTTTTAATAATGACAGGTCTTGCTGCGCCAGGGAGGGGCCGGAGGCCAGGATAAAGAGGTTTTTCCCTTCGTGTAAGTTTTTATAGTTTGATATTGGATTCATAATTAAAGAAACTTTTTTTGATCGATTCGCACATATTTAATCATGCGACGGTTATAGGTGTAAACTCCATGTACGGTATTATTTTCCCCCATTATGAAACTTGGGTAGGAAACTTCGAAAGGGACATTGTCTAAAGTCCAATTCTCTTCCCATGTGGTTCCTCCATCCCTACTTAAAGAAACGCTGAGTGGATATCGCTGATGTTCGTCTGTGTGGTTATAAATCATTGCAATAGAATTGTTGACTGAGATTGCAGAGATTCCAGACAGAGGGTTGGGTAAAGGGGTCATCTCTGGTTGGGACCACGAACCACCATGGTCGTGAGAATGACTTTTCCAGATAAACCTTGGGTCAGAGTGGGGACGGAAAAACATTGTGAGGTCATCCTTCTCTGTTCTAATCAGCGTCGACTGAATAATATCACTTCCCATAAATTGATAACTGATTTCCCAATGGGAATAAGGGGGATGGCTGGATAATATAATGGAACTTTTTTTACGTTCATCGTAAGCGGGCAACAGGCATACTCCTGATTTGAGGAATACGGGTGGGTGCCGCACCATCATCCCCAAATCCTTCCAGAGTAAGCTGGGGTCAGTCCAGGTGTCACCCTCATCTTCTGAATAAATGCTGTATAGAACGGCATCGTTCCAGTACGTTCCTTTCAGGGCTACATACATGAGATGAATTCTTCCGTTGGGTTCTTGAAAAAGAACCGGGTTTCCCAGGGAATACTTTGAGGGAATGGGAAGGGTTTTAGTGGTATTCCAAATAGGTGTTTTTAGATTTTTACTGGCAAAGGCTAATGTAGCATTTCGATATTCATCTACATTATACGCGTACCAGACGGCCAGCAGCTTACCTGACTGGCATTCGAGAATAGTCGGGCAATGGCAATGCATCCCTTTATCGGCAGGGTTGTATAAAAACTCAGCTTCAATCAACAGCTTAGGCTCGCTTTGTGTGGATAGAGTCCAATTTTAGGGAAAGCTAGCAAAATTGCCAGTATTTCTTTGAGACCTGGTTTATTAATTAGACTTACAGGGGAAACCGGAGGGGAAGGCGTAATGGATAAATTATTGAAAAATTGGAGGCACCGGGCGGACTCGAACCGCCGGTAGAGATTTTGCAGACCTCGGCCTTACCACTTGGCGACGGTGCCCTGCATGGGATTAAACAATAGAAAAATGGAGCGGGAGAAGGGGTTCGAACCCTCGACTTCAACCTTGGCAAGGTTGCACTCTACCACTGAGTTACTCCCGCGTTCATTAAGATGTTTAGGGATGATTGGATTTCCCAAGCCCCCAATTATATTTCCTCAATCTAAATTGTCAAACCCTATTTTTTCAAAAACTTCGCTTCCGTTCCTTCGACGAGGCGTAAAATGTTGCTGTGATGCTTTTGCAGGGTGAACAGAGCCACTATGACAGCTAGATAAATAAAGGGAAACGGCACACGAAAAAAGATTCCCAGCAGGGGCAAAGAGATGGCTGCCAGAATTGAACTTAACGAAACATACCCCGAAATTTTAAGACATAGAGCGAAAATTCCTGCAGATATCAGGGTGGATAAAGGCATTAAAAAGCTAAACACCCCTAGCCCTGTTGCCACACCTTTTCCACCTTTGAAATTAAGGAATATGGAGAAAAGGTGCCCCAGGAAAACCGCTAACCCGGCCAGAGCAATGATTATGGGCTCATCAAACCATAGGTTTGCTAAAAAAACTGCGCCCCAACCTTTTAAAACATCTCCAGCAAGAGTGAGCAACCCGGCTTTTTTCCCCATAGTGCGGGCGACATTAGTAGCGCCTATATTGCCACTGCCATGTTCGCGGATGTCTATGTTTTGTGTTTTGGAAAGAAGCAGACCGAATGGAATTGAACCAACAAGATAAGCTAGCAAGAAGAGTGCAAAAATTTCAGTTAACATTTCTTTTTATTCGTCCTCAGTGATCCATGCTTCATTTTGCAATTTGGATTTTAACCTCTGCTTGGCACGCTTTTCAATTTGCCTGACTCGTTCCCTTGAGAGTCCGATTTCCTGACCAATGTCTTCCAGTGTTTTAACTTCACCTGAAAAACCGAATCGCATTTTTAATATGGTGGCTTCCCTTTCTGAAAGGTCCTCAAGCATTTGATCCACTTTTTCATTCAATGACTCCCGCATGATTTGATCATCGTAGGGAATAAACTCCTCATTCTCCAGAAGGTCAAGATAGGGCGTGTGGTCATCATTTTTTAGGGGAGTGTCCAGAGATAGATGGGTTCGATAGGCGCGCATGATCGAATTAATTTCGTCATCGTTGTAACCCAGACTTTTGGCTACTTCAGATTGCGTGGGTTCGCGGTCCATATCCTGGCACATTTGCTGACTCTTCTTATTAAACTTGGAGACTTTTCCCACTTGCTTGACAGGTAACTTAACAGTGCCTGATTGCTCTGCAAGGGAATGCATGATTGCCTGTTTTATCCACCAGACTGCATAAGTGATGAACTTTACATTTTTGGAAACATCAAAGCGTTTAGCAGCCTGAATTAAACCGATATTGCCTTCTTCGATCAGGTCTTGCAGTGACATTCCATATCCACGATATTTGTTTGCTACCGTGACGACGTACTTTAAGTTTCTGCGAACCATTTCCTGAACGGCTTTGGAATCTCCTTGTTTAATTGCGTTTGCGAGATTGATTTCTTCCTGCCTGGAAAGGAGTTTAATTTTACCGATCTCTCTCATATATTGATCGAGAGGGTCATGGCTGCTTGAAGTGGTGTTCTTTTTTTGAGGAATTTTAGCCATAGCAATTACAGCTTTCTAAGTTCTCTTAATTTTAATCTGGCTTGTTTGGCAAATTCTGTTCTTGGATGTTTCTGTAAAACCACTTTGTAATGCTCACGCGCTTTAATATAATTTTGTTCGTGGAAGTAAGATTCAGCTAATAGAAACTCTGCTTCGGCAACGTAAGAATGGGTAGGGTATTTAACCATCAAACTTTTTAGCCGAATAATTGCAGACTGGTATGACCCTGTACGAAAATAAAATTTTCCGATTTCAAAAATATTTTGAGCCAAAATGTCCAGGCACTGCTGGATTCTTTTTTGTGCCTTCCCCTTGTAAGTGCTTTTGGGGAAATCGGTGAGGAAATTTTCGAACCCTTCCAATGCAGAGTGCACAGGTGTTAAATCTCTTGATGCAAGGTCAGAGAGTTGAAAGTTGGCCATAGCTTTATAGAAATGAGCGCGGTCTACAAATCTATGCGCTGGATAAAGTTCTGTGAATTTTTGGTAATGGAATTTAGCTTCTTCATATTCTTCTTCATTATAGTGAACATCCGCAAGAAGCATCAAACCGGTGATCCTCTCTTTGCTGTCAGGAAAGTCCTCCATAATAAGTTGAATACTGTTTTTGGCTTTTTCTGAATCTTTTTCTTTGATAAATTTTTTTGCTTCCCGCAAGAGTTTTGCAGGAGAACCGGATCTTTGCTCCTTAGTCGTGCCGCAGCTGAGAATAAAAAGCAATGGCACCAGTAAAAAAAATATCAGGGGAAATTTCAAGCGTGTTCGGAACATGATGATAATTTAAAAGTTAAGGTGATATTCAAATATATAGTAAAAAGCCCTGTGTTTAAAGAGTTTAATCCCTTCTCAATCGGGCTTGTTTCTTGCTAATCTCGAAATTTTCGTGCTATAAAAGTTACGGCAGTTACTGAATGACGGTTATCAAGCTTTCCAAAAAGGATGGATATAGTTTGATCGCAAATTCATTCTTGGGAAAAACCATTCAATAGACATCTGGTTACTAAAAAAATAATGAATCGTGCTATAAAAATTGCTTTTTTTTATCTCGGCGTGTGTTTTCTCACTATGCCCGCGCTGGCATTGGCAGCGGAACCATCATCAGGAGGGCAGTGGCAATTATTGTCACTTTTCGAAAAGGGAGGGGCAATGATGTACCCCATCCTTTTTAGCTCTGTGCTTATGCTGGGTATCGCTATTGAAAGAGGCTATAACCTGAGAAGAAAAAACATCATCAACTCCGATTTCCTTAAAGATGTTCGTAGCCAATGGGACTGGCAAAACATTCAAAAAACTTTGCGTCTTTGTAATTCGTATGACAATTCCCTCTCAAGAATTTTAAAAATGGGCTTGCTGAGGTTCGGTGGCAAGCTGGATGAGATTGAACGAGCGATTGAAGCCGGTGGTCAACATGAAGCGTCATTGATGAATTCCAACCTGCGTGTGTTGGGCGCCGTCGCGAATATCACCCCTATGATGGGCTTACTGGGAACGGTTATTGGAATGATCAAAGCCTTTAATGTGATTTCTTTGAGCGGTACAGGAAACCCCGGTCTGGTGGCCAGTGGTATCTCTGAGGCGCTAATTACTACGGCGGCGGGAATGCTGGTTGGCATTCCAGCATTGGTTTTGTATCACTACTTCCGCGGCAAGATAGATCGATATGTTTTTGAAATGGAAGAAGTTGCCATTCAGCTTGTGGAAGAGCTCTCTTATGATGGTGCGGTAAAAGAAAAGGCTTCTGGAAGGCCAAAGAAAGCAGCATCTTCATAACTTATAATTATTAACTCGGTAATTAGCTTGCGATTTAGAAAAGAAGAAGAAGACAGTTTCGCGATGGAGATGACACCATTGATTGATGTTGTTTTTCTGCTTATCATCTTCTTCATGGTTTCTACAGTTTTTGTCGATTTTAGCCGGCGTATGGACATCAATTTGCCAACCTCAAAATCTTCCATAATTGATGAAAACCCCAAGACCCTTGAGATAGAAATGGCGAAAGATAAAAAGATATCCCTTGCAGGGAAGAGTGTCACCATTTTGGGGTTGGAACAGGCTCTCGGGAAACTGGATACGAAAAGCAAAAAACAAACAGCGGTTATCAGGGCTGATAAGGATATCCCCTATGGTGAAGTCATTCAAGTCATGGGCCTTTTGCAAAAGTCGGGAGTTCCTGATATCAGTGTGGCGGTAAAATAGAGTATAATTGTTTCACTAAAATAACGACTTTTATGTAACTCAAAAGCTTGCCGAATATTCTGGCAGGCTCTTATTATTTTAAGGAGATTTTGGATGGCAACCTATACAAAAGATAAAGATGTAGAAACCACTCTCGAAGATGATTCTGAAGCGCGTAACGCGATGAAGGAGGTTTTTTTGAACACAGCAAGATGGCCCGAAGGCTTTGGCGGGTTCACTGCCGACGTGGTAGCTAACATCAATGGCGAAGAACAAAAGGGCACAGTGACCGTCAAAGGTCCTAAAGAAATTGAAATCAGTATAGAAGAAGAAAATGCGAAAGGTTTTCTGAACGAGAACCTGTCATCTATTGCGATGCATCGTGGACCCCGATCATTTGAAGAATCAGATGGGAAATATAAACTTGTTTTCGGCGATGACGGTACGCATCCATTGGGACGAAAGCTGGTTATGGGGGGCGATGGAATGAGCTCTTTTTATCGCATCAAGGACGGACGTATTCAGCAGATCAACCGGCAGACCCCGCGTTTTTCTTTCTCGATTAATATTGAAGAGAGTAAAAAAAATCAGGATGGAAAATTTCTGACGAGAAAATACTCAGTTTTCTACTTCAATCCGGAAACCAAAGGATTGAAAGATGTGGAAAGCTATACCGATGAGTACACACGGGTGGGTGCAGCAGATTTGCCAGAGATGCGTCGCATTATAAATTGTGAAGAAGGTGCGATTTCTGTTTCCACAATGACACTCAGTAATCACAAGCTGCTTTAATAAATATTATTTTGTCGGTTTTCAAGGGAGGGTGTCAGTTACCTGGTGCCAGCGATTGGTTTTCTATATTTTTAGCAATGGCAACTCCCTCGCCGACAACACTATTTTTTACTGTTAGATCACTGCCCACGGTGGTTCCCTTAAAAAGTACAGACCTCTCAACCACCGCTCCTGACCGCACTCGACAGCCATCTCCCAGCACTGCATAGGGTCCCACCTGTGCGTCTTTCGATATTTCGCAATTTTTCCCGATATGAACAGGGGGTACAACAAGAGGGCCTTCGGGATTCCTGGATGATGATGTTTTTAACAACAGTTTGCCATCCATCGCATCGGCTTGCGCCTGGATATAAGTTTCTCGAGTCCCCATATCTATCCAATACCCTTCATGTAGATAACCATAAACAGGCAGTCCATCCTTAATCATTTTTGGAAAAACATCTTCAGTAGTGCCGCAAAACTTATTTTCTGGAATACGAGAAAAGATATCCGGTTCCATGATTTGGATGCCGGTGAACATAACTTTTTTGGTGGAGTCTGAATTGTCAACGGTATGGCCGAGAAAATTCACGATGCGTCCTTCCTCTGTGCGTAGAATGGTTTTATATTTTTCCATGCTCGAATCTTGTCTTACCACCAGAGTCAGTTTCGAATTTTTTTCTTTGTGGAATTTTAGGACGTTGTTTAAATCAATATCAGCTAGGACATCGCTGTTGATAAGAAGAAAAGTCTCGTCTTCTAAAAAAGATTGCAGTTTTTTG
>JAJDAV010000098.1 GCA_029261695.1 Nitrospinaceae bacterium | reverse complement strand
GTGATTTGGTTATATTTGCCACAGGCACAATGGTTCAGGAAAGCCTCGTAGCCATGGAAGACTTGGCAAAAGAGCATATTAACGTGACATTGGTCAATATTTCGACTTTAAAACCAATCGATCGAGAAATTATTGTTGAACAAACACGCAGCCACGGCGCGCTAATTACTGCTGAAGATCATAATATTATCGGTGGTTTGGGCGACGCAGTTGCTGGCGTATTGATGGATAATCAAATTGCCGTTCCGTTTACCCGTGTTGCAGTTAAAGATCAATTCGCAGAAACCGGAACCGGACCTCAGTTGTATGAGAAATATGGTTTGTCCCACAACCATATTGTCAAAGCCGTAAAAGATACTTTGAACAAGAAGTAAACCCTAAATCGTAGGGTAGAGCCAACCTAAAGGCTGCTTTCAGCCCCATAATTCAGCCTCTGATTCTTAGTTGACATAATATATGTTATGGGAACTTGCGTTGAGCGTGAAAATTAACCTAAAAACACAAACCTCTTTAAATTTATGTGCGGTATAGCGGGTCTTCTCGATTTTGATAAAACATCGGAAAATTCCGGGCGGATTTTAAGGTTGATGCTCGACAGCATTCGCCATCGCGGTCCTGATGATCGTGGTGAAGAACTCCTTTCAAGCGAGAACGGCCCAACTCTCCATTTAGGCCATCAAAGGTTTTCCATCATTGACCTCAGCCCCGGTGGACATCAACCGATGCCCAACGATGACAAATCTCTCTGGCTATCTACTAACAGTGAAATATATAACTACAAAGAATTGCGCGAAGAATTATCTGACAAGTTTCGTTTCAATTCTCAGTCGGACACCGAAGTTCTATTAAAAGCTTACGAACACTGGGGTTTGGGTTGTCTTGAAAAACTCCGAGGCATGTTCGCATTTGCTGTTTGGGATTCTAAAAAACAGTCGCTCATCCTTGTGCGTGATCGATTGGGTATCAAACCGCTCTATTACCTTTCTACTGAAAAGCAGTTTTTATTTGCTTCTGAAGTTCGCGCCCTTCTTGCATCAGGATTATCAGACAAGGATATCAACGTCACTGGACTTTACCATTACCTTTCATTCGGACATCTGAAATCGCCCGATTCTATCATTGGAAATATTCAAGAACTCAAGCCCGGACATTATCTAGTCGTCGACCGTGATGGCGATTTTGAGGAAACGCGTTACTGGCATCCGTTGGATGCGTTAAATAAACCCGATAACGATGGCCAAGCGATTCAGGATATTCTTCACGATGCTGTGAAATACCGTCAGGTCAGTGATGTTCCCATCGGTGCATTTCTCAGTGGTGGTATTGACTCAAGCGCCATTGTTTCTCATATGTCTCGCATATCTGATAATCCCCCTACGACCCTTACTATTGGGTTCAAAGAAAAAGAATTTGATGAGTCCGAACATTCTGCGGAGATTTCAGATCTATTCAAAACCAGGCATCAGTTATTAACTTTGGATGAAGAGCAATTACTAGAATCACTGCCGGCTGCTATCAACGCAATGGATCAGCCCACTATGGATGGGATCAACACTTTTCTTATTTCCAGAGCAGCAAATGAGGCTGGATTGAAAGTTGTTTTAAGCGGATTGGGTGGCGATGAATTGTTCGGAGGCTACCCCTCTTTTCGTTTGGCTCCGCAACTTCAATCCAGAAAAAAAATGCTTAATTTCTTTCCTAAGTTTCTAGTAAACCTGGGAACAGGATTAGTGAAAAACGCACTTCCATCCGATCAAAGTAATAAAATCGATCATTGGATGCAAGGCAAATTCAGTGGCGCTCACGAATACTTCCTTATAAGAGCATTATTTTGTCAGGATCAGGTCTCTGAAATTTTTAACGATAAGAGTCTTGCAGAACAAGAAACTTTGAAGAATTTCGAGTCAACAAAAGAGTCCTTAAATCTGGATAAGCTTAACGGTGATTTTAATTTAATCTCTTATCTTGAAACCACCCACTACTTACAGAATATGCTGTTGAGGGATACCGACATGATGAGTATGGCGCATCCTTTAGAAGTACGTGTTCCTTTCATGGATCACAAGCTGGTTGAATATATGTTCAGCATGCCTGCCAAGCTTAAAAAACTTTCTGCAACGCCCAAGGCATTACTCGTTGACTCGATGAAACCTGCTTTACCCGCTTCGATTGTGCATCGCAAAAAGATGGGCTTCACCCTGCCCTTTGAGCCTTGGATGCGCGGCGCAATGAAATCCGAAATGGAATCGGTTTTACTGACTTCTGTGAAACCATTAGAGGATTTAATTTCTCAGTCGGCAGTAGAAAATATATGGAAACAGTTTTTGGCAGGAAAATTATCGTGGTCACGCCCCTGGGCGCTTTATGTGTTCAAGCGCTGGGTGGATAAAAATCTTTAGAAATGGATATTTAATATTTTGGAAACTCCTTTTTATCAGGTAGATGTTTTTTCGGGCGAACTATTTGGAGGCAACCCTCTAGCGGTATTCTTGCGTGGTGAAGATTTCAAAGAATCGCAACTGCAGCAGGTGGCCTTAGAGATGAACTTATCTGAAACTACTTTTATATTCCCCTCTTCTCACCCGGATGCCGATTATGATGTGCGAATTTTCACGCCAGAGAAAGAAATCCCTTTTGCCGGCCACCCTACTTTGGGCACCGCGTTTGTTTTAAAAGAGGCGGGGATGCTTTCCAATTCACAGAATAAATTGCGTCTGAATTTCAAGGTGGGTTTGATTCCTGTCACTCTTCAAGAAGACGGGAAAATATTTATGACGCAACCTTCCGGGAAAATTTTACAGACTATTAATGATAAAGAAAGAATTGGCCTGGCTTTAGGACTTACTGAAAACAACCTCGACGACCTGCTTCCAGTTCAATCCGCTTCCACAGGTTTTCCGGCTTTATTGGTTCCTATAAATTCTCTTCGGGCCATACAACGAATTGTTTTGAACTTATCCTTATTAAAGGAACTACTGGACGAAGTGGGTGTCGATATGATTTATCCTTTCACCCGGCAAACATGTGAAGAGGAGAGCTCCATTCATTCCCGCGGTTTTGCGCCTTTTATAGGGATTCTTGAAGATCCTGCAACGGGAAGTGTTGCTGGGGCACTAGGACATTATTTAAACGACAAAGACCCTAATGAAAAAATAATCGTTATTGAGCAGGGTTACGAAATGAAGCGGCCGGGCCGAATTTTTGTCGAATTGGATAGTGTTGAAGGACAAGGTCCCTCAATTCGTGTTGGGGGAAATGCAAGGTTGGTCTTTAAGGGGACGTTGTATCTAGATTAGCGAGCTAGGCCGTTTTCTGAACTTGCTTGTCTTCGGGAATATGCAAGCAATTGGCACAAGCATGGCCTTTTTCCCGACCACACATGAGACAGCATTCCAGCTCTTCTGATCCTTTAAAAGCTCCACTGCAGTGATAACAACGCTCTTCAGATTCTTTTTTCTTCTTAATCCGGCGTTTTACTCGTCTTTTATTGATCAGAAACTGACTTTGAGAGATATTCATTATTTTTGCCTTAATTAACTGGGTGGCTTTCTGCCCTATTGCTTAAATTTGATGCAAAGACCCTCAAAAAGTTTCAAAATAATTAAATATGGCTCAAATTCGCGCTAAAACGCCATCATTCACCTTTTTCAGGCGTTCTGGACCAAAAAGAACTTCTACCAATTTTAGAGCAAACTCCATTGCTGTCCCTGGGCTTTGGCTGGTAATAACCTTTTGGTCTACCACCACCCTATCCTTCAAATACTCCATAGAACCGAACTCAGATTGGACTGAGGGATGACAGGTAAATGCTCTGTCTTGCAAAATCCCAGCTTTTTTCAGTACTGTGGGGGCCGCACAAATCGCTGCGATATATTTACCTTCTTCATGCATTTTCTTTAATAGCTTTTCTACTCTTATATCTTGCTTTAAGTTGTCCGTTCCCGGTTGGCCTCCGGGGAGACAGATTAGATCAAAGTCTTTATCCATAATATTATCGAGTAATTCGTCAGGTTCTACTTTTATCCCTCGAGAACCTTCAAGCACACCGGCAACGGTTGCAGCCATAGTGACTCTGGCACCTGCTCTTCTTAAAATATCTACAACTGTGATAGTTTCAATTTCCTCGAAACCGGGTGCAATGGCTACCAGAACCGTTTTCATAAACCTCTCCAAATCGAAAATTAAGGCATTTAATCCATAATCCTACCCCTTCTCCCTTGTACCATATATAAACTGGTGTTAAAATTTTTCAATACCGAAACATTAAATTTCAATGAGTTGGGATACCTATTGCTAGCTGCAGAGAAATCAGAATTGCCCATTAGCGGTGCAAATCAAATCCAAGCCATGTTCAATGCTGTGGCTCCTCGATATGATTTTCTCAATCGTCTTTTAAGTGCAGGCTATGACCGTTATTGGAGAAAGCTAGCGGTCAATGAACTTGGGTCTGTAGGTGGTAAAACTTATTTGGATGTGGCTACAGGAACCGCAGATATCGCATTGGAAATTGCCAGGAGAAACCCTTCTCCTATAAAAATTATTGGGATGGATTTTAGTTTGTCGATGCTGAATTTAGGCAATAAGAAAATCTCTTCTGAGAATTTAATCCCGAACATAAAACTAATTCCAGGCTCCGCTGAAAATATTCCGTTAAAAGATCAGACTTTTGACGGAGCTATAACGGCATTTGGAGTACGAAATTTTGTGGATGCTCAAAAAGGACTTCGAGAAATGTACCGCGTCCTCAACTCTCGCGGGAAAATAGTTGTTTTAGAATTTTCTTTCCCCAGGAATGGATTACTGCAATGGCTGTATCGTTTTTATTTCGAAAAAATATTACCGCTGACAGGACGCATTATTTCAGGGCATAAAAGTGCCTACACCTATCTACCCACATCCGTAGCTAACTTCCCTCAAGGAAAAGCATTCAGCAAAATGCTTGAAGATTCTGGTTTTGAAAATGTGGTGTTGAAAGAACTGACTTTTGGAATTGTTACCCTTTACAGCGGCACGAAAAATGTCTAACAAAAATCCCAACCTCAGTCTGAGATTTGCCGGTTGGACTATGTTTGTTTTGGCTTTAATTTTTATTAATTCCAAAGATTATTTTTCTTACACTCCCCCTCCCCTGGTTAAATCCATCTCAAACAAAGTGGAACTGGGTAATGACTATCAAGGGCTACTGAAATTACAGAAAGCCTTTATCCGAAATGCCAAAGCGATAAAACCTTCTGTAGTTAGCATTAATAAGGTTAAAGAAATTGTTGAGGAATCGTCCTGGTATGATATTGATCCAAGTTTCTCATGGTTTTTACGAGCTAAAACATGGCTTTCAAATAATCTTCGTGGACGAAAATATGTCGTTGAAAGTGTAGGTTCAGGAATTGTATTGGACTCAGACGGTTACATTCTTACCAATTATCATGTTGTTGAGAACATAGATAGAGCTCTTGTTAAACTTTCTAACGGAAGAGAATACTTCGGGAAAATTCTTGGCTATGATTCCTTCACTGATTTAGCTGTTTTGAAAATCTCCACTTTACGGAGCTTGCCAGAGCCAATATTTGGACAATCTGAAAACTTACAAGTCGGAGAGTGGGTAATGGCCATTGGTAATCCCTATGGGCTTGAAGGCACAGTTACTGTCGGAATAATTAGTGGAAAAGGAAGAACGGATTTAGGAATCACCCGATTCGAAAGTTTTATTCAAACCGATGCCTCTATTAATCCCGGCAATAGCGGAGGCCCACTGATTAATTTGGATGGAAATATTATTGGCGTCAATACGGGTGTTGCTGCCATTGGCTCTGGGGTCGGGTTCGCAATCCCCGTGGAAACCGCACTGCAAATAGCAAATCAACTTGTTCAGAATGGGACCGTAGCGAGAGGTTGGCTGGGTGTTGGAATTCAGGATATTTCTCCAGAGATTGCAAGTTCATTAGATTTTAATAGCACCGATGGAGTACTTGTAAACAGTGTGGATTTGGAAACCCCGGCTGGAGAAGGTGGAATTATACGAGGTGATATCATTCTTCAGTATGATGGCAAGTCCGTTCCCGGCACAAAATTCCTACAAAAAACCGTCGCAGAGACACAGGTTGGCCGAGTGGTATTAGTAAAAGTTTTTAGAGATGGAAAAGAAAAAACTCTAACAATTACGATTGGAAAATTGGTTTCCTAAAACACTCTGGCTAATTAAATAACTATGCGAGAAATTCGAACCGAAATAGAGATTGCTGCTTCTACTAATAAAGTTTGGGGCATCCTGACTGATCTGGAAAACTGGAAGGAGTGGAACCCTGTCGTTGGTGCGGCAAGCGGCAACACTTCTCTTGGCGCCAGGTTAGATATTACTATGTGTTGCGAAGATGGCAAAGATGGCCCTAAATATTCCCCAACCATTATCGACTTTGAAGAACCAAAAGTTTTTCGCTGGCGTGCCACGATTACCGCTGGGTTTTTATTTACCAATGATAAAATTTTTGAACTTATAGAAACAGAGGATGGAACGCGGGTGATACATACAGAAGCATTCAGTGGAATTCTTGTGCCTCTGTTTTGGGGGAAATTAAATGAAGGTATCCTGCCAATGTTAAAAACAATGAATGATGCTTTAAAAATTGAAGCTGAAAAAGGATCATGATTAATTTTTCTCTAATTCAAATCCGACCTCAATAATTTTATCGGTTATTTCCTTCAAGTTTGTCTGCTCTTCGTTAAAATCAATATTCACTTCTTTTTTATCCAGGTCCACAACCACTCTATTAGTGCCCGTAATTTTATTTAAGCCCTCGGTAACGGTTTGAACACAGTGTTGGCATGTCATTCCTTCCACAATCAATGTTTCTTGTGCCATTTCAAAATTTCCTCAATTAGTTTGAACTTATATCTATTTATATATTACTCCGCCATTTTGCCTGAGATGCTTGTATTTTCAAAAGATTTAAGATTAAAACTCAAGAATCCCCCATTTTAGCCGTAACTAAATTAAGGCGGCTTGGAGGCCGCATCAAAGATTGGCCCATAACTGATTGAAACTTGGAGGTTTCACTATGGATCACCAATCAAATCGAAACTATTCCACTTTCAGGGAGGAAATGGAATGCCACTCAGAATCTTCAATAATCTCAGTTCACAAATAGCACAAAATCGTTTATCCAGAAACAATGACAACCTCGGTGATGCCATTGGCACGATTGCCTCAGGCGAACGCGTAAAAAATAGTGCAGATGATGGCGCAAGTCTCGCCATATCTGAATCTTTGCGTTCAGATGCCCGTGCATTTCGCCAAGGAGTAAGAAATCTACAAGATGGACTTTCCTTAGTTAACAACGTTGCTGAAGGCGGTTTAACCGTAATAGCAGAAATTCTCATCCGATCCCGTGAATTGGCTTCACAGGCCTCTACAGGCACCATTGGGAGTACCGAAAGGGAAACTCTACAACTAGAATTTAATGCCTTAAGACAAGAAATTGACCGTATTACCAACACAAATGAATTTTTGGGTCAAAAACTTTTAGATGGGTCTTTGGAAAGTGGTGCACCGGGCGAAGACGTGATCATTCACATAGGTTTAGATTCAAGAACCGAAAACCGCATCAATTTGAATGAAACGCTTAATTTATCCCCTACAACATCAGCTGGCCTGGGTATTGACCAACTTGATATAAGTACTGCAGATGGAGCTAAGGAGGCCTTGGTAACCTTACAGGAAGCTGTTGCCACGCTAAGTGGTGCCAGAGCTCGTGTGGGTGCAACACAAAACCGTTTGACCCGGGCTATTCAGAATCTAGGTGTGAATATTGAAAATCTTACGGCTGCGGCATCTACAATTCGGGATGCAGATGTGGCTGAAGAAGTCACAGGTTTAACAAAACAGCTTTTGTTAGTGCAAACTTCTGCCGCTATGGTAGGACAAGCAAATTTACAACCTGAGGGAGTTTTATTACTCCTCCAATAAATTATGAATGAACTAGAACCAACACTTAAAATAGTCAGAGGGAATGCAGTCAAAGGTGATTCCAGAGGTGTAAAGAATTCTGCAAAGGGTTCAAAATACTCAGGAAGCTCCTCGGACCGGGTTACTCTGTCGGAAACTTCCAAGAATCAGGAAAAGCCGAAGGAATCGAAAGTGGTTGCAGGCGAAATACGTCACGATCTAGTGAATAAATTTCGCAATGTATTGAGAGATGGAACCTATTCGATCAAGGCTGATGAAATCGCAGATAAGATTGTTCAAAAAATTCGCGATAACAAAAACCACCTGGCTCTATAGTTTTCACAAAAACCTATTTAAGGAAATGCCTGACAAATTGTCAGGCAATCCTTAATTGGGATAATTTGGGGAGATCGCCCTCTTCTTTAAGCTTCTCTTCCCATCTCTTTCCTAATTTATTGACCCGCAAATCAAGGTCTTCTAGATTTGTGAGGTTTTTTGAATTAGATATTAAAATCATTCCCTGCCTTGTAATTTGATTGTTTCTTAAATCAAGCTTCCGAACATTCCTGATTTTCTCAGAAGAAACCAATACTTCCAAGCCTTCGTCTCCAAGAAAATTTTTTCTTAAATCTAATGTTTCCACATTTTCCAGCCCCGGATACTGGCTCAAATAAGCTGCCTCTATTGGAGTTATTTCTTTGTCCGCAAGGTTCAAAACCTTTGGGTTCAGGGTGAGCCTGGCCTTTATATATTTTTCAAAAATAGTAATGCTTCTTTTTTGGACTCCGAATAATTTCTTGTCAATGGCCGCATTAATGTCATCTATATTGCCCTTGGTTTTATAGAAAATATCCAGAAGCATTTCCTTGTTTGCTGCATCCTGTTCAAACTCATCCTGATTTATCTCATCTGAGCTCATTATTATTTAGCCTACTAATGTTTGTATTTTTTATGTAAATAAATAAGGGGTCCATAATAACTGATTTTTTAATAATTATCCGTTATACTCTCATTGGTTGAAAATCATTATTGGTTTTTCAACCTGACGGTTAAATTGAGGATTATTTTTTATCCTTTTATTCGGCTTGTAGCCTAAACTCCTCTGACTGATAATTACTGGTGGCTATAGCAAAGGCTCTCCTTTACAAAATATTCTCCGCTTTTATGGATGTTTTCCCAATCATCCTGGTTATTGCTTTTTTCCAAATTCTGATAATTCAAAAACCCTTCCCCAACCTCGACCAAATTTTATTAGGTGTATTGCTCGTTGTATTTGGCTTATTTGTATTTATTCTAGGTTTGGACAGCGCCCTGTTCCCAATCGGAGAAAAAATGGCCAACGAATTTGCAATTAAGGGTAATGCATTATGGATTATTTTATTCGGGTTCGCGTTGGGGTTTTCTACCACTATTGCTGAGCCTGCCTTAACAGTTGTAGCGGGAAAAGCTGGAGGTCTGGCAGCAGGTGCAGGCGCAATTCAAGACAATAAAGAATCGATAGCTTCTTTTGTTTTGGGTCTTAGGATTACTGTCGCCTTCTCCGTGGGAACAGCTATTGCCCTCGGAGTCCTAAGAATTATTAGGGGTTGGCCATTAATATGGTTTATCAGTGGTGGATACACCCTCATTGTAATCACCACATTCTTTGCTCCACCACAAATAATTGGAATTGCTTACGATTCAGGTGGTATCACCACATCTACCATCACAGTACCTTTGGTAGCAGCGTTAGGTGTTGGCCTGGCGACAGCTATTAGAGGGAGAAATCCTATACTTGATGGTTTTGGCCTTATAGCGCTTGCTAGTTTGAATCCCATTGTCTTTGTTCTTTTGTATGGGATTTCAGTATATGGCTTAAATATCTGACTATGGAAAATGATTTAATACAGTCGATTCTTGATGCCCTTGGCGGAACTTTTATTGATATCCTACCCATCATTTTGGTTTTAGGATTCTTTCAAGCTGTTGCCATCCGCAAAAAAGTTCCTAATTTAGGCACTATTCTTTTTGGTTTGGTGTTAGTTGTTGTTGGGTTGAGTATTTTCATAGTAGGTCTGGAAAAATGTGTGTTTCCCATTGGCACGCAAATGGCCAATCAATTGACCGATCTGAATTTTCTGACCTCGGGAGATGAGGCGGCTGTAGAAGAGTTGCAGACATCATCAAACATTGATCCGGCAATCTATTTATGGACTTATATTTTTGCTTTTTTAATAGGGTTTTCGACTACTCTTGCCGAACCCGCCCTGATTGCGGTTGCATTGAAAGCAAAGGAAATCACAACCGGTGCTATTTCTGCCTGGGGACTTAGAATATCAGTAGCCCTTGGTGTTGCTATAGGAGTAACTCTAGGAGTCTATCGGATAGTTTCAGGCGACCCGCTACACTATTACATAGCGACAGGTTATGCATTTTTATTGGTGCAAACTTATTTCTCTCCGAAGATGATTATTCCCTTGGCATATGACTCTGGAGGGGTAACAACCTCAACGGTAACGGTACCACTGATTGCAGCACTAGGCATAGGTTTGGCCTCTAATGTTCCAGGCCGTTCACCACTGATTGATGGATTTGGGTTGATAGCCTTTGCATCCCTTTTCCCTATGATAACCGTAATGGGCTATGCTATGATCACCGAAATTCTAGCCAAGCGAAAACAAATTAAAGAATAACGATTAGGAGAGATTAATCCATGCGTTTTAAAGTTGTTTTAGCTTTTGTAAATGATAAATATCAAGATGAAGTTATCGTAGCTGCTAAAGCCGCAGGCGCAACAGGCGTTACCATTTTAAATGCTCGCGGGGAAGGTATTAATTCCCAAAAATCTTTTTTAGGGCTTAACATGGAATCTCAAAAAGATATGCTTCTCTTTCTTGTTGAAGATTTTATGGCCAATGACATCATGGATGCTATTTATGAGTCAGGAAATTTAAGCGACCAGGGAAATGGAATCACATTCTCTTTAGATGTAGATCGAGCCATAGGCTTGGAAAGCCAAATGAAAACGATGGAAAAAGAAGCAAAAGATCATTATTTTTAATTAAAGGAAACAGGAGAAGGGAATGGCAGAAATAAAAAGAGTGGGCGATGTAATGATGTCTAACTTCACCAAAGTTGATGGCATTATGAAAGTTTCTGATGCGCTTCACATGATGAGAACAAAAAAAATTAATGCGGTTCTGGTTGTACCTAGAGACGACAGTGATGTTTTTGGGATCATGACATTAAAAGATATTGCACGCAAAATCATAGCACATCGAAGAAAACTACATGAAGCTCATGTTTATGAAATTATGTCCAAACCCGTACTTTCTGTTACTTCTGAAATGCCCATTCCTTTTGCGGCTCGGTTTTTAACAAATTTCAATGTTTCCTATGCAATGGTCATTGAAAATAACGACGTCAAGGGTATGGTTTCTTTGAATGGAATGGTTGACGTTTGGGAGGATTAATTCGTCAACCTTTCTTCAGTGAGGTACCTGCCCGGCTGTCCCAAATAACAGTTTCAGGGCTGGATAAGTGGGCAGCTTCGGCCCGCCAGTGATCAAAACCAGCAGTCACACTCAAAATCTTCACACATTCGTTCATTCCCCCTGCCCCACCTATATGCGAATAAATTTTTCTCAAGTCACCGATATAAGTCCCCTGTTCTGATTTATATCTGTCTTGCGCTTCAGCGATATTAGCCAGAGTCGCCTCTGCCATGGCATTGTAGGCAAAAATTTCTTTTTTCAAGCTGTTATAATCCACAACAAACTGGGCGTATCCCCAGGCCATGAGGGGTAATAAAGCGAAGAACAATAATATTCGTTTGGTAATTTTTTGATCTAGTAATATTCCTCCTATGCCCAGCCCTAACGCTACCCAGATGGAATATTGCGAAATATTATCGTAAAGCATTAAGTCAGGAATTTTATTACCGCAAGATGCCTGAGCAATAATTCCGTCTTTTAATAATAAATTCTGTGAAAAAATTTCAAGAGCCATTTGGAGTTATTTTTAATATAGAGGGACCAAAGTTAGATTTTTATCAGATTAACCCTGCCATTTCCAGTGGCAAATTGAATTAGTTGGAATTTCTGTGATTTTACCTTCCCACAGAAATGTTACTGCGCTAATATTTAACCTTCGTATTCTTTAGATCCTAAAAACTAACTAACAAATAAGAAGCTGGAGAAAACTTTAATGAACGACAAACCCAGATTTGTAGATAAGGGTGATTCAACTATTTTAGACAATGATACAGGACTGGTTTGGGCCAAAGAAGATTCCTGGCCTGTTGCGCAAGACTGGCTTACCTTTCAGGAAACCCTACTTTTTGTCGATGAAATGAATAAAAAAGACTATCTCGGATTTCACGACTGGCGCATCCCAGAAAGGGAAGAAATTGAAAAACTGTTCATTCCAGAAAGTATAATTATGGCGAGATCCAGCTGCGAGATCCATCTCGATCCACTTTTTGCTCCCGGTGGAGGTAATGCGTCTTGGTGTTTGCCTTTTGACCAGCAAGCTGCCTTTTACTTTTCTTATGTTTCGGGTAATTCACAACAGTTTGATCAGGATTACTCGCAGGGATATGTCCGGTTGGTTCGACTTTATCCAGACGATTAGTGGCTAGCTTAGAGGAGGAAACGCTATTTTAGAAATCTGTCTTTTTGTGCAGTTCCAAATAGTACTTCTCTAAATCTTTCACTGAGAACATTCCCACTATTTTTCCATTTTCCATCACCGGAACATGACGAATCTTATTTGATTCGATTATGGAACTGGCTTCAGAAATTGTTTGGTTTATATCAATAGTGTATTTTAGCTTTGTCATTATTGTAGAAACTTTAATAGCTTTAGGGTCACATTCGCCTTTTAACACTAAAACCATCCAATCTGTTTTAGTGAAGATGCCGGTATAGTCCCCGTTACTTTCGACCAGAAGTGCGCCAATTTTATTTTCGTACATCTTATTGATCGCCTCATGAGCCAATGCGTCTGGGCTTGTGGAGTAAAGAGTTTTACTCATATAATCGCCGATTCTATTCATTTTGAAACTCCTGAACGTAACGAGTAAATAATTTCATATGGAATTTAATATAAAAATCTACCTTTTTCTACAGGGAATTAATTTTGGCATCTCTGAAGGCGCCAACACCATCTGTTTAATTTCTACCTGATCCGATTCATAGGCTATCGTAGCAATCTGATAACGATCCTGCTCGTCGGGGATTAGCTTTCCTTGATATTGATCCAAGGCAGCACCTAAAGCGCTCCATTCAAGAAAAAGCAAAAACTGGTTTTCCGTATCCAATAAATTCAATTGAACTACTAAGTCGTCGAATTCCAATTCAGATAAAGTATCCACGGGTTTTCCCAAGCAAAAATCTCGAAATCCAGTCCCGCCACCGATTTCTTTACTGCAAGTCATTTTGGAATATTCAAAGTCTAATAGATGATCTTTGTTATCCAGTAGTATATTAATTTGCGATGTGGTGTCTTTACAGGGCATTATTTTCCAATTTTAATGTTCATACTAATATCCACCGCAGCTGCGGAGTGAGTTAAAGCCCCTATTGAGACAAAATCTGCCCCAGTCTTGGAAATCTCTTCAAGCCTATCAAAAGTAACACCACCGCTGATCTCGGTTTTCGCATTGCCATTAATTCTGCCAATTGATTGTCGAGTTAGCTCAGCATCCATATTATCTAGCATGATAATATCTACTTTATTTTTTAATGCTTCTTCCACCTCTTCAATTGTTTTGACCTCGACCTCTACTTTCTTATCGTTGGATATTTTCTCTCTCACCGAACTCACCGCTTTTGAAATACTACCTGCCGCTTCAATATGGTTGTCTTTAATTAAAACCTGATCATACAAACCAAAACGATGATTGGTTCCGCCGCCGCATACCACTGCATATTTTTCAAATACGCGTAATCCAGGAGTTGTTTTGCGGGTATCCAAAACTTTAACAGGAGCCGCCCTCTTTACAAATTGATTGGTTTTAGTTGCTATTCCACTTAGCCACTGCAAAATATTTAAAGCACTTCTTTCACCTTCAAGTAAAGCTACAACATCACCTTCCACTTTAATAATTATGTCACCAGTCAATATTTCATCCCCATCTTTAAAATTACAATTAGTAAAATTTACTTGGGGTGAAAGTTTTTTAAATACGGATTTAAAAATTTCCAAACCGCACAAAATCATCGGTTCGCGAGCAATTGTTTCCGCCACAGAGTTTTTCCCAGAGGTAAAAATATTCCTGGTTGTAATGTCACCATCCTGAATGTCTTCAGATAGTGCATTTTCTATTAACTGCTCGATGACTGAGGGTTCTGGGTAAGTGCTCATAACCTTTTATAAAACAATCCTTTTCGTGATTCAAATTGTAGGGCGATTAACTATATAAATACCCTGCTACATTGGTATATCATTATGGGTTCTTGCGACCCGAATCAATAATTTTTTACAACTTAAATAATATAATACTTTTGTCTCAATATCTTAAACTAAAGCGATTCCTCTTTGCCATTATACTATTAAATGGCTTAATTTTTGCTCCTTCCCTTTTGGCTCAACAGGTCCCGCAAAATGCAGAGTCGGGATTATCGGAAAGGTCCTTAATGCGTTCGAGGCCATTTTACCAGCCCCCACCTGAAGAAAAGGCCCCCGATATCGTAGTCCCTGACAGCCGAAAACCCATTGACCCCTCGAAGGGACCCAAATTTTTTGTCAAAAAGATAGAAGTAGAGGGAAGCAGCCTTTTCCCAAAGGAAGAACTTGAAGCCCTGGTAAACCTCGATGAAGGCAAAGAAATCAGCATGGGGATCCTTTTATTATTAGTGCAGGAGCTTACCTCCTATTATGTATCTCAAGGTTATTTCTTAACGAAGGCCTATATCCCTGCCCAAAAGCTACAAGGCGGAATTGTTAAAATTAAAATTGCTGAAGGTAAAATCAACAAAATTGAAGTTGCCGGGAACGAAAAATTAGACAGTGCAGATATTGAAGGTCGTTTCCAAAGAGTTAAAGATGAGGGGGTTCTTCGGGAGCAAACTCTTGAACGTACCCTGCTCGAACTCAATGACATGCTGGGAGTTAAAGTCAGATCATTATTAAAACCAGGAGAGCTTCCTGGTACCTCGGACCTTGTATTGGAAGTAAAAGAAAGCCCTGCCTACACTTTTGCCTTCGACATGGATAACTACGGCAGCGAGTTCACCGGAAGAGTCCATTATAATTTTTCAACAACGGCAGGAAATATTTTAAAATTAGGCGATCAGTTTTCTTTGCGTGTAATTCAATCTGACTTCACTCAATCGCTTGTAGCACCTTCATTTTTGTATCCGATAAATAATTTTGGCACTTCTCTTAAATTTTCATATTCTCACTCTAAACAATCCCTAGGTAAATCTCTAGCTCTTAGGTCCCTGGAACCAAAAGGTTCTTCTGATACTTTTTCACTAGAACTCAGTCACCCGCTCTATCGATCCAGATTGGGGCAACTAAATGTTAAAGGCGGCTATTCAACCAGGGAAAGTAGAAACTTTTCGCAGGGCTTGCCGACAAACCATGAAAATATTAGAACTTTTTATGCTTCTTTAGGAGGAAATTATACAGACCGTTTTATGGGGAGAACTTTTGCTGATCTGAAACTGAACCAAGGAATTTCAGAGTCTAATGAAAATCGTCACCTGGCCTCTCGAGTAAAGTCCAAAGGCAATGTCTTACGTGCTGAATTTAACTTCACTCGATTTCAGGGAACAGGGTTTGGAGGAAGTTATTTTATAATTAGAGGCAATGGACAAATTTCAAGCGCTAGAACCTTATCATCAAATCTGTTCTCCATTGGCGGTTTTGGAACCGTGAGAGGATTCCCTATTTCAGAATATTCGGCTTCAAATGGTTACACCGGAGGGATTGAGTATGTCGTCCCATTCCCTTCAAGCAAACCTATTGGCAAAGGCAAATTAAAATGGAAAGATATACTTTCCCTAAACACATTTGTTGAAGGGGGGCGCATTCAGATTTTAGATCAGGTGCTAGACGATAGAGATCGGGCAATCTCTGGCGGGGGTTTCGGGATTCGATTGAATATACCTAAATTAAAACCTTGGGGACCCAGTTATAATTTCGCCGCATCATTTGGCATTCCCTTCCAAGGTCCTCCACCTTCTGATAGAACAAGCGGAATACTTTATTTAAGCGGCGGCATTAATTACTACTAGTAATATGTATAAATACAAAGTTAATCATTTCATTAGTAGCTTTGTATTGCTTGTTAGCATGCTTTTTCTCAGCGGTTGCCAAACCCTTGAGAAAAGGTGCCAGCCTAATCAGTCGCCGTCTTGCAAACAAGCCTTATCAATCTGGCAGTCCAACATTAATTATATTGTGAAAATGAACTTTCCTCAGGATTTTGGAAAATATCAAGCCGTTGTTTGGGAAGAAGAATTTGATAACGCCTGGGTGACAAAGGGACGGCAAATAAATATTACCAAACGTTTCTTGGGAAAACTCAATCCCATTCGAAGAATTTGTGTTGCGGCCCATGAACTATCACATCTGAAAATGGGCCATTACTATTCTCGTGTGGGAATAATTATTGTTAATTCTGAAACCGACCTACAGGTAAATGGCTCTCCAGAAAAAAAACCACCGACCCCAATCTCAGGAAGTCATTATGGCACTTCACCATCGATAGATATCCCCGAAGGATTTGGAGTGAATCAGGAAGTTGAGGCCGATCGAATGGCTTTAAAGCTAATTTCCAAAATCGGTTTAAACAAAAATCACTATCTGGATTTATTGCTTCTCTTGCAGGGTAGCAAAATTGATCCGAACTCTCTCATCTATCACCGTATTGCAATGATAAAGGGTCTATGAACAGCAACAATCTATCGATTCACCGTTTATCAGTAAAACTATTACCAAAAGGAAAAAACAAAGGCCGTTTCTCTCATGATCCCGAAGGGGAGCAAAAGGCAAACTATCAAATAATCGACTCAGTAAATAATAAAGTCTGGGGCTATGTAACCATTGATAATACTCAAAGAGGCCCCGGCCTGGGGGGGATCAGATTGGCCTCGAATATAAATAATAACGAGGTGAACCGGCTAGCACGGGCAATGACCCTAAAAAACAGTGCGGCGTGCCTACCCTATGGAGGCGGAAAATCGGGTTTGATAATTGATGATCCTGCCTTCTATGATGATTCAAACCTTAGAAAACAATTGATAGAAGCTTTTGCCGAGATTTTATTTGAACTGGACGATTATGTTCCCGCACCTGATATGGGGACGGATGAAAATGACATACAAATAATTCACGATAACCATTCTGCTAAATTAGGAACTCAGATTCATGACAGAGGGGGTAGCGGGCGTCCCGTAGAACATGGGGGCATCCCTATAGATGATTGGGAACTGACAGCTCATGGTCTATTTGCAAGTTTAATAACAATTGAAAATCTAGTAGATGATTTTAAATTAAATAACTCTAAAGTTGTTATTCAGGGTTTCGGAAATGTGGGTTGCCCTACTGCTGTTAAATTAGCTGAAAAAGGAGCATGGATTGTCGGAGCCTCAGATATCAATTGCGCCCTATGGGACCCTAAAGGCTTGGACTTGGATGAACTTTGCAAAGTCAGAAAACTTGCAGGAGGTTTAAGCAACTACTCCAAAAAAGTAGAAAAGAAATTTGGTCCCAAAAACCTGGATTGGTTACTTGAAGCTCCCTGTGATGTATTGGTCCCCGCAGCGCGACCCGATGCCATCACAGCCAAAAATATCGACCGCATAGACTGCCGTATGGTTTTACAAGGAGCTAACACTCCAAGCAGTAAACCCGTTGAATATTATTTAAAACATCGGAAGAATATTTTATCACTAAGCGACTTCATTGTGAATTCAGGTGGGGTTATTGGATGCGCGGTAGAGAGAAAAATGACGCAGGATAAAACTTATGCAGCTAGCACCAAAGAAAAGAGCACACGGACCTACACAGAAAATTTAATTTCTAATACTATATCCAAAAATGTAGAAGAAATTTTTTCTCGAATGAATGATTCCAAGGATACAATTTTTCGAGATGTCGCCATGGACCTGGCAATGGAACGTTTAAAAACCAAGGAAGTTTGGCTCTAAAACTATTTTTCTTTCATCACTACAACCCCCAACCAATTTTCAGGTGGGGAATTGACATATTCACTGCAACGCTCTGCCATAGTTTTACTGGCAAAATCGTTGCTGGAATGGTGCAAAGAAGAGAATTTCTTTTCTGCAATTCCAAATTCTCCTTTTCTGTATAAATCCAAAGCAGTTTCATATTCCAGTTTCAAACGCCTTTGGTTTTCTGTTGCATTATTTTGCTCGGCCAACACCTCAAATATTTGTGATCCTTGTGTCCTACCCTTAACTTGAATGGTATCAAGTTCTCTTAGAAACAAGTCATGTTCTACATTTTTTTTGGTGAAGATGTCGATAATGATATCGGTGCCATACACTTTATTAATTCCTTCGAGTCTAGAGCTATAGTTTACGGTATCCCCAATACAAGTATATTCAAGGTTCTTTTCTGAACCAATATTTCCTACAATCATATGACCGGTGGCAATCCCTACGCGCATTCGTATTTCAGGGAGACCACGAGAAATCCATTGGGGTCTCAAAGTCTCTAAAGTGTTTTGCATGTTTAGGGCGGACAGGCAGGCCTGTAGGGCGTGGTTTCCAGGAGTGAATGGGGGGCCCCAAAATGCCATGATGGCATCCCCAATATATTTATCTAAAATTCCATTATGGTTTGATATCTCATCCGTCATAGCACCAAGATATTCATTAAGTAATTTGATTAAATCTTCGGGTGCCATTGTTTCACTGAAACTGGTGAAATTAGCCACATCACAAAATAAAACGGTTTGATAATTTCTTTTTCCTCCCGGCTGAATTTTATCTGGATTGGATAAAATATCGGCAACTATTGAAGGGTGTACGTATTTACCAAAAGTTTCTTGTATGTATTTTTTCTCTCTAAGTCCCTTCAACATATGATTGAAGGCTTTTGACAACTCGCCCACCTCATCACTAGAGGTATGTTTTATTTCAAAGTCATAATTATCGTCGATCACACCTTCTGTACCTTTAAGCAATAATCTCAAAGGCCGGGCAATTCTTTTTGAAAATAAGATCGAAAACAAAAGTCCGACAATCAGTATGGCAATACCCGCAACTAGAATTTTATCTTGTATTTCTTTGAAGGGTTTTAAGGCTGAGTCAAGATTAGTTGCATAAAAATAGCCCGTTCCTTCCCCTGTATTCGGATAGGAACCTCTTTGCGTGACAAAGCGTTCATTTTTATAAAGAAACATGCCTGATCCGCTGGGAATTTCTGTTAAATGCGAAATGATTTCTTCACCAAATCCCTCATCAACATTATCAGCAACAATTTTTGAATCGCTGAAGAAAATAACTTGAAGAAAATTTTTCTCTAGCGAATCCCCAATGAGATTATCTAACCATTTGCCATTGATATTTTTTATAACAATCATGGCGCCCATTGCATAATCATCACGCAATGATTCTTTAAGGGGTAAAGCAACAGAACTCATTAGCTTTCCACCTGTAGAAACCATTCCCCGAATTTCTATTCCTGCATCCAAAACCTTTTTAATGGGGAATTTTTCAAGATTTGCATCAACCCATAAACTGAGTTTCTCACTGGTAGGATACATTCCACGTACGGCCAATGTGTCATCAACCATAAATACTAAATCTGCATCTGTGTCGCGTGAAATTTCTTCTGCAAACGAGTAAAAGTTGTCTTTGATTTGAGAAAGGAATGAGCGGAATTTTTGGTCGGTGGTTAAAGTCTTGGCAATTTTTAAAACGTGGAGCTGTTCTTGACTGATTTGCTGATTAAATCTTTTGTGGGTTGCACGTAGTTTGGAGGATAGGTTTTTGATTTCAAATTCTTCTGTCTGACTGCTAGAGATATACAAAGTCAAACCTAGCAGCAGTGTGAAAAAGAAAAAAAATGCCAGGAATATTTTCGCGCTAAGGGTCATTCTTGCTTGCCATAATTTTATCAACAGACAAAACTTGATTTAACTCAATATTCTCCCCGGCTTTTATCACAAGATTTCTTTCAATAGAACCTAACCGCCAGTACCAGAAAAGAATTTTATATTGGCCAGGATCAAGTTTTTCAAAAGAGTAAGTTTCTCCCGAGGAATGCTTCTGACTCATAAGGCCTGTACGCGAAAACAAGGTTGTCATTAAAGCTTCGTTTTCATCGCTCCCCAGTTCCAAAGTTCCTTCCTGTGCGATGGTTATGACTGATCGTTCTCCAGGCTTAATGGGTGAATAAACTTGGATATCATCGCCTTGTCCTGCCAAAAAAAATGTCAAAACCTGGCTGGAGTTATTCTGGACCCATAAACGATCGCCTTTGGCGATAGCCATCGATCTTTGCGACATCTTTTCTTTATCTGCTATTAGTAGATGATCTTTTCCTCCAGCAAAGGAAGTATTGAGCAGGCATACATACAACTCTTTTAATTGATCGTAATTTACCATTTGCTTGGTAAAAACGACCTTGCCTTTATCGGAATATAACCCTCCCCCCTTTTTGGAGGCTTTTGCAATTACGTCTTTGTGGCTTTGGGCAGAAATTGTCCCATAAACAGCTCCTTTTCCTGGGACTATTGCAGGGCCTGAAGCACAATTAACAAGAAAAAATAAAACCAATGAATTTATCAAAAAATTCTTCATTTTTTAACTACCTTTAGCTCAACATTTTCGTGAGATGAGTTTCCCAAAGTAATCTTTATGGGGATAGACTTATAACGTTTATGGAAAACGAATACTTTTACAATCCATTCTCCTGGGGGAACATTGGGTAGAATGAAATTTCCAGGCTTTTCAAGAATCGCAAAATGTCTTGTATCCAAAGAAATCATCCTTCCTTCCATTAATTTATGAACTGAGCAATAAAAATTTCCATATCCTTTTTTGTCCAGCGAGACCTCTAGAATCGAACCTCTCTCACCCAAACCCAAATCGAAATTCTTAAGTCTACTCAAGGAATATATATTGTGGTCAATTTCTCTATCTTCATCATTTAAAAACTGGATTTTATCTCCCGGGCTAACAACTATTATATTGGGATTAAACTGCCTCCCCTTTTGCATAATCTTGTGCAACTTCGGTTGAAGTTTTAATTTTGATGAATCAGCAGGTTCCAGGTAAACAATGAGGTTTTTCAGATTCTTCTCACCTTCAACCACAACCTTGCCACTTAAATGGTGAGCATTCGCGAGAGCGGGGAAAGATAATAAAAAAGTAAAAAGAAAGCTTTTAAAGAAAGGTAAATTCATAACAGTAAAAATAAATTTTCATTTATAACTGATTATAATTTTAATCCATAGGTAAAGGATTTACCTAATTGTTTCATTAGTCTTTTTTATTGAGCAATGCTTACAAAAGATAGGCTGGTATTGCTTAAAACAACTAATAAATCGGAAGTTATTCGGATCGAATTTCCTGCATGATGCGATCGGCGCCCATTTCAATAAGTTCGCCTCCAACTTTTCTACCCAGAGCAGTTGCATTTGTCTTCACGTCGGTTAATTCTTTTTTGTACATTGTTTTACCATCCAGGCTGGCAACTAATCCCGTCAATGTAATTTGATCACCACTTATTGTGGCATACGAACCGATAGGCACATTACATCCGCCCTCCAATTCAGTGACCAACGCACGCTCTGCATCAAGTGTATAGTGGGTTTCTTCATCATCGATGTCTGCGAGGAGTATTTGGTTGTCGACATCATTTTTTCGAGTTTCTATTCCTACTGCACCCTGTCCCATTGCCGGCAACAAAATTTCTGGCGAAATAATTTCACTGATACGATCGTTCCAACCCAAGCGTATGAGGCCTGCAGCTGCCAGGATGATTGCGTCTAACCCCTCTGTTTCCAATTTTTTCAATCGCGTTTCCAAGTTGCCACGAAGAGGAACCAAATTTAGATCAGGTCTATAATGTAATAACTGAGACATTCTCCGCAAACTACCCGTTCCAATTTTCGCGCCTTTTGGAAGGTCGTTGAGCTTAATATCCTTTTTGGAAATCAAAGCATCAAAAGGATTCTCTCGTTTTGTAACGCACGCGATGCAGAGATTAATTGGAAACTCGATCGGCATATCTTTCATGCTATGAACAGCAAAATCGACCTCCTTCTTCAAGAGTCCTTCTTCAATCTCTTTTACAAAAAGCCCCTTACCTCCAATTTTTGCTAAAGGAACATCTTGAATCTTGTCTCCAGAGGTTTTAATTATTTTAATGTCTACTTCGAGATCAGAATGATGCGATTGCAACAAGTCTTTCACCCAGTTAGCTTGCCATAAAGCCAGCGGGCTGCCCCGGCTTCCAATAGTTACTTTGCGAATTTCCATTTAATCATCCAGATGAAATAAGTGTCGAATGGCCTTTAGATAAATATGACCATCTTGGGATTGGGTTTTCTTTTTTAAATTTATGGTGGGTTTGTGAAGAATTTTATTAACAAGGGATTGCGTTAATTGCTGAATGGCTTCTTTATCGGTTGAAGAAAGGTGATCCATATTCTTCAAGGTCTTGTCCACTTCATTTATTCTCATCTCTTCGGCGCGATTCCGCATTTCTACAATGGTTGGAACAGCATCTAATGTAGAGAACCAATTGTTAAATTTGGTGACCTCCTGTTTGATGATATCCATTGCGTTTTCTGCTTCCTTCTGTCTTTCCTCCATATTGGCATTGACTACATTTTGCAGGTCGTCAATGTCATATAAATATACATTTTCCAGTTCATTCACTTCAGGAGCAATATCTCGTGGAACAGCAATGTCGATAAGGAAAATGGGTTTGTTTTTTCGTTTTTGAATGGCAGCTTCCATCATTTCTTTGCCAATAATAAATGTCGGTGCGGCAGTCGAAGTGATGATGATATCGGCTCTATGCATTTCTTCTTTAAAAGACTCGAAATCCAAAGCGCAGCCATTTAGAGTTTGTGCAAGAGCAGCCGCTCTTTCGTAGGTGCGACTCGCAACATATACGGTTTTGACCCCATAAGAAATGAGATGCTTTGCGGCAAGCTCAGCCATCTCACCTGTACCCACAAGCATTACGGAGTGATTTTCCAAATCCTCAAAAATCTTTTTAGCCAATTCCACCGCTGCGGAACTGATAGAAACACCTCTTTCGGATATTCCAGTTTCTTCACGAACTTTTTTAGCTACATTGAATGCTTTTTCAAATAACTGGTTCAGCACCATACCCGTGGAACTAAAAGAACGGGCTGTGCTATAGGCATCTTTAACCTGTCCTAATATCTGCGCTTCTCCAAGGACCATAGAATCGAGACTCGATGAGACTCGAAACAAATGCTCGACCGCTTGATTATCACAATAACTATAGAAATATTGGTCGAGATTACCTCGGGAAATACCGTGATAATCACAAATGAAGTCCTGCAATAATTGAATGCCCCGATCGGTATTTTCTACCCGCGCATATATCTCAACTCTATTGCAGGTGGACAGAATGATGTTCTCTGTGATTTCTGGACTTGAAACCAGTTGTTCCAGAGAAGCCTCGAGCTTCACCTGACTGAAAGCCAGCTTTTCTCGAATTTCAACAGGGGTCGTCTTGTGATTCACCCCAACTAGAATTAAATTTGGTCCAGAAGTCATATGTTAAATATGTAGAAAAAAAGATCCAATTACTGCGACAAATCCTAAGATCGCACCTTGCGCAGCCTTTTTACCTCTAAGGCCTGTAGCCATTCTTCCAAAAAACACTAATCCATAAATCAACCAGACCATAACCATGGGCATTGTCTTTGCCAAATCCCATGAGAAAAAAGCCTGATCCATTTTGGTATTCCAGATCGACCCTGTCATAAACCCCAACGTGAATAGGGGGAAACCTATTGTGATGACTTTGAAATTAAGGTCATCCAAAACTTCCAATGATGGCATGCGAAAATACATGATGCCGAGTTTTTTAGTTTTAACCTGATGTTCCTGAATTAAATACATGATCCCAGCCGCAAATGCGATTGAGAACGCTGCATAGCCTATAAGAGAAAGCGTTCTATGCATCGTCAACCAGAATCTAACTTCAGATTCGGGAACGAGTCCGGCATCTTTTGACAAAAAAACCGAAACCAACATAACCAGAAAGACCAAGGGAATAACAAATGCTCCCAGGTCTTTAATTTTATATTTCCACTCCGTGAGGAGATAAATAACAACCATAAACCAGGCCAGAAACATTGCCACTTCATAAGAGGTGGTGTAAGGCCCATGCCCTGTCATGCTTGATCTGACCCCAATTGAAATAGTTTGGGCAAACAAACCCAAAGCTACCAATCCGCCCGCCAAAGTTGAAACCAAAGGACGGCGGTACACGAGGTAGACGAAATATCCTAAAGAAGCCAGTAGATAACTGAATAAAGCGATATTGAACGAAATTTTATCCATTGGGCCTTAAATAGGGGCAACAAACCTACATTATAAATTGAAGAATGTATCGTAACATTTTGTTTTAAAGGATTCAACTGCTCGTCGCAGAGGTGGAAAACAGGAGGAAAATTAAGTTGGAGTTGTGATTACTGCCACTGATCGGGGGGTTTGGTAGTGTCTTTGCTTTTCAGGACTTCCTTCAATTCGACCATGAATTCATTCACATCCTTGAAGGACCGGTAAACGGATGCAAAACGGACATATGCAACATCATCCAGGTTATAGATTTCCTGAATGACTTTTTCGCCTACTTTAACAGCGTGGATTTCTTTCTCGCCTAATTCTTGAAGGTACTGCTCTACTCGATCGACGAGATCTTCAATATCTTTAGTACTTACAGGCCGTTTTTGACAGGCCTTTCTCACACCCGAGATGATCTTTTCACGATCAAACTCTTCTCTCCGACCATCTTTTTTAATGAGTAGAGGAAGAGAACGTTCCAGTTTTTCATAGGTGGTAAAACGGTCAGCACAACTTAAACATTCTCGTCTTCTACGAATTACGTTTCCCTCTTTATTCAAGCGGGAATCGATAACCTTATTTTCCATTCCAGAACAACCGGGACATTTCATATTTATTTACTAGTTAATTCTGAATGGAGTGGGAATTGGTCACAGAGGTCACGAACTTTTTTACGGGTTTCTTTATGAAAAGCCTCATCCTCGATTTTTTCCAAGGTTTGAACGATCATGGCACCAATCTGTTCCATTTCTTTTTCTTTCATTCCACGGGTGGTCAAAGCTGGTGTTCCGATACGCACACCCGAGGTTACAAAGGGACTTCGAGTTTCAAATGGGATAGTATTTTTATTAACGGTAATACCCGCTCTTTCCAAAGCCTCTTCAAAAGCTTTTCCCGTTACATCCTGAGGTCTAAGATCGAGAAGCATCAGGTGGGTATCTGTGCCACCACTGACAATTTTTATTCCATTGTCGCTCAGGAATTTAGCAAGATGTTTAGCATTAGCTATAACCTGCTTTTGATAGGTAACGAAATCGCTACTCAGAGCTTCTTTAAAAGCTACTGCCTTTGCAGCAATGACATGCATTAAAGGCCCGCCCTGAATCCCAGGGAAAATTTTCTTATTAACATCCTTGGCATACTCCTCTTTACAAAGAATCATTCCTCCACGAGGGCCACGCAAGGTTTTATGGGTGGTAGTTGTCACAAATTCTGAATATGGCACGGGAGATGGGTATAACCCCGCAGCTACAAGTCCGGCAGGGTGTGCGATATCCGTCATTATTTTTGCACCGACTTCATCTGCTATTTCGCGAAACTTAACCGGATCAATAATTCGAGGATAAGCGCTGGCACCGGCTACAATCAACTTTGGCTTGTTTTCTTTGGCAAGCTTTCTTATTTCTTCATAGTCTAAGAGTTCTGTTTCTTCATTAACTCCATAAGCAACAACATTGTAGGTATAGCCAGAAAAGTTGACCGGACAACCGTGAGTAAGGTGTCCACCGTGAGAAAGATTCATTCCCAATATCGTATCCCCCGGCTCCAAGACAGCATGATAGACAGCCATGTTAGCCTGAGAACCCGAGTGGGGTTGAACATTTACGTGGTCGGCTGAAAATATTTTTTTTGCTCTTTCAATTGCCAAACTTTCAGCAACATCTACAAATTCACACCCCCCATAGTACCGTTTCCCTGGATAACCTTCGGCATATTTATTGGTCATAACGGAACCTTGCGCTTCTTGTACCTCGCGGCTGACAAAATTTTCCGACGCGATCATCTCAAGAGTGTTATTTTCACGCTCCGTTTCATCTTTAATAGATTGAGCGATTTCAGGATCAAATTCAGCAAGTGACAATGTTAATTCCTCCAACTTAGTTTCTACCGGGTTTCACCCGATGATTTGGATTTTAAGTGTGCATCAATTTCATTTATTTTATCAAGACGTCTTTGATGACGCCCGCCTTCAAATGGAGTGTTCAACCAAGTATCCACAATTTCAGAGGCTAATCCTTCGCCAATGACCCTACCCCCCATAATAAGAATGTTTGAATCATTGTGTTCACGACACATTTTGGCGGTATAAACGTCTGAACAAAGGGTTCCGCGAATTCCTGGGAATCTGTTAACCACAATCGACATCCCTACTCCCGTCCCACAAATCACGATTCCTCTTTCCACTTTTTTATCTAAGATAGACTCGGCAAGTTTGATTCCATAATCTGGATAGTCGACAGAATCCGTATTGGCAGGACCCAAATCATCAACTTCCCAACCTTTATTAAGAAGGGAGGCAATCACACTAACTTTAAGCTCAAATCCTCCATGATCCGAAGCAATGGCTATTTTTTCCATTATTTTATTCTTGAAATTTATTGTAAATAATTAATCAGACCGCATTATTTTCAGGGGCGGGCATTTGGTCTTCTTGTCCCGGCGGGATCATATTCCGAAGCTACTTTAACCTAAAAGCGATACTAAATAAACAATCTAATTTTGTCAACAAAAGTAAAGGAAATGGCTCTTTAGACCTTAATTAATTGAAATCAAAGAAAAAAAAATCTACAATATTAATGTTGAAACCTTAGGAAAACCAACCTCTTATGTGGAAAAACATATTTCTTGAATCCTGCCTACTCTCTGCTTTGATTTTTGGCGGTCTTTATATAAATGCAAATTATATCAAGGGCGAATTGTATGATACGAAAGAAGAGGCTGCGAATCATATCAGCGGCGGTTCTACACTAGCTCCCCATATCAGCGGTGAAAAGACAGCCAACCCGGCTAATATCTCCGGCGCCTCCTCACCGATATCTGCAACGGTCGATTAACCCCCAAGCTTTATATTGCCCTCTTCTGCCGATAATACATCTGATCGAGCAGAAATCCCGATTCTCATCCTTATTCTTTTTGCCTATTTTTTAGTTTGTTTTCCCCTGTCCCAAGCTTTTCTATCCGCAAATAGCATGCTCTATGGTATTTGGAATTTCATTTTTTTCACTTTAACCCTTAGCTTTTTGTGTTTAACAGGAAGATTAAAACTGTCTAAAGTTGGATTAAAAAATATCCACCCTAAGAATGTCTATCTCGGAGTTGGCATTGGAATCACCCCTGTATTAATGGTGATCGCTACTGATGCAATAATTGTAAAAACCGGACTGGCAGAAAACGTTCTTTTTTCAGGGGCCGAACTAAGAATGCCGGTGGAATACAGCCTTGTAAGTCTAATGATAGACGGTTTTTTATATCCAGTAATAAGTCAGGTTTTTATAACTGGTTATGTATTAAATACTCTAATAAAAAATAAGGATATGGCTGTTGCAGGAAACGGGATCTTATACAGCTTTATTAATTTTAGTTGGGGGATTGGTTATTTAGGAATGGGAATTATATCGGCAGCTTTATTAAGAATCTCAGGATCGCTGGTCCCTGCAATATTCTTCAGCATTGGCTGTTCCATTGCCAAATATTTAATACTAACGAATTACCCGCGAGTAACTACAATACTCGTTTTTCTTATCTAATTTTAGCGAGCTACTTTTCGAGATTTTTTAGATTGTTTTGCAGCAGTTTTTCTTTTTTCAGCTGCCATGGTGGCGGCTTCTTTGGCAGCCCTTCTAGCTTCTGCTTCTGCCTGCATTTGCCTGATTGCCATTTCTCTATTTTTCGGATTTTCAAAAAATCGGGAAACTACAATTCCAAACTCATACAAACAATAAAGAGGAAAAGCCAAAAGCACTTGGGTAATGATATCGGGAGGTGTTAAAACGGCAGCTAAGGCAAATGTACCCAAAAAAGCCCACTTACGATACAGCTTCATTTTGACAGTGTTAATGATTCCAAACTTGGTTAAAAGCACCATGATTAATGGAGTTTGAAATGCAAATGCAAATGCCATGATGAGCTTTACAACAAAGGAAAAATAAAAACCAATGGTGACCTGCATCTTCCAAAAACTAGAACCGTAGGCCAATAAGAATTTAAGACCCAGAGGAAGAACAAGAAAATAACAAAATATCCCGCCAAAAAGAAAAAATGCGGTTCCAGAAAAGACAAACATGGCCGTAATTTTCTTTTCCTTTACTTTTAGCCCCGGAGCAATGAATCCCCATAAATGGTAAAGGATCCATGGCATGGAAATAAAAACCGACCCCATAAATGAAACCTTCATATTTGTAAAAAAAGGTTCGGTGGGTGTAATAAAGGTTAGTTCGGCAAACTGTTTTGGAAGGGGATCTTCAAGCCATAAAAGTAAGATTTCTATGAAGTAAAAACATAACCCAAAAAATAACGCAACAACTATACCAACCTGAATCACCCTGTTTTTTATTTCAATGAGGTGATGGCTTATGGGGACTTTTTCAGTAAAGTTAACTTCTTTAACCACGTTTTATTCTCGCTTAGACCTTATGAGATTCAAAAAAAAAGCGCGGAATCCTTAATAAATAGATGGTTCCCGCAACATTTTGTGTGTATTCGATCTGTATTATAAGTGCCAATATACTCAATTAGTTGGGCGAATTCAATAGGCTTTCTAATCCCAAATTCTAAATTAAAAAAAACAGCAGGGGCCGGAGAGGTTTTGCTCTTCCAAATCCAATAAATATTGATTCGATAAAATAAATAAGCGATAATGCCTTTATTTAGAAGCAAGTGAAACTAATTCCCCCTTTTTTATCAATGAGAAAGCTTCTAATCTCAATAACGGTATTTAATTTACGGTTTTATGCATAGTTCTGATCAAAAAGTGACGGGCATTAGGGTATTGGATATTTCTGAAGAAGGTGCCAAAGCAATTGAGGCTATGTTTAATAAAGTAGTGCAGGAAATCAACCAAACAGGCACTCCAATAGTTGATGTGCGAGTAACAGATAATCATTGTTTTTTATTATTGGGTGAAAAAAAGAGCGGAGTTTAGTGCTTAAAAAATTATGCGAATAACTAAAGAATTTATAGAAACATTATCCAAAAGAATTGTCCGGTCTTTAATAGATAAAGATCTGATTATATGGGAAGAAACTACAGATAAACTTGAAACTATCGTTTCTGGAATAATTACTGAAGATTTAATGGTTGAAGACCTTTTAAATGAAGAAGTTAAAACCCTTCTTGAATCCAAAACGGAAGAATACGAAAGAAGTATGATGGACTATGGCCGGGTTTTTCAAATGGTCAAATCAAAACTAGTACGAGAACGAGGATTAATTTTATAAAAATACTATGAAAATAAGCCGAGATAAAATCAACCACATCAGCAGCCTCATCGTTAAAGATTTTGCGAAACGCGACGAGCTAGATTACAAAGTCGATCTAAATGA
>JAJDAV010000097.1 GCA_029261695.1 Nitrospinaceae bacterium | reverse complement strand
ATCGGCTTTCAAGTAAAGCGGACGGACATAAACCAGAGACTCTTCTATGGGTATTACAAGCAAGGTTCCCTGGATAACACTCGAGCCTCGTTGATCCCACAATGAAATCTGTCGAGATATTTCCGCATCCTGATTGATACGCGCAACAATTTGACTGGGGCCGTAAACCAATTTTTGTTTTGGGAACTTATAAACATCTAGCTTGCCATAATTCTCACCATCACTACGGGCCACCATCCATGCCGACAAATTGCTCTTACCTCGCGGAGTGAATGGAACCATGAGGATGTATTCTTCCTTTTCCTCGCCAGGAAGCTTCATAATTGTGTAATAAGGTTGCATGACGCGGCCATCTATTTCCGGAATTTCCCACTGATCTTCCTTATTATAAAAAACCTGTGGTCGTTCCATATGGTAGGTCGCATAGATAAAAGTCTGGATCGAAAACAAGTCGGAAGGATATCGAATATGACCTCGCAAATCCTCTGGCATTTTCGATAAGTCTTGGAACAAATCCGGAAAAATATTCTGATAAGTCTTAATAATTGGATCCGATTGATCTGAAATATAAAAACTCATCGAACCATCATAAGCATCAATGGATATTTTTACTGAGTTTCGCACATAGTTACCAAACCTAGGTATTTGCTGAGAATAAGGGTATCGGTTACTAACCGTATAAGCATCGTAAAGCCATATCAATCGGCCTTCAGAAATCACCAGATAAGGATCATTGTCCAGCTTCAGGAAAGGTGCGACTTTCTGAACCCGGTCTGTGATATTCCGGTACATCAAGACCCGGCTCTCATTTTCGATGTCATCTGAAAATAAAATTTTAAGGGTTTTAAACCGTGCTGCGAGAACCACTTTATTTAAAAAAGATCCAACCGGAAAACCACCTTTACCTGCATAATTTTTATAAACATTTTTTTCTCCCTCAGGATAATCAAACTCCTTCGTTCCCGTGTTTACAAAAACATGATCATTAGCCAATTCCCCAAAATATATCTCGGGCTGCTCAACTTTCAAATCTACATTGGACTGAGGGGGAATATCTTTAATAAAGAGAACGGGCAACCCTTCCGGGGTCACCTGATTGACCGGGCTAAGCGAAACACCATAGCCATGAGTAAATGTCAGGTGTTCATTGATCCAGGTTCGGTTTGGCAGATTAGAAGATAATAACTCTCGAGGAGATAATAATGTCTGGCGGTATTTCCCATTAATATGATAACGACCATTATCTACAGATTGGAACTGGTAGTAGGTGCGTATTTCTTGAATCTGACCCAGCGTATCCAGAAGCGGCTCCTGATCCCACAATCTTATGTTTTCTATAGTGGCATCGTTCTTGCGGACGCTTTCAGCCGTTAACGATTCTGAACCGGAAAGCCCATGAGCTTTCGTTTCGCTTAGCCCAAAAGCATTCAACGTTCCTGCAATAGTGCGTTCTATATAGGGTTCTTCCTTTATTAACTCGTTTGGGGCTACCACAAATTTCTGTAGTATTTTTGGGTAAACATTTCCCACAAAATAAACTATTACCAGAGCAACTACAGAGATAAGAATTTTTTTCATACCCGGTCTAATGAGACCAAAAAAAGAAACCACCGCACCAATAAATGAAACAAGCATCAAAACGTATAGAATGGGAATCGACCCATAGTCATCTGAAAACCCTATACCTGCAATTAAAGTATTTCCTTTTGTCAGCAATTCATAACGCTGAAGATAAAACTCACTGGCCAGAAGAAGAAAAAAACAACCAGCCAATCCCGAAAGAGTTCTTCTTGCTTCCGGAAGAAGAACAACACCCGTAGGGCTGACATAGACAAAGCGCTTAAAAAAGTAAATCAAACCCACCCCGAGTGTAATCACAATCATGGTTTCCCAAATCAGCGATTTAATCATCAGCCAGAATGGCAGGGTAAAAATATAGAAAGACACATCTTTCCCGAATATGGGATCCACCTGACCAAAAGAAGAAGAATTGAGATACTGGAGAACAACTTCCCATTGCTGAGCCATGACCAAACCGGTCATAACTGCTAGAACCAAGGGGGCGGCAACAATGAGTAGTTTTAGGTTTTCTGCCAAGATGTCCAGCAAAGGGACTTCACGTCGAACCTGATCGGACAACAATATTGGAAGATGTGATGTCTTTTTGAACACCCGCATCAAAACCCCATATGTTGCCACAAAGAACAAGATACCGACCAAAAACCCCAATCCAAACTGAGAAATCAGAACGGTCCAAAGAACCGAGGTTATGCCATGACTCCCGAACCACAACCAATCAATATAAAAAGAAAGAATTTTGTCGGCAAACATCGAACCGAGAAACACAACCGCAGCAAATATGAACAACCATTTTTTTAAAGCTTCCATTAAATCTCCTTCAAGATACTTTCCATTTTATAGAACATCCCATTGATGGAATTTGCTCCATGGAAATATCCTGATTGGTAAGAATACATTCGATGGCTTTTTTTAAATCGCGTTGCGTGACCTGTTCTTCGCTTTCCCAGTTATCATCGATCCGCCCTCGATAAAGCAACTTTCTCTCACTACCATAAACATAAATATCGGGTGTGCACACAGCATCATATTTCCTTGCCACTGTTTGCGACTCATCAAACAAATAGGGGAAATTCATACGCCATTCATTCGCAACACTTTCCATACTTTCAAAAGAATCATCCGGATACTTTTCTGCATCGTTACAATTAATACCCACGAATCGAACACCCTTGTTTAGTCCCTCTTCTTGCAACTCAATCAGCCGTTGAATAACTGCTTTAACGTACGGGCAATGGTTGCACATAAATATAATTACTAACACCTGATCTTCTGAAAAGCTGTCGAGGGAATAGGTCTTACCATCAACTCCGGGCAAATTAAAATCAATCGCAGGGGTCCCCAACGGCACCATCATGGAATGTAATAAAGCCATAATCTACCTTATTTTAAGAGGAGGATTTACAGGTCATCCCTGTCACTCGGCAAGTGTAGCAGGCAGAATGGGATAAAGGAAACGGTCGAGTCGTCTGACCAATCGTATCTCCCATTCTTGCTGAAGGGTTATCAACCAAAATGGGACAAACATAAACTCCATCGCCCGTTGCCATACGAGATGTAGCACATTGCAATTGAGTGATATCAAAATTATCAAAACACTTTTCCGTCACATATTCTTCTTGAGAATAATTCCGCTCATTTTCAGCTAGCTGGCCTAATAAAAATCCTGGCAGGATTTTAATTTGCGGTCTTTGCACGCCATTTTTGCGGAGAAACGCTATGAACTCTGATTCCATTTTTGATTCGAGCTTTTCTTCCCAGGTCCGCGTCACGGTAAGTATAGGGGAGAACCCTGCATCAGCAAGACATGCTATTCCAGCAATGGCCTTGCGATAAGCATTCTTTCCTCTAATTTCATCGTTCTTAGCTTCGTCAAAATGCTCCATGCTAACTCGAAATCTAAGAGGGTTTTCAGATGCCTCTTGCATGGCTTTTAGCCTATGCGCTTTTTCGGGCGTGATTTGCGTTCCATTCGTGAGCACATCAAGAGGGCCGTAACTTAAAATAGCTTCGAGGATTTCAAAAATTTCTGGATTAATAAAAACTTCACCGCCTGTTATATAGTAATCCTTCACTCCCAACTCACGGGACTCTCGCAATCTTTCCTCCACTTGCGCGAGGGTCATCATTGCGATGGTTTCATTCTTTGGCCCACAACTGATAAAGCAATGAGTACATTCCAGGTTACAGAGTGTGCCCCCCACTTGCAGCCATAAGGTCTCGAGTTCTTTGAGAGGAACTTCCGGGATTTTTGCCTGAAATTTTACCTTGTCATCCATAGTTACAGCCTAACAAAGGGCTAATACTTGTGCCAGTAAAAGTTGAAAATCATCGCTCTGAGGTATTGGTCGTCTGATAGTAGAAAATATTTCAAACTTTTTAGATTGGCTATAACCCCGCAGATTCAAAAGAATCACTCACATTTCGAATGCGCAGTTTTCGGCGGATAGCGGCAAACCCTGCTGAAGTTCTTTTGCCAAGCCCAGAACGATAAACCGGGGTAACAGCGAGCCTTGCCGTCAAAGGATCTTCCGTGAAAAATCGGGTGTCGAGAGGACTCAAAAACCGGCAGGCGGGATACAACCATTTGAGAGGTAATCCATTGCGTTGAATGGCTTGATCCATATGCTCCGCAAGTTCTACCAAATTGGAATAGCTCGAAGTTTCTGCCACACTATCCCGCTGCAATAAAATCAACGGAATGATTCCCGAATCGGTCAATCGATCTATCCCTTCTTTTAGTTGATCCTGAGAGCCGGGGTTCAGGTTCAAGTCTGTCCAAACCGTTCCGGGCGAGAACACGCTTGACGCATATTCCAAGGCCTCATAAATTTTTTCCGCACCCATGATCTTTTTTGATTTCACAGTTCCATAAAATCCACCCAGCGGAAAATTTACGATATCAAACCCCGATGCATAAACATGGTCGATGGTGTTTTTATCTAATGGAGGAAATCCTTTTAAAGCAACAAAAGTATTGAAGCGCTTTTTAATGGCTTCTACTAACGGGGCTAATCTTTGAAATCCCCTGTCATCATCATTACTGTAATCCATATTTAATTGAACCAGGTCTGCTGCACCCTCCTCAAACGCCGCTTGAATGACCGAAAGAATGGCTTCAATGGGCATGCTCAACTTTTTCCCTTTCCCTATTGCTCGAAGAAAAACATTGAAGCAATATCCATCAAGACAAATGTTTTCTGATACCGGAGTACGCCTTTTTAGTTGCTGTTTGAGGAACTCGGGAACAGGAATAATACTTACATCCGTTTCACCTTCCTCCATATACAATCGCAGCCTGTCTTGTTGGGATATTAATTTGGGGCCATCTTTATCTGGAGGATTCAGTGTAGTTTTTACAATAAAGTCCTCAGCTAGAGCCAAGGTTACTTCTTCGCCGGACTCCGCAGAACATAGCCCTCGTGATACTTCTGACAGTCCTTGTAAAAGCGTTGGAATGGTCAAACCTCTTTGGATCAGACCTAACTTTATTTGCCCGTAGTATTTCTTATCCATTTATTTTTTAGACCGGCCGAATTCCATAGGATTCTATAAACCCTCTAATATTTTCTGGTGGATTCCACCAAAGCCTCCAGACGACATGACTAGAACGACATCGCCTGGATTTGAGTTTTTGATTATAAACTCTACTATATCATCTACTTGAGGGATAAAATCAGCCTTTCCCCCCAAGTTACAAATTGTATCCACCACAGTCTTCACATCAAGACGCTCATCTTGCTTTAATTTTTCTGGAGCGAACGGTTCAGCAAAAACCACACGGTCTGCTTTTAAAAAACTTTTTGGAAAAGATTCTTCAAAGATTTTTCGTCGTGACGTTGCTGATCGGGGTTCAAAAACCGCCCAAACCCGCTGTTCGGGATAAGCCTCTTTGACCGCATCAATTGTCAAACCAATAGCTGTAGGGTGATGTGCAAAATCATCAATGACCGTCACACCATTTTTCTCCCCGACAATTTCCTGCCTGCGCTTGATCCCTTTGAAAGTTTTAAATGCAGTATTTATTTCATCTGTTGTAAGGCCAAGATTTAAACATAGCCCGGCAACTGCCGCGGCGTTTTCCACATTATGTCGACCGATCATCGCCAATTCAAAATCACCACGAGGTTCTTTTTTAAATGATAAGGAAAAATGACCGAATCCCTTCTCAAATCGATAGCTTTCGATCCGCCAATCGGCACCCTCCTGAAACCCATAGGTTTCAATATTACATGCGGCCGATTTCATAACATCGCGAATATTATTATCATCCGATTTCACCAGAATAACCCCGTCAGGCTCAATTAGCTTAACGTAATCTCGGAATACTTTTTTGATCTGATCTAAATCATTAAAAATATCTGCGTGATCAAATTCAATGCTGGTTAATATAGAGGCATCGGGCCGATAATGAAGAAATTTCGGGCCTTTATCAAAAAAGGCGCTGTCATATTCATCCCCTTCGGTCACAAAAAATTCACCCAGAGGAACCTGATGGTTGGTATCAAAATTTTTCAACCAACCGCCAACCATAAACCCTGGTTTTCTATTCGCCGATTCAAGGACCCAACTCAATAAAGAACTCGTTGTCGTTTTGCCATGAGTCCCTGTCACCACAAGAGATTTTCTGCCTTCCAGAAAAAATTGAGAGAGCGCAGCGGGAAACGAAGTATACGAAATGCCTGCTTCTAAAACCGCCTGCACCTCTTCATTGGTTTTGGAAACAGCATTGCCGACAATCACCAGATCGATATCTTTAGAAATATTCTCCTTTTTATAGCCAGGATAAATTTCAATACCTGCATCTTCCAGGAGGGTGCTCATGGGCGGATAAATATTGGCATCCGACCCGGTCACATGGTGTCCAGCCTTTTTGAGCAATCCGGCAAGTGCGGCCATACCTGTGCCACAAATCGCGATAAGATAAATGTTTTTAATGTCTTTGGGTTCCATAGAAAGGAGGCATTGTAGGAACTACCTGATATAAAGTCAACTGGCTAACGCCAGAGGGAGGAAACAGCTAGGTTAAAGTTGGAAACTGACCTGTCTGGGACAAAACGTACCTCCTGCTAATGAAAAATATCTTTTAGCTCAGAAAGGCAATCAATAGAACAATCTGGCCCTGCGGCGGCTATTTCATCGGCAAAACCCAATCCATAATTCACAACACAGGTGTGAACCCCTGCCCGCTTTCCTGTCTCTATATCCACGGGACTGTCGCCAATCAAAACCGCATCCTCCAGCGACACACCTAACTGCTTTAAAATAAGGTTCAGGCCTTCGGGATCGGGTTTTTTAGATTTCACGCTATCGCCGCCAATAATGGCATCGAATGATTTCAGGGAATTCAATGACTCCAGAATCTGGCGCACGAAGCCTTCCGGTTTGTTGGAACAAATCGCCTGCTTTTTACTTTTAAAATGATCGAGAATTTCCCTGCCGTGTGGGTAAAAATCCGTGTGGTTAACCAGATTTTTAGAATAATGTTTTTTAAATAGATCCACCGCTTGAGGGATATCTTTGAATCCGGTTCCATCCAGAGTTTGCATCATCAAACGTTCGACACCTTTACCAACATATTTGCGGATGGTTTCACGAGGTAATTGCGAAAGATTCAAATCAGCCAAAGCAAGATTGACAGAATCAGCAATATCGAAGAGCGTATCTACTAGAGTTCCATCGAAGTCGTAGACAATGAGGGAAATTTTTCGCATATTTTATTACAGAAAAGTAAGGAGGAACCCAAAGTAAAAAGCTCAACAATCAATTTTAACTTTACGGGAATAGACCTTATGCCAGCGGTGGCTCGCCGCTAGTAATTGGATTCGTAGCGGTAGGCTTTGACTTTATTTTGATCGTCGAAAAGTATTACGAGGCCTTTCGATTCCGCATCGCCTACGGCCTTCCATTTATCAATCTGATAGGTCCACATGGTGTATCCATTTTCACTTCCTTCTTTGAAAGGAACACCAAACCAATCGACAATTTCCACCTGGGTTGTAACATTATTTTGAATGTTCTTAACTTTTTCACTGTCAAAATCCTTGCCTACCGAAGCACAACCTGCCCACAGCGGAAATATTAACGCGGCCAAAATAAAAACAATAACTCGTTTCATCATGCACCCCCATTGGGATAGAGTTTTTTATAATCCGAGAGAATTTTTGAGGCATCGGTGTGAGAATGAAGCGGAAGCCGCCCACCCAAATGAGACACCACTTGCGCGGCACAATAAGAACCAATAATAGCTGATTCTTCCAAAGAATGATTTCCCAACACTCCATATAGTGCACCAGCAGCAAAAAGGTCTCCCGCACCTGTTGTATCCACCGCCGTGACTGGAAATGTTTTTACTTGCACAGGCTCACCACCACTTTTACCAGCAAGAGAACCTTTAGAACCCAATGTTAAAAATACGGTATCAACCATAGCCTGCAATTTTTTAAATGCCTTTAAGGAATCATCCTCTCCCGTCATTGCCTGAGCTTCCACCTCGTTACAAAAAAGAATATCTACATTCCATTGAATGAAATCAACAAGGCTTTCCTTGAATGAATTGACAACGAAAGCATCACTCAAAGTAAAAGAAACAGGGATACCTTCTTTCTTTGCAATTTTTGCCATGTGCAACCCCGCTTCTCGGGTTTCATCTCCTGTCCACAAGTACCCTTCAACATAAACCCCACGCGAATTTTTCACAATGGTTTCATCCACATTATCCGGGTGGAGAGAGGAAGATACGCCCAAGTTCGTCAACATGGTTCTTTCTGTATCCGGAGTGATGAGAATTACACAAGTGCCTGTCCCTTCATCGTCGGCTCCCGGTCCGCTGAAACCCACTCCACAGTTTTTCATATCCTCGGTATAATGTTTTCCGTGGGCGTCATTGGCAACGCGCCCCAGGTAATAAGACTTTGCACCCAGCACACTGGCTCCATGCACAGTATTTGCAGCAGAACCACCCGAAGAAATTTTCTTTGGCTTGGATTGCAAATATCCCAAGATTTTATTTTGGTCTTCAATTGAAGACAATGTCATTCCGCCCTTGGTAACTGACGCTTGCTCGATGAAGGCATCGTCTACCTGAACTTCAATATCCACCAACGCATTTCCAATACCTACCAAATCGTAATTCATAAAATTTTAGTTACTCTCAGTTAAATTTTTAGTCACAAACATTCTATAAATAAGAATAGCGAACAAAACTAATCCTGACACAAAAAATGCACCGCCAGACGCTTGGGCGATCAAACCTACTGATTCTTTCGCCGCTCCAGTGGACCCCATTCCGGGCGCCAGAAATCCGGAAAGCATCCAGAAAAGGCCATATCCCAAAGAGCCAAACCCACTGAGCAAAGATATTGCCAACTGGGCTTTAGCGGGGTATGCCAGCCAGGCCACAAGTAATGAAAACGCAATACTGATAACACCCATCGTCTGCGAATGTAAATGAGCCCGTTTCATATAAACCCAAGATTTTTTTACAACCTTATCTGCTTTGGCCTGATCTCCTTCATATTTTGCCGCCATGGCTTCTTGTGCACTGCTATTCAAAGTCTTCTTAATATCTTCTTCACAGCAGCCAAAAGACAACCCCATCAAGCCACCATATAGAATGGCAATGACAGCCACCAGCACACCGTATTTGATATGTGTAAAATTTATCATGGAGGGATTCCTTTATTTAACAAGGGAAGTTGGAATAAAACCTAGATTCCCTAATCCAGAGCCAATTGTCAATTGTAAAATTTATTTTTACAGAGTAGAATTTCCATCAATGACAAGAAATATTTATAACACTCTGCTAATTTTTATTCTCCTCGCTGTTTTTTTCGTTTCCCTTCCACCCCTTTCTTTTGCTGGGGTTGATGAAGAGGGCGTTAATTCGTTTCGACGATCGGTAACCAAGTTACTTTCCAATTCCTGTCTTCGAAAAAATAAATTCGGTGTAAAAATTTATTCACTGGACCGCGGAGAAACATTATATGAAATCCGCAGCAACCAGTTATTTATCCCAGCTTCCAATGCAAAAATCCTCACCACTGCCGTGGCATTAAAATACCTTGGCTCTAACTATCGATACACGACCCGGATTTATACCGATGGCATTCTGGAAAATCAGACACTTAAGGGCAACCTTTATATTAAGGGATCCGGCGATCCCAAACTAGTCACAGAACAATTGTGGCTATTGGTAAATGAATTGAGGAATCTCCCAATAAAAAAAATTACTGGGAATATAATTGCAGATAGTTCTTTTTTCGATGATCGAATGCGGGTAAAAACCTGGATTAAGAATCCAGGAGCACAGGCATATGAAGCGCCTCTCGGTGCTCTATCATTTAATTTTAATACGATAAAAGTTTATGTGAGTCCCGGGAAAAAAGCCGGAGATCGCCCAGAAATTGTAATCGAACCTGAAAACGATTACATCAAACTGGAAAATAAGGCCCGAACATTGAAACCAGGAAGACGTAATCGATTGATTGTAAACCGTGTCGACAAGGAAGGCCATGACCTGATTACGATTTCAGGAGGAATCAATCTGGGGCAACCTCGCGCTCAATATTTCTTAAATATTACTAATCCAGCTCAATACGCATTGAATGTTTTTAAATCATACCTTGGACTTTCTGGAATAAAGTTTGGTGGAAAATTGCAGGAAGGCTCATTACCAGAAAATGCCGTGGAGCTTCATGCTCATGAAGGCGAACCTCTGGCACTGGCTCTACGTGGCTTGAACAAATTCAGCAATAATTTCGTTGCTGAACAAATACTAAAAACAATTGGAGCTGAACATCTTGGGCAGCCTGGGTCCACCCAAAAAGGACTGAGCGTCTTTGAAGAATATATGAAACAACTGGGGTATGAACCCAACCAATACAAAATATTTGATGGGTCAGGCCTATCTCGCCAAAACCGCCTGTCACCGGCAATCATGGTAGATATTTTGCGAAACGTAAAAAATGATTTGAGTGTTTATCCTGAGTTTGTGTCTGCCTTGGGGGTAATGGGTGTCGATGGAAATGTTAAGAATAGAATGAAGAGGGTCGAAAGCTCAAGCAAAGCACGGGTGAAGACAGGAACATTAAATTTTGTCAGCACATTATCAGGATTTTTTGAGTCTAAAGAGGGAGAGTTGTTCGCATTTTCAATTTTAATGAACGACTTGAAATGCTCAAATAGGAGAGTTAAAAAAATTCAGGACCAGATAATACAAAAAGGACTAAACTTCCGAAGAGTACCCACAGGAAGCGTATTGACAGACGACAGAACAAAACGTCTACAAACCGAGACTACCACACCTTGACACGACAACACTCCAGTTGCAGCAAATGATCAACTAAAGTTAGCCAAAGACTTTTCTATTTTCTTTACGATCTTCTTCGATAATTTTTTTCCAATCCCTTTTCACATTGGGTGCTTCCAGAAAATCTTCATATATCGATTTGGCAAGTTCCATTTTATCGATGCCCTCTGGAGCCACTTGTATATCCAATTGCGCCAGAGCCATATCGAAATCCTTATCAAGCAAGGATGCTGAGTCCATATTACATTCTTTCAATGCCTGCTTAACAACCCCTTGATCTTGCCCAAAACGCCTTGCGACCTCGTTGATATTTGAGGGCTTGTATTCCTTATTCGGGCCAATGCCCAAATGATATGCACAAAACAAACTGAACGCGTCCAGGCTTCCTGATAATTTTTTCTCAGAACCTGATGAGGGTGCCCGACTCGTTTCTGCTGAAGTATTTGTATTGGCTGTGTTTCGACCACTTCCTTGTTTTGGCCTATCATAATTATGCTTTGGTCTTGCCCCGGCATTATTCGCATTGTCCCGTTGCGGGCGAGAAGGATTCCTTCTTTTCTGCCCTTGGGGTTTATTGCGATTATTGCCACCGTTTCCCGACTGGTTTTTACTAACCATCGAAATATGCGATGTCAATGCTTGTGAAGAAGCGGGACTGGAAGAAACCCAAGGATGAAGTGCCTTTTTCTTGGCACTCGAATTCTTTTGATTCGAGGAACTTGAGTTTCTGGATTGCGAGTTTCCATTACCGGAACTAGAGTTTTGATTTGGTCTTCTGGAGGAAGAATTTTCCTGACGGTTATTGGGGTTCCGTCGCTGGTTATTTCCGCCACTTTTTTGGGACTGGCCTGTTTTTCTCAAAACGCTTTTCCTTTATAAAAGGTTGGGGGTAATTTCGAGGTAATTTGCATTATAAAAAGCTTCCTTAAATTTTAGTGAGAAGATTTATTTATTTTCAATTTGCCAGGGTCAAACTTTCAAGCTCATCTACCAGAGAAGAAAATTTCGAGAGAGCGGTGCGTACAGGTTCCGGTGAAGTCATATCAACTCCCGCACCTTTTAGCAAGTCAATGGGATATTTGGAACCGCCAGATTTAAGAAAATTGAGATAATCATCCAGTTCCTTATCTCCTCCGGAAAGCACGCGATCTGCCAATGCATATGCTGCTGAGATTCCCGTTGCGTATTTATACACATAAAAACTGAAATAGAAGTGAGGAATTCTAAAGCACTCCAGTGAAAGGCAGTCGTCTAGCACCAAACCTGGGCCAAAATAAAGGTCCAGCAAGCCTTTATAAATTTCCTGAAAAGTTTCAATCGTTAAAGGCTGATTATTCTCTGCGGCCTTATAAACTTTGTGCTCGAATTCTGCAAACATTGTTTGCCTATATAGCGTACCACGAAAATTATCAATTTCACGACAAAGTAAATAAACTCGCATTTCCCGGTCAATATCCTGCGACAGAAAAAACTTTGTCAGCAACGACTCATTAAAAGTGGACGCCACTTCTGCAACAAAAATAGTATAGTCAGAATATAAATAGGGTTGATTTTTTCTTGAGTATAACGAGTGCATGGAATGCCCGGCTTCATGCGCCAGGGTATACACACTGTTTATATTATCTTCGGTATAATTCATTAGAATAAAAGGATTGGAGTCGTAACAACCCGAGGAATATGCACCACTTCTTTTCCCCTTATTCTCGTATCGATCCGTCCATCTATCCTGCAACAGCCCCTTACCCACCAACTCATTGTATTCGGCACCTAGAGGTTGTAATGCAATTTTAATTTTCTCCACGGCCTCTTCATAGGGCATATGCCATTTAATATTTTTAACCAATGGCACACCGCAATCGTAGATATGCAGTTCATCCAACCCCAATAATTTTTTTCTTATTTCAAAATATTTATAAAGAGGTTTTAAATTTTGATGAACCGACTCGATGAGATTGTCGTAAACCTCTTCTGAAATATTTTCAGAAAATAGAGCTTTGGCTCGATACCCAGAATAATTCCTCGACCGTGAATAAAATAAATCTTTCTTTACGCTTGAAGAAAGTAGCGTGGAATAAGTAAAACGATGGGACTCATAAGCTTTGTAATAGGTATGAAATGCGTCTTTCCTTACACGACGATCGTAGTTCTGCATCAAGCTTTGGAAATTTCCATGCGTTAAAGTGAGTGGTTCTCCACTTTCATCCTCAATCTCTCCCAACTGAAGATCGGCATTGTCCAACATATCGAACCCATCTCGCGCAGCCCTGCTCATTTCTCCCGATGCTGCCAGAAGTTTTTCTTCCTTATCCGTCAGTGTATGCTCGCGGTAGCGTAAAATCTGCTCGAGGTGATACTTATAAAACTCGATTTCCTTCTCTTCAAGAAACCGTGCCATTTGATCTTGTGGAACGGCCATGATTTCTGGACGAATAAAGCTTGATGCGCTCCCCGCTTCATTGAGCAGCCTCATTGCCTTTTCAAAGTTTCCCTGATAGAAACTGTTGGTTTTGTCTTCATCATTTTTTAAGTGCGCAAAGGTATAAAGCTTTTCCAACTTCCTGGAAAAGTTCATATCGAACTCAATACACTCTTTGAGTTTCAAACAAGACTCCCCAAGCGTTCCCTGGAAACTGGCATATCGAGATAGATCGGCTTCCAGAGATTGGAAATCTTTATCCCATTCTTCATTTGATGAATAGAGTCCCGACAAATCCCATTGGGAGTTTTCAGGAGTTTCATCTCGCGTCAGAGTACCTGCTTTAGCATCCATAAAATTGAGAATAGTGGAAAAAAGAAAATTTCCCCTTGGCGGTTAACATAAACCTTGTTCAATAGTTTTCAAATGAATTTCAAGCTTTGCCTGCTTTTCAGAAAGTGTTGTCTTTCTTTGCTCGTCTTTTTCGAGGACTTCAGCAGGTGCTTTCTTTACGAAATTCGGGTTGGAGAGTTTCTTATTTAAAAATATGAGGTCTTTTTCAATTTTTTTCAACTCTTTTTCTACCCGGTTGCGTTCTTCCTGAAAGTCCATGATTCCTTCAAGAGGAATAATCAGGTCCATTTCTCCGAGAACCGAAGATGCCGCTACCTTGGGTTTTTCTATATCAGAGCCCGTTTCCAGATGTTCCACACGGGCTAATTCCTTAATATAAGTCCCTTGGTCTTGCAGAGTTTTCTGTATTTCTGGGTTCTGAGTCTTAACTAAAACGTTTAATTTCAACCCTGGGTTGAGATTCATCTCACCGCGAATATTTCTAATGCCAGTAATGACTTCCATTACCAATGCCATTTCACTTTCTATGGCTTCATCAGCATACGATTCCCGATATTCTGGAAACGCACTCACCATGATGCTTGCTTCATTTTGAGGTAGTTTTTGCCAAATCTCTTCCGTAATAAATGGCATAAAAGGATGCAAAAGCTTGAGGGCTGAATCTAAAACATGAATTAAAACATTTTGCGCTGCAGCTCTTCCCTCTCCTGGTTTATATAATTTCGATTTAGTAAGCTCTATGTACCAATCGCAATACTCGTTCCAAATAAATTTATAAACAGTCAACGCTGCATCATTAAACCGAAAAGCCTCAAGTGCTTCATTGACATCTTTCGTAGCCTGGTTCAGCCGACTTAAAATCCAACGATCTGCAGTTGAAAAATTGACCTTTTCATCCAACGCGCAGGAGCCTTTATAGTCTTCCAGATTCATAAAAACAAATCGCGAAGCATTCCAAAGCTTATTACAGAAGTTACGATAACCTTCAATTCGATCTTCTGCCAGTTTGATGTCTCTCCCTTGAGCCGCAAAAGCTGCGAGAGTAAAACGTAAAGCATCCGTCCCGTACTGCTCCATGATTTGCAGAGGATCAATTACATTGCCCTTGGTCTTGCTCATTTTCTGCCCCTCCGCATCACGGATAAGAGCATGAATATAAACATCGCGGAAAGGAACTTCCCCCATGAACTTCAGGCCCATCATAATCATTCGGGCGACCCAGAAAAAAAGAATATCGAAACCCGTACAAAGCACCGATGTTGGATAAAACCGTTTGAGGGTTTCCGTTTTTTCAGGCCAACCTAAGGTCGAAAAAGGCCAGAGAGCGGAGCTGAACCAGGTGTCTAGCACATCCGTTTCCTGAATCAGTTCCGTGGAAGAACAAGCCGAGCAAGATTGGGGAGTTTCTCTGGCCACAGTTATTCCACCACATGCCTGGCAGTTCCAAGCAGGGATCTGATGCCCCCACCATATTTGCCGCGATATACACCAGTCGCGGATATTTTCCATCCATTCGAAATAAGTATTTTCCCAGAACTTGGGAACAATTTTAATGGTGCCATCACGCACCGCTTTCATAGCCGGTTCGGCAAGAGGTTTGGCTTTAACAAACCATTGCTTCGACAAATAGGGTTCCACCACCGTCCTGCAACGGTAACAATGCCCCACCGAATGATTTAACTCTTCAATTTTAACCAGCACCCCAGAATCTTTTAAATCACCAACCAATTTTTTTCGACACTCAAACCGGTCCAATCCTTCATAGGCAGAACCTGCGAGGGAGTTCATTGTTCCATCCGGGTTCATCACATTAATAGTTTCCAGTTTATGACGACGCCCTAGCTCAAAATCGTTTGGATCGTGAGCAGGAGTTACTTTTAAGGCACCCGTACCGAAAGAAGTGTCTACATAGCTATCTTCAATTAAAGGGATATCACGATTCAAAATAGGGAGCACAAGACTTTTGCCTTTGTACTGTTGATAGCGCTCGTCTTCCGGATTGACGGCAACCGCGGTATCACCCAACATGGTTTCTGGTCGCGTCGTTGCAATGATTAAAGAACCTTCGCCCTCTTTAAAGGGATATTTTAAATGATATAGATGTCCTTGCGCATCCTGATGCTCCACCTCAAGGTCCGAAAGCGCGGTATGGCACCGCGGACACCAATTGATGATATAGTCGCCCTTATAGATGAGACCTTCTTCATATAGTGTGACGAAAACTTCGCGGACCGCTTTCGACAATCCCTCATCCATCGTAAAGCGGTCTCGTTCCCAGTCCAATGAACATCCGAGTTTTTTCAATTGACCGTTGATGGTTCCGCCCGACTCGTTACGCCATTTCCACACACGTTCGACAAAGGCTTCCCGACCTAACTCCTGCCTGTTCGTTCCCTCAGCATGAAGCTGCTTTTCCACCACATTTTGCGTGGCAATTCCAGCATGGTCTGTACCTGGCTGCCATAGAGCATTGCAACCCTGCATTCTTTTCCAACGGGTAAGAATATCCTGGAGAGTATTGTTGAAGGCATGACCGATATGCAACCGGCCCGTGATATTGGGTGGCGGAATGACGATTGAAAAAGGAGGGGACTCCTGAGTTTCATCCGCATGGAAAAAATTCTTTTCTTCCCAAAATCGTCCCCAGCGTTCTTCAACTTCACCGGGTTCGTATTGTTTGTCTAATTGAATCATTCAAAAATCACTTGCTGCAGAAAATTTCAAAATCTTTTAGGGTTTGGGAAAGTAGGTTCGGGAAAACCGTATTAATCCAAAATTCAATCTATTTGAAATGAGAGAGGGCTTTTTACCAAAGAATGACCGATAAAGAAAGACATTAAATTCTTTTGATCTTCTCTATCTCTTCACGAATGACCGATCTGGCTATTTCAGGAGTGATTTCTCGCACCACTTCCCGGATGGTTTTTACAATAATATCTGACAAACCAGACATTTCCTTTTGCAGTGAAGAATCCAGCGATTTCTCAAGAACATGCCGAACCTGTTCACCAGTAACCTGAATAAAACGATCATCATTACTTTCAAAATTCTTTTCCTGAAACCTGGAATCCTGATAATTATTAGAGCCGAATGAAGATGAATTGGTGATGGCATTCAAATTTTCATTAATTTCATCAGCGGTGTGCGGTCGTCTTTCAGACTCTGAAAAAGCCCCTGGAGCCATCCTCTCGAGAAGGTTTTCCGGCTCAGGAACAATCCCCCCCAAAGCTGACATCCCAGTTTCTTTGACTTCAGAGAAAACAATCGATGAATTTTTAGCATCACCAGCAACAATTTCTTTAAACGCAGAATCGAGGTCATCGAGATTTTCCATTTTCCCCGCTTGAACCTCTGCATAAACCTCAAAATCTTCTGAAAAATCTTGTTCCTCTAAAGCAGGTTCTTCCAACTCCGGTGAAGCCAGTTCTGGTGAAGCCAGTTCTGGTTCTGTCGAACTTTCCTCTAATTCAGTTTGCACTTCCTGAATCATATTTCCTAAAATATCGTCATCGCTTGAAGTTACTGGAGCGGGGTCAGAGCTGATTTCATTTTCCACTTCCTGAATCATATCTCCCAAAATATCATCATCGCTTGAAGTTACGGGAGCGGGGTCAGGACTAATTTCATCTTCTACTTCCTGGATCATCTGCCCCAAAATATCGTCATCGCTGACAGCGGAAGGATCTTCTTCAATTGGTAGAGGAACATCATCAATCCCTTCTATAGGATCCTCCGTTATTTCCATCGAATCGGTAGAAAGCTTTTCAACAGAAGCTAAAAGTTCTTCAAGGCTGGGTTCATCATCTGAGTTGGGCTCATCTGCTATAGAACTTTCTGGCAGAGAGGGTTCATCTTCTGCTTCCATCGCGATGCCACCTTCCATAACACGCGTCACCATTTGAACAATATCATCGGACTTGAAAGGTTTTGAAATATGATTTTCTGCCTGGCATTTTTTAAAGCGCACTTCGTCAAAATCTTCAAAATCGCTGGCAAGAAGCAAAACCTTTATATTGGCAAGCTCAGGGCTTTCTTTTATTTTTTGGCACAGTTCAAATCCATCAAGCCCTGGCATATCAACATCCGCCAAAACTATGTCTGGTTGAAAATTCGGAACTTTATCGAACGCCTCTTGCCCATCGCCGATGCCCTCTACCTCTGCATCTTCGTTTTCAAAAGCCATTGCAACAATTTTCTGAATCGTAATACTGTCATCTGCGACAAGAATTCGTACTGTCATAAAAATCTACCCAATTAGAATTTTTAAATTGGCGAGTCCACAAAATGGGAAATAATTGGCAACGGAATTTCAAACCAATCGAGGCATTTCTATATGGAGATTGCAAAACCATTGTGGGAAGATCAATGAAAAAATGCCCTGTTTATTATTTCCTAGCCCCTTCAAAAGATAAAATTTAAACAGCTAAGGGGTGCAATTCCAACCATTTAAGTATATCATATTTTCTGGAGACATAATAAAATTTAAGATAGGAACCCCCAAAGGTTCCTCTTGGCATCAAAAATCTTAATTAAAACCAGTCTCTATAAGGGATTTAAATTTTAAAAACTATCGTTGGTTTGGAGAAACCTGGGCCTTGATGCTTTTTTTTCTGCGTAGACATTCAATACTTAGTCGTTGGGGAGCCTTATTTGTTTTTTGGCTTGCTATGGCTTTTCCCTCTCCTTCTTTCGCCATTTACATTCAGCTAGATGGAATCGCAGACGTTAAAACCAACTTCAGCGAAGGTTGTGCATCCATAAAAGATATTGGCAATCAATCCGAAAGACTAGGGATTGATGCCGTCATTTTTGGTGACTATGCCAGAAACTCCATCGAGTTCGGCGCAAAACCTTTTGAGAGAATTTTCAAAAACACAACAGAAGGGCCCTCTGTACTTGGACGTGGGGCTTCCGGCTTCATATCAGAAATAAATGATAACGACCGTCAATTAAAGGAAACTCTACTTATCCCAGGGACAGAAACCATTCCCTTTTATTATTGGTCTGGCAGTAATTTCGATAAGAATCTCACTGCTCATAATTGGGACAAGCACCTTCTGATTGTCGGCATGCCTACGGCTCCTGAATACGAGCAACTACCTCTTCAGAACAGTAACCTTTCTTTAAACTATACCGACGCATTACTTAACCAATTCATCATTCTGGGTTTCTTATTCATGATGAGTGTGGGCGCGGTTTACAAAGGTTACGTCCGAGTTATCACTGCTCCTTTGATGGTGCTTCTACTTTTATTGACCATCAATAACCATCCTTTTCAAAGCTCCCCCTATGATTCCTATAGTGGAGACAAAGGAATAGAGCCTTATCAAAACATGATCGATTACGCCAACTCCAAAGGAGCAATGGTATTTTGGAATCATATGGAATCCGACTCTGGCATCCGTCAATACGGAACAACTAATTTAGAGACCCTGCCCTATCCTGATGACTTGTTGAAAACCAAAAACTATACCGGATTCCAGGTGGTGGGCGATAAGCCCATGCAGATGGCAGATGCGGGGCAACAGTGGGATCAAGTTTTATTAGAATACATTCAAGGTCAAAGAGACCAACCCGTATGGGGCTATGGAGGCAACAACTATCTTTGTGAAGACCAGAACGGAGACAAATTAGGTTCAGTGAGAACTATTTTTCTTGTCCGTGAAAAAAATCGCGACACACTGTTAGATGCAATGCGAAAAGGCAGAATGTATGCCGTGAGACAAATAGACGACAATCGACTGTCCCTAGATGAATTTACCGTTCAGGATCAAAAAACCGGACAGCAGGCGACACTCGGGCAAGAGCTGACCTCTACCGATTTTCCCGCCATAAAAATAAAATTACGCTCCGTTAAGGGAGTAAAAAAGACGGCACAAATTCAAATCATCCGAAACGGTGTTCTTGCAAAACAAGAAACAGTATCCCTACCCTATGAACTAACTTGGAGAGATGTCGACAACAAACAAGAAGGCCGTGCTTATTACCGAGTTAAAGCAACGGTCAATTCAATGGATCATCTGGTTTCCAATCCTATATTTGTAAAATTTTCAGATACACCCGGCGAGGTGGTGGCATCTTTACCTCCACCGACTCAACAAAAAACACCTGCTCCGCCAGTAAGAGTTCCCGTTGCTCCCAAGCCCGCATCGCCTACGAACAGTCCGGTCGCAGCGCCAGTAATACCAAATATTTCAGGAGCGCAAACCATGGCGAAAGCCACAGCTCCCCCTATATCCATACCTGAGATTTCAACGCCATCAATCGAGCAACCGATTGTCGCTACTCCAACTCCGCCGGTTCCACCTGCAGAGGTAAAAACAAAAGCACCACAACAAAACGCACGGCCGCCTGTAGATCCCAAAAAACTTTTAAGGGTTGTCGTTGATGGAGTGGCTTTGCGGAAAGGACCAGGAACAATTTTCCCCAAAATTATAAATCTGAAAAAAGGGGCGGAACTGGAATTCGTTCGCCGTACAAATATCGAACTCAACAACAAAAACTGGCTCGTCGTTAAGCGAGGCAACCGCTCCGCCTACGTCTGGGAAGGTGTCGTCAAATGGGATCAGCCTCGTAGCGCCGAAAGCAACTAGCTTCTACCAAAACTACAAAACATAAGCGCGTAATCAACTCACTTTTAATAATAATCATTCCTCGACCAAAAATCGGTTTAATTAGCAGGACGTACCTTCATGTAAGAATACGCAAGGCTAAATAAGGGACGATATTGAAAAAAAGTATACCTATCTTTAAAAAGGCTATTCCTGTGTAATGAATGGCATCAAACTTTTCCACTGATAACTTGAACCATTTCCCATGAAACCTGAAAAGCCAATCGTGGGCAAATATAAACCACAATACCCAAATGAGCAGCAGCCCCACGTTAAATAAAGAACACCAAGCTAAAACATCGCGAATTATTTCAGTTGTCATTTTATACCCTCCTAATAAATATTTTGCAGTTGCTACATGATTCCACATAGCCCACAGCATATTTGGTAATTTTCACTCCTGAAATCGCGGCTTTAAATTATCGGATTCTAAAAACTATTTCCTCCTATATATAAGACCTAATAAAATTTAAATTTATTCCTTAATTTGCTTGAACTCTTAGAAATCTCTACCCCCCTAGGAATATTGGTTAATTTCATTGCCTTTGGTGAGTTGGTATAGGAAAAGAGTTTTATCTGCACTGACTTTTTCAGGGGTCATTCCGCGAATACAAAAACGGTAAGAAACAATGCGTACGGTCGGTTTCAGCTTTTCTAGTATCTCTGGAAAAAGTTTATCCATGGCCTGATGGGTTAAGTAAAGATAAACCACGTCTGCTTCTACAGGATCAAAATCAAAAAAATTCCCACGTATAATTCTTACTTGGGTGTCGACCTTTTTCCATTTCGCAAGTAATCGTGCCAGACCCACCTTGATAGGATCAATTTCAACCCCAACTCCTTTGGCAGAGTAATCTTTAGCCGCAGTAATGAGCACCCGGCCCTCTCCACACCCTAAATCGCAAAGGGTTTCACCCGGTCTTATATCGGCAAAATTCAAAATACGATGGATGGTTTTGGGCATAAGCGGATGCCAAGGCGCTCCACAAAAAATAGGCAACACCACCATACCCGCTAATAAAAGCAAACCTACCAATAAAAATACAGACCAGTCCATAATAGAACCCAAAATTTAATACCCTAAAACCCAAACAAACAAAGGGTTAAATTAAACCAGAAAAACATTTACAGTTTTTTTCCAAATAAGGTATATTAGCCGCAAATAAGAAACATAATCCATTTAAATCAGGCAAATTCAAAATGGAACATTCAGACACTTACCCACAAAAAGAACCCCGCCAAACAAGAATTGGGAAAAGACCTTCCCCTCAAGAAACACTAGTAGAAACTTTGGAAAAATTGAATACATGCCAAAAAGAAATACACGCCTTAAATAAAAAGCTCTTGTCTTTATGCAAAAGCGACAAGGAACAGCGCTGGCTTAAATCTAGAGACTCGCTACACTTTCACGATCATTAGTTTTTTTCAATCTGTTCAATTGACAAAGTTAATTCATCCCATTCATTCATCAAAACCTGCTCTTCTTCTTTAAGAATTCGCTGCTGCTCCATAGTTTTCATCAAGCGGTCTTTTTGATCGGCATCATAAATACTGGAATCTGCAAGTTCCGACTGTAACCGTTCATTATCTATCATCAAAACTTCCAAACGGCTCTCAACTTCCATCAATCGCTTTTCTAATGGTTTTAGTTGTTTGTAACGGAGATTCCGATCTTCTGCTTCTTTTCGTTTTCTATCTTTATCTAATGAAGAGTTGGCCGGCGAAACTTTCTCAATCCCTTTTACTTTTTTCTCAGTTGGTTCTTCTCTTAATTTAGCCTGTTCGTAATCAGAATAATTACCGTCATATTCACGAACATTCCCTTCGGCTACCTCCCATACTTTATTGACAAATCCATCTAGAAAAAATCGATCATGAGAAATGATCACCAGGCTTCCTTCATAATCTGCAAGAACTGCCGCAAGGTGTTCGCGGGAGCGAATATCTAGATGGTTCGTTGGCTCATCCAATAAAATGAAGGATGGAGGATTAGAGGTTTCCGTACCTGTTAACGTAGAACCCGATGCGTCGCCACAAAGCATACGGGCTAAAGCCAAGCGGGATTTTTCTCCTCCCGACAAAACCGAGACTTTTTTCTCGACATCATCCCCTGAAAACAAAAATGCTCCCAGTATATTTCTTTGTTGAGTCCGAAGAAGTCCAGGAGCAGATTCCTGCAATGATTCCAATACGGTATGTTTAAAATTAAGTGTTTCTCCTTGATGCTGGGCAAAGTAAGCTCTAGACACCTTGGTCCCTTGCTTCACTTGCCCACTATCTGGCTCTAGCACCCCGGCCATCATTTTCAACAATGTTGACTTTCCCGCTCCATTCTCACCCGCCAAGGCCACCTTCCACCCACGTTCAAGTGCCACCGAAAAGTTCTCATACACTTTCAATTCGCCATAATTCTTGGTTACATTTTCCACTTCGAGAACATTGCGTCCGGTTCTAACGGGTTGTGGAAATCTGAAATGGATCGCCTTAGTATTGTCGGTGGTTTGTACTCGTTCCATCTTATCCAACATTTTGATTCGGCTTTGCACCTGAGTTGCTTTCGTATTTTTTGCACGAAACCGTTCTATAAACCGTTCCACCTCGGCAATACGTCGTCCCTGGTTCGCCGCCTGCGACTCTAATTGAGCCCGCTTTTCTTCCTTTGATTTTTCATAGTCATCATAGTTACCGGAATAAATTGTTAGCGTTGCACGATCCAATTCAAAAATCCGCGTGGTCAGGGTATTAAGGAATTTTCTATCATGAGATATCAATAGAACACTGCCCTCATAAGATTTCAGAAAGGATTCCAGCCAGACCACCGACTGCAAATCGAGATGATTGGAGGGTTCATCAAGAAGCAGAACATCAGGGCGCTGCAGTAAAATTCTAGACAGTTCCACCCGCATTCGCCACCCCCCGGACAACTGATCCAGAGGCTTTTCCCATTGTTCGCGTTTGAATCCCAACCCCTGCATAATTATTTTTGCCCGAGCTTCACGATCATATCCACCCAACCGTTCAAATTCATGTTGCAGCTCGCCATATCGGTCTTGGAATTTTTGATCCGCCTCTAATTTTTTCATTTCGGTTTTAACCTGCATAAAATGCGGGTCGCCCAAAACCACCCTTTCCAGAGCTGGCTCCCTTCCGCCCTTATGATCTTGCTCCAATAGACCGTATCGCAGACCTTTCCTCAAAGTAACTTGTCCTGAGTCCAAAGGTTCTCGTCCAATAATAACTTTGAATAATGTTGTCTTGCCGGTACCATTTTCGCCGATCAGCCCCACCTTCTCCTTTGGACGCAGATGAAAACTCACATCTCGGAAAATAATCTTCGAGCCATACTGTTTATTCAGTTTTTCAACAAATATCACGCAGGAGTGCCTCCACAGGCCGTTGGGTCTATCCGTTTTAGAGCAATAATCTTTACCCTCTACTAATAGAACAAATTCGATATCGGAGTTTAGCTCAAATAGATTTTTAGACCACAAAATATTGGCAGAACCCCTATATTTCGCTTATAATTTAAGCATAAACACCGATAATATAATGAATAGTAAGTTTTTTCCTTTGAGTGCGAGTTGGATATTATGGTTTCATTCTTAAAAAGAAAAAATGGTTGGATTTTTTCATTGGTTCTCCTTTGCGGATTCCAATTTTTCTTTCTTCCATTTATCCACTTTCATAGAGACGATACCCACTCGCACCAAGCAGAGTTAACCCCTCATCATCACCCGGGACATTTCCATTCTCACGAATTGGAAACCCTGACCCATTTCATTCAACATAAAAATCATGGACATTCTGACCATGAAGAAAATCACTCTTCTGAGTCAGACGAGGAACACCATCACACGGACCCTTTTGATGACACAGAATCTGACTATATCAATCTCCACAAACCAAAACTGGTAAAAGGAACATCAATTGAAAAAAAGGGGGAGTCAAAAAGTTCTTTCATCCTTACTCACTCTGGTTCTACATTTTATATTTATACAGATTTATTTCCCAAGCATTCCTCTGGCCTACCCAAAAATTATATTTCCCGCTCTCCACCCAGCCTTTTCATTTAATTTTATTTCAAAATTTGTCTACAAAAGCTGAATAATTTCTGGAACTTTGCCTTGAGCAATTTTTCCACCTATTCCCTTCAGATATTTTTGTTCTCCAAAATGATTGAGGAAGCTGCAATGAAGATTTTTTTCATAAGGCTTGTCATAATTGGCTGGATATTTATTCCCTACGCCAGTTTTGCCGAACCAGAAACACATATAAAAATTGAACCCAAAGGACCTATCACCCTTAAAGGTGCGGTGGCATTAGCACTAATGCATAACCCACACCTTGAAGCCTTTTCTTTTGAGAAACGGGCAAAGGAAGCCCAAATATTGCAATCCGGGCTTACACCTAACCCAAAACTGGATATTTCGGTTGAAGATGCCGTTGGCTCGGGGAATTTTAGTGGATTCGACCAATCCCAGACCACTATTCAATTAAGTCAGTTAATTGAACTTGGCGGAAAAAGAGCGGCAAGATTGCGTTCAAGCAACCTCTCAAAAAAACTTGCCGATTGGGATTACGAAACAAAACGCATGGATGTTTTAACCCAAGTAGCCAAATCATATTCCATGGTTTTAAAAGCACAACATCAGGTCTTACTTACCGACGACCTGACAAAACTTGGCGAACAATTCCTTGACCTCGTAGACGAAAGAATTAAAGCGGGAAAGGTGGCAGCCCTTGAAAGAATAAAATCCGAAATAAACCTTTCTTACCTAAGAATTGAACTTGAAAAGGCAAAACGTGAATTAAAAGTAGCACGGGGAAATCTATCGATAACCTGGGGAACAGTTCAACCTGAATTTGAATATGCATTAGGAGATCTCATTCAAATTTCCAATGTTCCCTCTTTTGAAATTTTAAAAACTCGACTTAGCCAAAATCCTGATCTTGCACGCTGGTCTACAGAGTTGGAACAACGGCAGGCAAAGCTCGAAAGCGAAATTTCTAAAAGTGCTCCAAACATAGAAATCCAAGGAGGCTTTAGACGTTTAGAGACAACAAACGACAATGCAATAGTTTTTGGGTTGTCCATCCCTTTACAATTCTTCAATCGTAATCAGGGATCCATAGAAGAAGCTCGACATAAGATTGGAAAAGCCGAAGCCAAAAAACGCGCAAAAAAGGCCTCAACAGAAAAAAAGTTACTAGAAACATATATCGCTTTGGATTTTTACCGTACGCAGGTTTCATCTATCAAAAACCAAATCCTCCCTGGGGCCGAAAAAGCATTTAATGGAATTCAGGAAGGTTACCGTTTTGGAAAATTTAATTTAATTGATGTGCTCGATAGTCAGAAGACTTTTTTTCAAACCAAAAAATCTTTTCTTGATTCTCTTTCCCACTATCACAACTCAGTAGCAGATTTGGAAAGACTCATTGGTGAGCCACTAGCCTTGTTAAATCCTGTACCCCAAAAATTGACAGGAGAAGGCTCATGAAAATTAAATTTCTTTTACCCATTGTTTTTCTTTTGGCTGGTGGGGCTTATATCGGAAATAGCATTCTAAATACAGCACCAAAAAGTGCGCAAAACTCCAAGCATGAACCTCATGACCATGAAAATGACCACGAGCACAAACCTAACAGTGAAGGTTCAGAAAACATAGAGTCAATTCAAAGGGGACCGCATGGTGGGTGGTTGTTTACCGATAAAGATTTACAAGTCGAGGTAAAAATTTTTGAATCTGGAATTCCGCCTGAGTTCAGGGTTTTTATTACAGATGCAAGGAGCAACCCTATCCCCCTTGATGAGGTTAACCTTAAAATTATATTAGAAAGACTGGATCGAACCGACACCGTTAATTTTAAGCCAATGGGGAAATATCTCCTGGGAGATAAAACCATTGTCGAGCCTCATTCCTTTAATGTAGCTATTCACGCGCGCTGGAAAAGCAAAAATTATGATTGGGATTTTTCACAAATAGAAGCAAGAACAGAGCTAACCAAAGAGGCGGTAAAAAATGCAAACATTACCATAGCGAATGCGCGGCCGGCCCTCCTTAAGAAACAAACCACCTTACCTGGAGAGATCGTTTTGAATGAAGAAAAGGTGGTTCATATAGTTCCCAGGCTGGATGGTGTGGTCAAAAAAACATTTAAAGACTTAGGGGACTCTGTAGTTCCCGGAGATATTCTTGCCATCCTTGAAAGTCGTGAACTTGCTGACGCAAAGATTAATTATCTGGCCGCAGTTCAACAAGAGGATTTAACAAAATCCGATCTAGATAGAGAGACTCTCCTCTTCCACAACACCAAACAAATGCTGGATCTTTTACAACAGGAATTGGGTTTGGAGAATGTTTACCAAAAGCTAAAAGATTTACAAATAGGGAAAAGCCGCGAGCTGCTGATCCCGGCATACGCAAAAATGAAGCTGACAAAATCTGTCTATCTGCGTGAAAAAAAATTATTTGATAAGGGAATCTCTTCCGAATCTGAATACCTGCTGGCAGAAGAAAACTCCAAAAGCTCGGAAGCTAAGTACATGGCTTTGCGTGAAAAGATAGATTATGACGGCGATTGGGCTGTCCGACAAAAAAAGCGAAACCTGGAATCAGAATCTCTAAATCTTCAAACCGCACGACAAAAACTTTTCGCATTGGGATTATCCAATGAGAAGATTGAAAGTTTGGCACACCAGAACGAACAGGAATATAGCAAATACGAATTACGGTCTCCTTTAGGGGGGATAATCATTCAAAAACATTTGACCACTGGAGAAGCCGTAAAAAATGATGATGATGTTTTTCTTTTAGCAGATTTATCTGAAGTCTGGGTAAACATCGCCATCCCCGTCAAAGACCTCAATTTCATCAAGTTGGGACAAAGAGTCACCGTGCGAAATAACAGTCTTGGGCTTAAAGCCACAGGGAAATTGACATTCCTTGATTCCATAATTGATAGCTCAAGCCGTACTGTTACGGGGCGGGTAGTCATACCCAATCCAAATTTAAAGTGGCGACCAGGAACATTCGTTGCATTAGAGCTAACCTTAAGCGAACAAAAGGTTCCATTAGCGGTCCCTACAAGAGCAATCCAAACCATCCGCGATTGGTCCGTTGTTTTTGTGAAATATGGAAATTTCTTTGAAGCCCGCCCTTTAGAATTGGGAAAAAGTGACGGAACCTGGACCGAGGTATTGCAAGGACTTAAAAAAGGCGAAAATTTTGTCGATCAAAACAGCTTCATACTAAAAGCGGAAATAGAAAAATCTTCCGCTACTCACGACCATTAGGAAAGGGAATTTTTCATGCTGGAACGAATTTTAAAATTCTCTATTAAACAAAGAGCATTTGTAATGCTAGGCGTCATCACTATGGCCATTTTTGGGGCTTACAATTTCAAGGTTCTGCCCATTGATGCTGTCCCAGACATTACTAATGTTCAAGTGCAAATCAATACCGAAGCCCCCAGCTACACACCTTTTGAAGTTGAAAAGCGAATTACTTTTCCTATTGAGACAGCCCTTGCGGGAATTCCAAAACTATCGTACACCCGGTCTATCTCACGTTACGGATTGTCTCAGGTAACAGTTGTCTTTGAAGACGGCACCGATATTTATTTTGCTCGACAGTTAATCAACATTCGCCTTCAAGAAATGAAAAGCACTCTTCCTACGGGGCTAGAACCCATAATGGGACCTGTAGCAACCGGTTTAAGTGAAATATTTATGTGGACAGTGGATCAAGATGAAACCACTAAAAACACAAAAACATATTCACTCACTGAATTAAGAACAGTTCAGGACTGGATCATTCGCCCGCAGTTACGCAATGTCCCCGGCGTTGCAGAAGTAAATAGCCTGGGAGGTTACACTAAACAGTTTCAGGTAGCTCCCGACCCAGAAAAGTTGATGGCTTATGGAATCACTTTCGAAAGCATCATGGAAGCCTTAATGAAAAATAATTCCAACATGGGCGCGGGCTATATTGAACGAAATGGCGAGCAATATCTGATCAGAACTCCGGGTCAAGTTGAAGGGATCAATGATATTGAAAGAATAGTTGTAGGAACTCATCTTGGAATTCCCATCTACATCAAGGATGTCGCCAAGGTCAGTCTGGGGAAAGAACTGCGCACAGGAGCCGCCACACAAAATGGGAAAGAGGTGGTTCTGGGAACCGTTTTTATGCTTAAAGGAGAAAACAGTCGAACTGTTTCCATGCGAGTTTCAGAAAAATTAAAGGAAATCAATCGCACTCTACCAAAAGGGATGATAGCAAAAACCGTTTACGATCGAACTGATCTGGTCAACGCCACACTTGATACTGTAAGAAAAAACCTTCTTGAAGGAGCATTGCTGGTCATCGTAGTCCTTTTCCTTCTTCTTGGAAATATTCGTGCAGCCATCATCACTGCTTTTGTTATTCCCCTTTCTATGCTGTTTGCCGTCACTGGCATGGTTGGCAACCGAATTAGCGGCAACCTTCTCAGTCTGGGAGCCATCGATTTTGGGATTATTGTAGATGGCGCTGTTATTATTGTTGAAAATTGTATGCGAAGACTGGCGGAAGAACAAAAGACCACAGAGGGGACTCTTTCACGCGCCCAACGTTTTGAGATTGTTCGACATGCTACCAAAGAAGTCTCACGCCCCAGCATCTTTGGGGTTCTCATTATAATGATCGTCTACCTTCCAATCCTAACGCTAACGGGCATTGAAGGGAAAATGTTTCAGCCAATGGCATTCACCATATTGGCAGCATTAACAGGGGCCATGATTTTATCTATCACATTTATTCCTGCTATGGTCGCCCAATTCTCAACTGGAAAAATCTCAGAAAAAGAAAACTTCCTTCTCAAAGGTGCCAAAAATTTATATGCGCCCCTATTAAACATCTCTCTAAACAATAGGCCGACGATTATATTATTTGCAGCAATTCTTGTAATACTAAGCCTTTTATTAGCAACTCGAATTGGAAGTGAGTTTATCCCAACTTTGGATGAAGGCGATATAGCTCTCCACGCAATGCGTGTCCCTGGAACAAGTCTTTCCCAAGCCGTATCCATGCAAGATACGCTTGAGAAAAAAATAAAAGAAATCCCAGAAATAAAGTATGTGTTTTCTAAAATCGGCACTGCAGATATTGCCTCAGATCCGATGCCGCCCAGCGTTGCCGATGTATTTGTAATGATGAGTCCACGTTCCGAGTGGCCAGATCCGAACCGATCAAAATCGAATCTTATAAAAGAATTAGAGCAAAAAATAGGTCAGGTTCCGGGAAATAATTACGAAATAATCCAACCCATCGAGATGCGGTTCAATGAATTAATCGCTGGGGTTCGCAGTGACATAGCCGTAAAAATATTTGGTAACGATTTAGAAATTTTAGTTGCAGAAGGAAAAAAAATTGAAAAGGTTCTTTCAAAGATCCCAGGCGCCGCGGATGTATCTGTTGAACAGGTTTCGGGACTTCCCGTTTTAAATCTCGATTTGAATAGAAGCCTAATGGGTCGACTGAGAATCAATGTTGCTGATGTTCAGGAGGTGATCGCAATTGCCATTGGCGGGAAAACTGCGGGCAAGGTTTATGAACAGGATCGGAACTTTGACATTCAGGTAAGACTTTCTGAAGATATTAGATCTGACATCGAGCGCCTGAAAAGAATCCCCATTGCCCTTCCCGCAAACGCTTTAAAAGCAGAAGTATCTCTTTTGTCAGCAAACCTTAAAGAACATGGAAATAAAAAAGATTACCTGCCACTTTCTGCATTGGCTGATTTTTCAATTAAAAAAGGTCCCAACCAGATAAGCAGGGAAAATGGAAAACGTCGAATTGTTGTCACAGCCAATATCAGAAATCGTGATTTGGGTTCTTTTATGAAAGAAGCACAAACTACCATTCAAGAAAAGGTATCTCTAGAGCCGGGTTATTGGATTGAATGGGGAGGACAGTTTGAGCACTTGATCTCAGCAACACAGCGGTTACAAATTGTAGTGCCTCTGGCACTTTTATTAATATTCCTTCTTCTGTTTGCCGCATTGGAAAGTGTTAAAAACTCGCTTCTGGTTTTTTCTGGAATTCCATTGGCTTTAACGGGAGGATTATTTTCTTTGTGGGCGCGAGGAATTCCTTTATCGATTTCTGCCGCAATCGGTTTTATCGCCCTTTCAGGAATAGCCGTATTAAACGGATTGGTAATGATTTCATTTATTGGGGAACTACGAGAAAAGGGAATGGATTTAGAAAATGCGATTCGACAAGGCTCGCTCACTCGCTTGCGGCCTGTCCTTATGACAGCTTTGGTGGCTTCACTGGGATTC
>JAJDAV010000096.1 GCA_029261695.1 Nitrospinaceae bacterium | reverse complement strand
GCCAGCGCTACGATTGTTGATCGCCTGGCTGTGTATGACAAGCCCAATGCGCTTGAGCTAATGCCAAAACATTAAGGGAGAGAAAGAATGGCCAAACTATTAGTATGTATTGATGGATCGGCTTATGCAGATAATCTTTGTACCAATGCTGCCTGGGTTGCTAAACAAATAAATGCCAGCATTGACCTTCTCCATGTTTTGCGTCGTCCTTCAGACTATCAGGCTCCGACAGATCATACCGGATTAATGGGCTTTGAGGCACGCAGTAATCTTCTGGAAGAATTAACAAAAGTTGATGAAGAACGGGGTCGTTTAGATCAAGAAAAGGGAAAAATCATTCTTGAACATGGGGCCAAAATTTTGCAAAAAGCAGGTGTTGAAACAATCAATCTTGTGCACCGGCGTGGCAGTTTGGTTGAGACCATTCAAGAATTTGAAGATTCTGTTGAAATGATATTCATGGGCAAACGAGGAGAACATGCCAACATAAATTCAGTTTTTCTGGGTTCAAATTTGGAAAAAGTAGCACGCGCTCTTCACAAACCATTGTTTATTGTGTCGTCCATCATTCGTCCAATCAAACGCTTTTTGATTGCCTATGATGGTAAAGACAGTGTTCGCAAAGCCATTAACTACATCGCCGACCAACCCTTGCTGGACGAGGGGTTAGAGTGTCACTTGCTGGCGATTGAACGTACTAAAGGTGATATTGAAACCTCAGAAGCCGTGCAAAAACTAGAGGAAGTCGGATTTAAAACCACCCTCTGTGTAGAACAAAATCATCACGCCGATCAGGTCATAGCTTCTTATGTTGTGGAAAATGAAATTGACCTTTTAATTACTGGTGCGTATAGCCACTCGCGTATGCATAGTCTATTACTCGGAAGCACAACGGCGTCACTGATCAAGACTTGCAAGGTGCCACTTTTGTTGTTCAGATAAAAGGTTACAGTTTTTTAATCCCATCTCATGGGGCCGAGCCAGTTCCACTCTTTTTTATAAGGGGTTAGCAGAAATGCTGGCCCCTTTTTTATTTGATCTTGCTATTAGAAAGGCGAAGTTGCCTCATAGCCAAAAGTATTTTTTGCTTATCTCTAATAGGATTTTCATCTAATTTTTTTTTAATGGTATCTTTAAATAGAATGAGATTTTAAAATATGATTTTAATCGGATAGGAATTTCTTGTACTTATGAAGTTTCAGGCTAAATTCACTCTTTTTACCTTTTTACTTTCTCTGACCTTTATAGGGGTCACTATGTCATTTTATATTTGGCATAGTTCCTCACAAGCAAAATCTGTAACGATTGAAAAAGCACAATACCTGTTAATTGCGAAGGCTGAAAAATTATCAGGATATTTCAATGGTCTTATTAATAGAGTTGCTACCTATGCGAGTACTCCATTATTGAAAACCATGGAATTTGAAAAGATAGGGCCTTTTTTAAGAGCGGAAAGAGAACACTACAAGGATGATTTTGAAAAGTTCATTCTCGGTTTGCCAAACGGCCATTTTTATAATACGGCTGGGGGAAACCCTGCCTATAAAGGACTCAGATCATTCGATGATAAAGATCCCAATGCTAAATTAAAAACTATAGCTAATAGAAGATATTTGCAGATAACAACTAATGAAAATACAAAGGGAGAACGAGTGTCTTATGTGTCTGAGCCTATGGTCTCTTACACGACTGGCGTGCATCAAGTGGTCATTGCCTCAAGTATCTTGTCCGAAGAGGGAAAAGTGGTGGGAATGTTAGGGGGAGCAATTGATTGGGGACGGATTGAGAAAAGACTAAATTTAATTCGGGACGAATTTTCAAGTGTTTTTGGAATGGGTACAAAATTTTTTCTAGTGAGTTTTGCGGGGGAATATTGGTATCACTGGGATGAAAAAAAGGCCTTCAGTTATAAGAATGATGAAAATGGCCAGCCTTTATTTAATGCCATAGGGGAAAGAGTAGTAATTAGAAATAAAATAATAAATGAATCTAGCCCGGAACTGGTGGAGGTCGGGAAGAGAATGATCCTTGGCGAAAAAGGATCTTCATTAATTCGAGATCCGCAATCAGGTTCGGAGTCTTACTATATATTTGCTCCAATTGATTCTACAAAGTACTCAATTGGTATGATCGTTTCAAAAAATGCCATATTGAATCCGGTTAAACAGCTCCAAGGATTTCTGATCTTAATAACTCTAGCGATTACTTTATTGGTAATGCTCGTTTCTGTTCTTTTTGCGAGAAAATTTTCCGAGCCCATAATTACGCTAAGTAAAGCAGCTCAGAAAATGAGTAAAGGTGCTTGGAAAGGTGTCTTGGAATCGAACGGCAAAGATGAGGTGGCGCAATTAACTCAGTCCTTTAACTTAATGTTGGATTCGGTTAATAAAAGGGAGAAGTCCCTGGTCGAAAGCCAGGCTTTGTTTAAAGTTTTAGCGGAAAATGCACCGGTAGGAATATTTAGAGCTGATATCAATGGTTTATGTGCCTATGTGAATGATCGCTGGTGCAAAATAGTAGGGTTAAGTTTTGAGGACTCAATCGGCAAAAGCTGGACATTGGCAATCCACCCTGAAGACAGGGAAGGTGTTGTTAAGAAGTGGGACAATTTTTCTTGGGGGAAAGAGAAATTTCATCTGGAATTTAGATTCTTAAAAATAGACGGAAGTGTTAGCTGGGTTTTTGGACAAGCTGGACCTGAAATAGACCCCTTTGGAAATATTAATGGCTTTATTGGAACGATAACCGAAATAAGTGCCCAGAAAAATTTGGAGAAAGAGTTAGAAGCTCATAGAGATGAACTGAAACAATTGGTGGATGAGAAAACTAAAGATCTTATGGTGGCTAAAGAATCTGCCGAAAAATCCAGCCAGGCCAAATCCGAATTTCTTGCAAGGATGAGCCATGAATTGCGGACACCGATGAATGCCATTTTAGGATTTACTCAATTACTGGAAATGAATGCTCATAGTAAATTGAGCGATGCTGAGAATAAAAATCTCGGAATGGTCTCTTCAGCAGGAAAACATCTTTTAAAACTTATCAATGAAGTGCTCGACCTTTCCAGGGTTGAATCTGGAGACATGGATTTATCTATCGAAGTGGTAGATATGGTTCCCATCGTGGATAATGTGATTTCACTTTCCAAATCACATGCCGATGAAAAGGGAATATCTCTTGAGTATCGAGAAATTCCTAAAGAGAGTTATTGGGTTGAAATAGACCCGCTTCGATTCAAGCAAGCCTTTCTGAACTTAGTCTCAAATGCAATTAAATACAACAAACCAAATGGTTCGGTAATCATTTCTTATGAGAAGCAGGAAAATAGAAGGATGCGTTTGGGGATAAGAGATACCGGATATGGAATAGCTGAGGATCAGAAGGAGAAATTGTTCATACCTTTTGAGCGTTTGGGTGTGAACGAAGAAAATATTGAAGGAACGGGAATTGGCCTTACGATTACTAAACAACTTATCGAATTGATGAATGGGACTATTGACTTTGAAAGCACTGTTGGTGAAGGCAGCTATTTTTATATTGATGTCCCTGTTTCCAAAAAAGCTTCATTGCCAACCCTGGCAGAAGAAAAAGCAGATTCCGTTCAACCGTTCTTGTCCAGAAATAATAAGAAGATTCTTTATATAGAAGATATTCCCGCAAACGTGGAATTGGTAAGGCAAATTCTCAGTCATCGAGAAGAGATAAATTTCTTATCCGCTAATACTGCTTTGGCTGGAATTGAATTGGCACAGTCTGAAACACCTAATTTAATTCTTATGGATATTCATATGCCGGGGATGGATGGAATAACGGCATTTAAAAAACTTCAAGCAATAAAAAAAACCCAAAATATACCTGTTATTGCATTGACAGCAGATGCGATGGATGTGGATATTAAAAATGCTTTGAATATTGGGTTCAAAAATTACATCACCAAACCCATAGATGTGGATGTGTTTCTGAAGGCCATTGATGAGGTTGTTGCATAGAACGCCACTTAAAATTATATGGAGATCTCAATTATAAGCGGAAATAGGATTGAGCTGGCATTGGTTTAATTAATCTTAATTTCCCTGCTTCGGCTTGTCTTTTTATGTCGCGTTTTTGCGTTAATTTAAAAGGGGCGAAAAAATAGAAGAAGACTTTAAATAATAAAAAAAGTCGCGGATAATTATAGTTAATTTAAAATTACATAAATTTGAGGTGAACATGACTTGTCTCCTTCGACATATGGCTTTTGCTTGCACTGCACTCATTATGTCTCTGACTTTCTCAATGCCCGTAAAAGCTTCGGAACCTCCTGTTGCTATATTGGTGGACGGATTTGGGGATTGCTGTGTCAATCGAATGCACCGACTCATCGATGGTTTAAGAGAGTTGGGTGTAGAGTTTCCTGCAATTCAGGCGCGTGGTTTGACAGGTGGGGATTACACGGATTATACCGTGCCATGGAATAGTTTTTCTGGCATGAATCAAGGTTTTTCTGTTGATCTCGATCCACAAGCTCATGTGCAACAGGCAATTAAGGAAGCTGCTGCTTCTTCTTCAGGAAGCGGAAGTCTTTTAGGTGGCTTCTCGAATTTAGCTAATATTCAGGATTCACTTGCAAACCCAAATATAATTGAAAAGGTTATGCAGAAAGTTAGAAAGGGAACCGATTCTCAGTTTGTTGAGGAAGTGTCTGCTTTTATAAATGCTTTGCCAAAAGACCGAAAGGTAATTTTGATTGGTCACAGTTTTGGTGCAGATTCAATTATGGAAGTAGCGCCCAAGCTTGAGCACAAGGTGCTTTTTCTGGGAGCGATAGATGCGGTTGGTTCGGGAGGGCAACGCAGTCTAAATCGAAAAAGAAAAGTTCCTGCAAATGTAGAATACTTTTACAACCGATGGCAAAACGATGCGGTTTTTCCTTTTGATTATAGAAAAAGTGGTGCTTTTAAAAAATGCAATGCATCGGTAAAATGTGATCAAGGGGAATCGTCTTCCGATGTTGGTCATGTTGATTTACCTGCAACGGATGCATTGCAGCGAGAAGTTCTGACAATAATTAAAGGGTTGTTGAATCAAAAGGCTGATGGAAGTGACACCGAAGAAAAATCAGAAGAAAAAGATATGAAGCCCACCGATTTGCTGAATTCGGCGCCTCTTAAAAACCTGTTTGGGAATTAGGGCTAGATGAAATTTATTATTAAATAATGAAAGAGGTTTTGTAGATGAATAAAATTTTTGCTGGGCTATTACTTGCGACTTTTGTTTTTTCGGGTTGCGCAAATACGGGTTATCAGGCGGGGCGAGACGCATTTGATCGTGGTGATTACGCTGTCGCAGTCCAAGAGTTCGAATCGCTTGCAAAACAAAATGACGCGCGCGGGCAATACGCCTTGGCGATTATGTACGATCTTGGAGAGGGAGTAAAGCAAAGCTCAGAAGAGGCGGTTAAATATTACAGACTTGCCGCAGAGCAAGGGCATGCAGATGCGCAGAATAATCTAGGTGTTATGTATGACCAGGGCGAGGGCGTAACAACGAATTATAAGGAAGCAATGAAATGGTATTTGTTAGCGGCAAAACAGGGGAATAAGGATGCACCAAATAATATTGGGGTGATGCATATGATAGGACTCGGGGTTTCTAGAGATTTTTTTGAAGCTCATAAATGGTTTACCATTGCAGGATCCAGTGATGCGGAGGCAATAAGCAATAAGAAGTTTGTGGAAACAAGGCTGACTCCTGAACAAATTTCCGAATCAAAAAAGCTGGCCCATGAATGGCAGCAAGCGGTGTCAGGGAAATAAATGAAACGATTAATGCACATTCACCCGGGATTTAAGGAGAAAAGTGGCGTTTGCTTATTAGTATTCATTTTGATTATTTTTATTTCTTCTTATTCCTTTGGTAACGATTTCCAGGAAGGGTTGGATGCAATTCATGAAACAAACTATGAAAAGGCTCTGAAAAAGTTAATGCCTTTGGCAGCTCGAGGGCACGCTGCCGCACAGTATAATCTTGGCGTCATGTATGAGTGGGGAAATGGTGTTTCTAAGGACAACAGTCAGGCGATGAAATGGTATCGGCTTTCAGCCGAACTATCCCATAGAGATGCGCAGAATAATCTGGGAGCCATGTATAGCAAGGGGGAGGGGGCTGAACAGAGTTTTGTTGATGCTTTAAAATGGTTTGTCGTCTCAGCGGGGAATGGGAGTGAGGCAGGCAGGAAAAATATTGATATTGTGGAAAAGCGAATGACTTCCGAACAAATCACTCTTGCAAGAAAACTGGCGAGGCAATGGGTTAGGGAACACCCTCGAAAAGAATAAGTGTTTGTATTTAGCCATTGTTTTGGTCAGATTTTATTCTAGTTATTATTTCAAGAGCTTCATTTATTTGTTTTGGCATCTCGGGATCGTTTTTAACAGTCTTTGCCAAATGTAAAAATCGTTCTAATATGTTCAGGGCTTGGGAGTCATACCCCTTGTCATAATAAACCTTCCCAAGATAAAAATAGTTTTCAGCGAAATGGGGTGCTAGCTTTACAGCAGACTGGAGATGGTTGATTGCTTTTTTAGAGTCTCCGCCAAGAAAAAAGGGGAGCACGCTATAATAAACACCCAAAAATCGATGTGGCCCCGCATGCTCAATAGCCGGATTGATGGTGAGGGCTCTTTCCATTTCATTTTTTAGGGTTTCCCGGTTGCGTAATGAACTTAATATTCCTTTCTGTAGACTGATATTCCCCAGGCACAGCCCCATATAGTAAATGTTTTCTGCTGAATTTTTATTGATTGATATCCCTTTTTTTGCGGTATTTAAACAATCTTCGAATAAACTTAATTTTTGTTTTTTGTCTTCCGTTCTTTTCCCAGTTCGAAATTTATTCCGGGCCAATCTCCATATCAAATGAGTTTGGTCGGGAAAAGCTTCTATAGCCTTTAATATAATTTTCTCTGACTCAATAAGTTGTTTTATTGAGTTTGCTTCGAAATATGCATCGTCAATTTTTTTTAAGGTGGAAGGCGTCATTCCTGAAATAAAAATTGCTAAAAATGAAATATAAATGAAGGTATATAAATCGATAAATTTAAAATTCGATTTTGTTCGGATATTCTGGGAAGATTTCAATGTCGCGAAATAAAATGATATTGAGGGATTGAAGGCCTGACAAAGACCTCGTTGAACATGATATATTGTGGCATAAAAAATAAAACTTTTTGTAAAGTTAATGAATCAATCTGATAAAAAACTAAAAATGTTTAGTGACGTTGACCTTCACTTGTTTAACGAGGGTTCTCATTTCCGTCTGTATGACGTTCTTGGTGCCCATCCCACAACTGAGGGTGATATCTCAGGCGTTCGTTTTTCGGTGTGGGCACCCAATGCCGAAAAAGTTTCTGTAATTGGAGATTTTAATGGTTGGAATAAGGGGTCTCATCCTTTAATGCCCCTTAAAGAATCTGGAATTTGGTCTGGTTTTGTACCTAACGTGAATGAAGGGGAAATTTATAAATATTACATTCAATCACGTGTCAGGCAATATGAGGTTGAAAAGGCAGACCCTTTTGCATTTGAATGTGAAGTTTCTCCAAAGTCTGGCTCTCTTGTACAAAGTTTAAATTATTCTTGGGCAGATTCTAATTGGATGGCAGAACGGAAAAAATATAATGATGCCAATAATCAGCCTATTTCAATTTATGAGCTTCATCTTGGGTCTTGGCGAAAATCAAATGAATATCAATCTTTTGGTTATCGGGAAATTGCCAAACCACTGGCAGAATACATAACTAAAATGGGATTCACGCATGTGGAGTTCCTCCCTTTAATGGAACATCCTTATTATGGATCGTGGGGCTATCAAACAACAGGATACTTTGCACCAACGAGCCGCTATGGTCGCCCCCAGGACTTAATGTTTCTTGTCGATTATCTTCACCAGAATGGAATAGGAGTTATTTTTGATTGGGTCCCTTCCCATTTCGCTGTCGACGACCACGGTCTTTCTTTTTTTGATGGGACTTACTTATATGAACATGAGGATTTGAAAAAGGGCTGGCACCCTGATTGGGGAAGTTATATTTTTAACTATGGCCGAAATGAAGTTTTAAGTTTTTTAATCAGTAATGCTCTTTTTTGGTTTGATCGCTATCATATTGACGGATTGCGTGTAGATGCAGTGGCTTCCATGCTATATCTTGACTATTCGAGAGAAGACAATGAATGGATTCCAAATCAAAATGGTGGGAATGAAAATTTAGAGGCCATTGAGTTTTTAAAAAAATTGAATGTAGAAATATACAAGAACTATCCAGATGCGCAGACAATAGCAGAAGAATCGACTGCTTGGCCGGGGGTTTCTAAACCAACCTATTTAGGAGGGTTGGGATTCGGTTTGAAATGGGATATGGGGTGGATGCATGATCTTTTATCTTATATGGGGAAGGATCCCATTCATAGGAAGCATCATCACGATCAATTGACATTTCGTTCTCTTTACGCGTTTAGTGAGAATTATGTTTTGTCATTATCCCATGATGAAATGGTTCATGGTAAAGGTTCATTAATAGAAAAAATGAGTGGGGATACTTGGCAAAAATTTGCCAATCTGCGGTTATTATTTGGTTGTATGTATGCTCAGCCGGGAAAAAAACTAATATTTATGGGTGGCGAATTTGGGCAATGGAAGGAATGGAATCACGATTCAAGTTTAGATTGGGAACTCCTGAATCACGAAACTCATTCGGGTTTGCAGAAATGGGTAGGAGATCTGAACAAAATTTATCGTAAATACTCTTCTCTGCATTGTCATGACCTGGAGGAAAAAGGTTTCGAATGGATTGACTGTGGCAATGCAGAAGAAAGCGTGTTGGCTTTTATTCGTAAGGGAGAGGAAGAATTGGCACAAATGGTAATCGTCTTAAATTTTACTCCCACGCCGCGCTTTAATTACGAAATAGGAGTTTCGCAATTGGGGCATTGGAAAGAAGTTCTCAACAGCGATGCCAAAGTTTATAACGGAAGCGGAATTGGAAATATGGGTGGAGTTGAAGCTTCTTCAAATCCTGTGAATGGAAAACCCTTTTCCCTTAAACTCAATCTCCCTCCTTTGTCTGCTGTATTTTTATCTCAAGCCTAATGTCGAAAAAATCTATTTGTATTCATGCTCATTTCTATCAGCCTCCCAGGGAAAACCCTTGGACGCAGGAAATCGAGATTCAAAAGTCTGCCGCTCCATATAAAAACTGGAATAAACGAATCACAGATGAGTGTTACGCGCCTAACGCTAAGGCTCGAATACTTGATGAAAAATCTCGGATTAAAAAAATTATAAATAATTATTCAAGAATTAGTTTTAATTTTGGCCCAACTCTTTTGAGCTGGTTAGAGTCTCGAGCTAAAGAAACTTATCAGGCAATTATTGATGCCGATAAAGAGAGTCAGGGTTTGTTTGGTGGGCACGGGTCGGCATTGGCGCAACCTTATAACCATATGATAATGCCACTTGCCAATTCACGAGACAAGTTAACGCAGATTCTTTGGGGTATCGAAGATTTTAAATATCGTTTTAAAAGGGAACCGAAAGGGGTTTGGCTTCCGGAGGCCGCAGTGGATATTGAAACACTTGACTTGTTAGCCGGGGAGGGGATTCTTTTTACACTTTTAGCTCCAAGTCAAGCTAAACAGATTAAAAGTCGTGAGAACTCTAATTGGATGTCTGTGGATGAAAACTCTCTGGATACCACTCGCCCTTACAAAATTGAACTTCCCTCGGGTCGAAAGGCCAGTATTTTTTTCTACGATAAGAATGTATCGCATCAGTTGGCTTTTGAGAATCTCCTTAGTAATGGGGATAAATTTTTAAAAAGTCTGACATCCAAATTTTCGACAGATACTGGGAAACCCGAATTGGTTCATGTTGCTACCGATGGTGAGAGTTATGGGCATCATCATAAATTTGGGGATATGACCTTGGCCTACGTATTGGGCCAATTGGACAATCATGAGAACTTTAAGCTGACCAATTATTCGCAGTATTTGGAGCAATATCCTCCTGAATGGGAGGTGGAAATTCTTGGCAATACATCCTGGAGTTGTGCGCATGGGGTAGAGCGTTGGCGTAGTGATTGTGGTTGTCATACTGGAGGCCAGGAGGGCTGGACGCAGTCATGGCGAAAACCTTTGCGAGAATCTCTGGATGAGTTGCGGGATGGTTTTAGTGATGCTTTTGAAGAATCATTGAAGCCTCTTTTAGGCGATCCTTGGGTAGCTAGAAATGAATATATTCAATTGCTCAAACCAGAGGGCGATTTTGAAAAATTTTTTACTACGCATGGTAAAAATATTTTGCAGGAAAATGAAAAATCCAAAATTCTTAAATGGATGGAAATTCAGAGAAACGCAATGCTTATGTATACCAGTTGCGGTTGGTTCTTCAATGATATTTCCGGAATTGAAACAGAACAGATCCTGCGTTATGCATCTTATGCTCTGGAATTGTTTTCGCAGCTTGAAGAATCCGATCTTGAATCACAATTTTTAGAAACTTTGAAATTGGCAAAAAGTAATGTTGCCAAATGGAAAGATGGAGAATTTATCTATTCGAATATGGTGGAATCCAATAGGGTTACTTCGGAGCAAATTTTTTCCTGTGGTTTATTGGCGCACTTATTGAAAAGGACAGATGAGATTATTTCGGTGGGCACTCACGCCGTTGAAATTACCAGTATGGAGAAAATAAACTTTGGGGATTCAGAGCTCTTTTATGGCAGGGGGGAGAATATTTCAAGGGCCATGCAGGAAAAATTACCAATGGGGTTTTTTGTGGTTAATGATGGGGATGGGGATTTTATAATCTATGTTTCATCTTCTTTGGGCAAAATAGCAGATGCTAGTGATGAAGTTATTGCTTTGGCTAGGACTCAGGGAACCCTTGAAATCAAAGAGTTGCTTGAGGGGAAGTTTGGGGCACCGATTTATCCAAAACGAGAGATATTTCACTTTTATTTTGATCGACTTGCAGACGAGGTAGGGGAAATTTTTTGGTCGGAAAATAAAGAATTGAAGAGAAAAATTTTTGAAAACCAGAAGAAAATAAGATTGCTTCACAATAGGTTTGATACTCCACTTCCTCCAAGTGTATTAAGTTTGTCGCGAGAGTTTTCCGTTGCTCATTGGTTGGAAATTTTAGATTCTAGTGATCGGTGTGTTGACCAAATAAGACAAATGATAAAGTTTGCCGATGGGAAATCATTGGATAGCAGGGAATTCAGATATGCTTATGAGAAGAAATTAGAAAATTTTATTGAAGAAATTGCGAAATCGCCTTTTGATATTAAACTTCTTGATCAATTGATCTCAATATTAGGGTTGTTGGACTCTATTCCAATGAAAATGAATTTATGGGATGCGCAAAATGATACCTTTGAAATTATTGATTCGTATTACTCTGGGATGAACGAAAAAAAGAATAACGGAGATATAGCGGCTGGAGAATGGTTGGGCAAGATGGATGCCATTTTAAGCTTTTTGGATATAAGCCCACAGGCCCAAATATAAGGGTGTATTGATTAAAGAATGAAAAGACAAAGCGGAATACTATTGCATGTTACATCCTTACCCTCAAAGTTCGGGATTGGAGATTTGGGGCCGGGGGCCTATCGTTTCGTTGAATTTCTTAAGCAAGCCCGACAAAAAATTTGGCAGATACTTCCTTTAAATCCCACTACAGTTGGTGACTCTCCTTATTTTAGCCCTTCTGCTTTTGCGGGCAATTTTTTATTAATAAGCCC
>JAJDAV010000095.1 GCA_029261695.1 Nitrospinaceae bacterium | reverse complement strand
TGTACAAAAATCAGTATTCTAGAGAAGGCTACAAAGCATTAACAGAATCTGAAAACTTAAAAAATTGCGAAGAATTGGAAGTCTATCGAGAATAATTAATTAAGTTGAGGAGGCCTCTTCTGGCGTAAAAGTCTTTACCTGCAAAGCGTGTATAAGTTTTGGAGTACCCGTCATTTCTACATCAAGAGCTTTATGGACAAGTCTAACCCGGTCCATAACATTCAAATTCTCAAATTTGGAAGAAATAACCTTAATCGAATAATGCCCTCCTCCACCTGCGGCCTTATGCCCTCGGTGAAGATGACTTTCATCTATGATGTCAACCTGCTTGGCTTCAAGCTGTTCCTTTAAATTTTTATCGATGATATCAACAGTATCCATAGTTTTTATTAGTTCTTATTTTATCTAGTTAATATTATTTTTTCCCTTCTCTGGCTCCAAAATCAGGAAAATCCTTAAACTTATTAATATTGTCATTAAATTTAGAAAAAGCAGTATGTTCTTTTTCGCTAACCAGTTGCGCCCTACATTTTGCGCATACAGGAATTTTTTGAGGATCGTACCCTCGAATCCTGTTTTTGACTCCGCAGCTAGGGCAAGGTATGATGGCTAAATCATTCATAACTAATGATAACAAATATTAATTACACAGAAAAATTTAAATATGTTCTTTTTTCAATCCACTGGTTCCCATCAAAAAATTCCGCTAATGACCAAAGTTACCATGGTCATCTGGATCTTACTTGGGCTTGGCATACTATCATTTTTTGCCTTCAGCTTTTTCATAATTGCCCTGTTGGCTGGAGTGGTAATCTTCACACTGAATCTATTTCAAAGAAACCGTGCCCCCATAGCCCCTGGTGAACAACCATTCCAAACTCGTCCTTACACACCAAATCAAAAACAAAATAAGGACGATGATATTATAGATATCTAGGACACCTTTCTATAACCACTCCTCTATTACAAAAATACACGCAACAGCAATGCTTTAAATTTGGTATTCAACGATGTCTTTTTCGACTCAATTGTTCCCATTTCCGCGGTTGAGCTTTGGAGTTAATTTTTCCAAAAACATACTGAAAAAGGTATCTTGCATCCTCTTTACTAGTGCGATCTCCAATTAATCTGGAAACAATTGTGCTTTCAGCTTCAAGGAAAGGTTTTAATTGCCGACCCACTTTTTTAACAATCTGCAAATTACTAAAATCCGAAGCAGGCTCTAGTTTGGGAATCTCTTTGCTTTTGTTTTTTTGACTTTCTGAATTGATTAACGATTCAATTGTTGGTAATTCAATTGATTGGAAACCAATAAAAAATGGTAACGCAAAACCAAGTTGGGTTTGTGCCATTTGTAATAACCCATCTTTTACACTCTGCCTTTTCTCATCTTCGCTTACATGCTCTTCCGCTCCCTGCCACTTCAAGCCATCATTTGCACTGCGGATTAGTAAATTTAAATCCTCAAAGTAATGTAATAAAGAATGGACTGTCTCATCATCAATATCGGAAGGAACAATATTATCCTTTAAGAACTTAACCCAGTCAGCATCTTTCATATTATCTGACAACAGCATATTTTCCCACGCCATTTGAAATCATATTTCGTTGGTCTAATTTAGGATTAATTAGGGCTTCAAGGATTAGCATGAGATTTAAGGCGCTTTTCAAATTTTTCGCGCCATTCCAAAGACAGGGCTTCTTGACTAACCACTTTACTCAATAAGTTAATATCATTCTTTTCTTTAAACATCAGGGTGTTTATTTTATCTATAGAAATCTTCCCTAAACCATCCTGAACTTTCTCAATAGCTGCTCCAGGTTCTACCCAGCCTTTTTTTTTCACCCGAAAATAACAACCCGTAAAACCTGTAGTTTGAACTTTGCAGGCCATACCTTGATACTTAAAAACTTTATTTAACTTGTGACAGGGTTGGCGGGGTTGAGATACTTCGATTTCAGCTTCTCCCAAACTAAATATATCTCCAACATTTATTTGAGTTTCATCAATTCCAGCCAGACTTAAGTTTTCGCCAAAAGCACCTGGTTCAAGTAACCTATTTAATTCATTATTCCAAAAGGAAAAGTGATCTACAAAATACGCGCATACCGCCAAATCATTTCCACCATGAATTCTTGTATCTCCAACTCCATCACCGTGAAAACCTAACTTATCCAAATAAATCCTCTCATTAACTGGTTTTTTAAACATGCCTGTTCGAAACTTTTTTGCAGTCCCGTCCAATTGAACCAATGCTGGCAACGCAATATTTAATGAGACTAGTTTAGGCATAACTTTTTTTACTCTATTATGAAAAATAATTCGCCTTAATTATAAAACTGATAACAATCTCGCCCTTTATTTTTGGCTTTATATAAGGCGTCATCGGCTTTTTTTAATAGTATTTTGGCCGAATCTCCATCTTCTGGTGAAAGGCTAATCCCTATACTCAGAGTCATTTTTATTTCATTGTCGTCAATCATAAAAGCAGGTCGGATTGTTTCCAAAAGTTTATTAGCCAAAACTCCCGCGTCTTCTCGATTACTAATTCTTGGAAGAATTAGCACAAATTCATCACCACCTATCCGAGCCACAGTATCTTCTTCCCGCAAGCAAGATTTCAATCTTGCGCTCACAGCCCCCAATAAAAGATCACCGACATCATGCCCCAAGGTATCGTTGATATTTTTGAACCCATCAAAATCAATAAAAAGAACAGCACATTTTTGCTTGTTTCTTTTCCCTTTCGCTAAAGTCATTTCCAATCTATCGTTAAATAAAATTCGATTGGGTAAACCCGTCAGGGAGTCGTGATAGGCCATATTTCGCATTGCGATCTCTGTTTTTTTTCTTTCCAGTTCTGCCCCAGCTCGAGCTGCAAAAATTTTTAGTATAGAAAACGTACGCTTCTTATCATGCATAGGTTTGTCATCCAAAACAGATAGAAAACCTATTATTTTAAACTTCGAATCAAAACAAGGGACACCAGCAAAACTAACAGCCTGTAGTTCAGCCAGACCTCTGTCATTTGGGTAGGCTTCTCTAAGTTTATTTGGGTGATATGCAAGCATCCCCGCCAATACCTCTTCACCAGGAGTATCCGATGCATCAAAGGATTTTTTCCCAATAAAATCATTATCAGCCCACCCTGCTAAAATCGAACATTGAAATTCTTTTAAATTGAGAGTTTCGTTAACATATGCATTTTTAACGGGGAGCGCCTTGGCCAGATGTCTGACAAGATATTTAAAAAATTCATCTCCAACTCGAGAGGATGTTCCTTCTACAATTTGATGAAAAGCCTCTTCATCACTGTTTCTTTTAATAACCCCACCAATACTAGCTACTACCGTTTCTAAAATTGCCTGCTCATTAGGAAGCCATATCTTGTCAATTTGCTTCGAACCCATCCCCACAAATCCCCAATACTGTGAATTTATGACAATTGGAATTAGTAATAATGAGCTTATCTTTAATTTTTTGAAAATGCCTCCAGGAAAATTTGAGCCTCGTTGCTCAATGGCAATAACTAATTGATTATTTTTTAATGGAGGAAAATTTTCTTCAATTCCCAGTTCCTCATAGGAAGAGCAAACATGTAATTTTTCATAATTAGCAATACCACTTTCTACTGTCCAGGCAAATTCCAGATCACACGAGGGAGTTCCTGCATTCTGAGCATGTGTGAAAATAAACGCACCATCTACATTGGCTGCGACACCCAAAATCTCCAACGCCTGGGCTAGAGCATTGTTATAGTCCTGAATAGTTAAAAGCCTATGTGTTGCCTTAGAAACACCATTTAACAATCGATCTTGCGCTTTTAAGGCCTCTTCTGCCTTATTCTTTTCTTCCTTAGCATTTTTTAATTTAATTGCATTTCTAATAGACCGAGACAGGCCATCCACTGAAAGCCGCGATTTTATTAGATAGTCGGCTGCTCCTGCTTTCATAACTTCAACGGCTTTTTCTTGATCCCCCTGCCCTGTTAAAAAAATTACCGGAATATTCTGGGACTTTTCTTTTATCAGTTGCAATAAAGGAATCCCATCTGTTTCACCCAAACGAAGGTCCAAAAGACAAATATCGTATTGATTTTTTTCCAGATATTTTTTAGCCCCTTGGCTGGAATGGGTAGAATCAAGAGAAACTATAGAATCAGAAAAACCTTCCCTTAGAAGTTCTTTGACAAGGAAAATATCATCATCGTCATCATCCACCACCAAAACTTTTAATTGTTTCCCTTGTATCACAACAAAACATCCTTCTCTAAAAAGAGTCGGGCCGGTTTAAGTTATAAGTTTGTAGAATTGACCTTCAAGATAACGCAAAATCTTTGCAATATCAACAGCGGTCTAAGGAGCCCAAATATATAGAAAATAAGGACTTAAGGTGTTTGGATTGAAACCTAAATCTAGGTTAACAAGGTTGAAAGAAGTGGGTTTTTGCAATTGTGAATAGATATTGCCTTGATAATCATTGCTACGATGATAGGTAACTAATTTTAGATTGAGGTTATTCAAGTCCGATCTCATTCTTTGAATCGTATCTGGTACATAGCCAATATGATCGATCAATTTGAAATCTTTTGCCTGTTCAGCATCGAACACTCGCCCATCTGCCAGGCCCTGGACTTCAGGTCTATTTAAATTTGAACGATTCTCTACAATAGTGGTTACAAATCTATTGTGGAATCTATCGATTGTATTTTGAAATAGGTCTCTTTCTTCTTTTGTGAAAGATCGGAAAGGAGACATAAAATCCTTTTTGTCACCAGATTTAACGATTTCCCAGTTCACTCCAATTTTGGCCATCAAATCTTTCAGATTAACCTTCAGCGCGATAACACCTATGCTTCCAATTAAAGAGGTCGGATGAGCAATAATCTCATCCCCAGCCATTGCAATATAATATCCCCCCGAAGCGGCAAGATCCATTACATGAACATAAATTTTTACATTATTTTTTTCTTTATATGTTTTTAACAGATGATAAATAATATCACTCGCTGTGACTGTTCCACCTGGGCTGTTCATTTTTATTAAAAGAGCCTTAATCTGTTTATCCTTCTCAGCTTTTTCAATAATACTCCTGAACTTTTCCACCATACCCAAACTCAATGTGTTGCCTGAGAAAGTTCGATCCTTCTGATTATTAATTACCCCATCGACATCAACCAATAATATTTTTTCTGGCCCTTCACCCTCAATAGTAACTTCTTCCAACTTCCCTAGAGAGGGACCAAGATTAATAGTGGCGCAACCGGATGAAAAAATAATTAATGCGAGCACAATAAGTGCCCGGCGAAATTTTATTCCTAAGATAATTTTTGAGATATAGCTCACTAGACGATTTCAAAAAAAGGTTTTATCCTGCAAATTATTTCATCATATTCAGAATCTACCTGAAACAAGCTTTCCAGTTTCGTTTTCATCATCGATATATGATCTTGATTTCTTCTGTCATTTGACAATAAGGCTTGCTGAGTCAGAGCCAACAGGTTAAGAATAATTTCCTTTAGATTCATATTCAACTTTGCCGCTTTCATCTTAAATTCTTTACGTTTATCGGCAGAGCGGCCTGACCAAACTATGCTCTCAACTTCTTTAATATTCTTGATAAAAATACGTATCGCATCATCCAAACCCTTAAAGATTGTAAGTTCAAAACCTTCCTGATTCAGCTTCCTATAGGATTCGTGTAGCTTTTGCAAAGGATCAATCACTTGAAGATCGATTAACACAGACTCATCCAATCCATATATTTTAGTCAACTCCTTAGGATCAAACCGCTCGGACGAGCCAATTTCTTCTGTAAGTTTATCTTTTAGAATAGGCACCTGTGTTTCAATTTCATTCTTGGCTTTTGATCCCATTTCAATTAATTTTGCATCAAAATCCTCTACGGTTCTTCTTTGAATGTGAACATCTCGATATTTTTTACTTAAATCTTCCAGCACACACTCAACTTCTGTGTTCCACCATCCCATCAGTTTTAATGCTCTTTCTTCTTCCATAGGAATGAGGTATTTTAAGCGAATTTTCTTTTCCAAATTTAAAAGCTGCTTGATCAAGTTTCTCACCAGTCTTTCATAGGAAACAAGTTGTGCATCCAAGTGTTCCTGTGAGTGCTTCATATTTAGCTTTGTAAATTTTATATTGTTCTTTTTTGTGCGAACCGCATTTTCTTGCAACAGGGATGTGCACTTATCCCGTTCCATAATATCCAGGGTTTTATCCAAATCATCCATTAACGATTTACCAAATTAAAATTGAGTTAGTAAGGAGGGTTTGCATCTTTAGCGCATCGACAGCCAATACCGTAATAGTCTTTTGCATCACTGTCTCCATAACGACTGGAGGATCTTAGATACATAGGAAGGCTATTCCAGGCACCACCTCTAATCACATGATATTTCCCTTTTTTAGGACCCTGTGGGTTCTTATAAGGTGACTTTGCGTAATACTTTTTATCATACCAATCACTGACCCATTCAGCAACATTTCCACCCATATCAGATATGCCTTCGGGGGTATTGCCCTTATCATAATGTCCAACCTCTGTTAGAACCTTGCCTTTTTGAATGAAGCAGCAGTTGCCAAAGTTAGCTATTGTTTTATTAGGTTCCTCATCACCCCAAGGATAGGTCCGATTTTCAACACCTCTTGCAGCCCTCTCCCATTCAGCTTCTGTAGGCATTCTCTTTCCACGCCAAGCACAATAGTTCCGACATCTTTTCCACTGCAAACCAAAAATAGGCTTGTTAACCATATCTTCCCTTGCATTTCGATCAACCCAACCCGTTATTGTTGGATGTTTTTTTAAATTGACCGCTAGGTATGCTTCAAAGTCGGCAAATGTAACCTCCAGCTTATCTAAATAAAAATCGTTTAAATAAACTTTATGTTTCGGATATTCGTTTTTCTTACCGATACCCTTGGGGCTTCCCATTTCAAATTCTCCAGCCGGGAAAAACACCATTTCTTGATGCGAATCCTGACTCGCTGAGGCAGTATTAAAAAATATTAGAATTAGGAAAAGAACAGATATAAATCGAATCATAATTATCACAGCCAATTTTGCATTATAAATATGTTTGAGACAGTAGTTTGAAGCGTTTATTATATATCAGGAGTCTATATAAAAAGACCCCAATTGTCGCCCAGCTATCCTCACCCCTAGGTATTGATAATGGAATTGATAAAATCTCTGGACAGATTATTTGAAAAGATCGAAGGAAGCCTTATTGTCTTACTTTTGTCCTTAATGATTATTCTTTCGTTTGGTCAAATGATATCAAGGAATCTTTTCCATCAATCATTGGTTTGGGGAGACACCCTCCTACGACAATTGGTTTTATGGACGGGTTTTTTGGGTGCCAGTCTAGCTGTTCAAAAGAATAAGCATATATCAATAGACATTTTCTCAAATTTTATGCCGCCTGCCTTAAAGAAAAAAGTTCTAATTTTCACACATTTTGTTACAGCAATAATAAGTGGTTTTCTAGCCTGGGCTGCATGGTCATTTATGCAATTTGAAAGAGAATCTGAATCCGTTTTATTCCTAGATTTACCTGTGTGGATATTTCAAACAATTCTCCCTTACAGCTTTCTCATTATCGCTTTCCGCTTTTTATTGAAATCTGTTGGAAACAATAGTAGTGAATCGCATCCAACCAACCCATGATTGCTCTCGGAATAATTCTATTAGCCCTATTCGGAGTCCCACTTTTTGCAATTATCGGACTATCCGCACTAGTCTCATTTTATAGCGCCGACATAGAACTGGCGGGCATTTTTATTGAACTCTATCGAGTGGCTAGCAACCCGACTCTGATAGCCATTCCCCTATTCACTTTTGCAGGTTTCATACTGGCCCATGGAAAAACACCGGAACGTTTGGCACGTCTATCACAATCTCTTTTAGGCGGTATCCCCGGTGGAATTCCTTTAACCATACTACTGGCCTGTGCATTCTTCACAGCATTAACAGGAGCTTCTGGGGTAACCATTATTGCATTAGGTGGTTTACTTTATCCTCTATTGATCCGGGAGAAATATGGCGAAAACTTTTCACTGGGCCTTATCACCTCTTCCGGTAGCCTGGGTTTATTATTCCCTCCTTCGTTACCACTTATACTTTATGGACTCGTTGCTCAAATCAGCATTGACAAACTATTTATAGCTGGAATCATTCCCGGTCTTCTCATGATTTTCATCATTGCTCTCTATGGGATATTTCGAGGAACCAAATTAAAAGGATTGCCCAGCAAACCCGAATTTTCAAATGCACCAGCAGCACTAAAAGATGCAGCCTGGGAAATCCCTTTGCCATTCATTGTTTTGGTGGGAATTTATAGCGGATTTTTTACAGTAACTGAAGCCGCTTCAGTTACTGTTGTTTATGTTATTTTTGTCGAATCATTTATTTACAAAGATTTAAGCCTGACTAAAGATATTCCCGTTTTGATGCGCGATAGCATAATTCTGGTCGGATCCATATTAATTATATTGGGCACAGCCATGGGGTTTACAAGCTATCTAATTGACGAACAAATTCCCATGATGCTTCTTGAAACGATGAGGCAATACATCAATGATCCTCTTACGTTTCTTATTGCTCTAAATATTTTCCTTCTTTTGGTTGGCTGCATGATGGATATCTTTTCAGCCATTATTGTAGTCGTGCCTCTAATAATTCCAATCGCAGAAAGTTTCGGTATAAATATGGTTCATTTGGGGATAATTTTTCTAACAAACCTGGAGATAGGTTATTCGACACCACCTGTAGGAATTAATTTGTTTATAGCAGGAACTCGATTTGAAAAACCTGTTTTAACTTTATACAAAGCAGTTCTGCCCTTTCTGGGGTTTCGATTGGTAGGCTTATTATTGATTACTTATATCCCTGCTTTAAGCCTTTTCCTTGTTGATTTACTTACAAACTAAATAGATATTTAAATATTTTTCCTTTAAATCCCATGTGCTATTCTTATGACCTTAAAGTAATGTTTGGAGTTCAATGATGATTAAGAAATATTCACACACCCCGCTTGATATACCTATCACTTACACCGTTTTCAAAAACAAAATTGGTTTGACCGGGTTGGTAGCATCCTCAAAAGGGTTGTTAAGAATAATTAATAAGCTTCCAAACGAAAATTCAATTGAAAAACACTTGTCCCAATTATCCATTGGAAGAGCTACCAAAAAACCTTCCCAATTTAAGGATTTAATCAGTCAGTTTTCCTTATATTTTGATGGGAATTTAAAAGAATTCGATTACCCGCTCGATTTGAGTCTGGGAACCCCCTTTCAACAAAAGGTTTGGAAGAAACTACTCACAATCCCCTATGGAAAAACCAGGAGCTATAAATGGCTTGCCTCCGCTATAAAAAATCCACAGGCACCTCGTGCAGTAGGAAATGCTAACGGAAAGAACCCAATGTCCATAGTCGTCCCCTGTCATCGTGTCGTTCGTGAAAATGGAGAACTGGGCGGCTATACCGGTGGTGTTAGTATCAAGCGTTTACTCTTAGATATTGAGCAAACAAATTAATGGCATTGTATAGAACACGAGCCATCGTACTTAAAAGTATTAATCTATCCGAATCAGATCGACTTGTAACTTTTCTCAGCGAAAATCATGGGAAAGTTAAATGCGTTGCCAAGGGAGCTAGAAAAGTAAAAAACCGTTTTTGGGGTTCTCTTGAGCCTATGTCGCAAATTCATCTCATTTACTTCGGTAAAGAAAACCAAAACCTGTATCGCCTGAACCAGGCAGATATTTTGGAATCCTTTCAATCCGTTCGTGATGATTTTGGAAAACTTTACAAAGGTATCTATTTTATCGAATTAATTGATTCAATGATTCTCGAGGGCCATCAGGACAAGCGAATTTTCAATTTATTACTCCAAACTTTATTTGCTTTAAAACAACAAGCTGAGTTGGACACATTGATTCGGTTATTTGAAATTCGTTTATTGTCCCTTTCAGGATACAAACCACAAATCGACCATTGTGTGGTTTGTAAGACCGTTTCAGAGAATGGTATATTTAAGTTCAGCTTTATCCAGAATGGAATTTTATGTAGTAATTGTTCCAGACGAGTAGCAACCGACATACAATTTACGACAGGCACCAGGAATTACATAAGAAAGCTTATGGAGGTTGAGATCAAAAGCTGCGGCCGGATTAAAATTCCCAGGCATCAAGCCGAGGAGATTGAAAAAGTAACCCATAGATTAGTACTTTCGCATCTGGGAAGAGAACCAAAATCTTACCCTTTCATTAAAAGTATGGCACAATTCATCTAACAAAGATTAAAAACTCGAGGAATCATGGAGAAGAAAATAGTAGCAACAGCCAAAGCTCCATCAGCTATTGGCCCCTATTCCCAAGCCATAAGAATTGGAGACTTCTTATATACTTCTGGTCAAATATCTTTGGACCCAGAAACTATGGAAATGATTACAGGAGGAATTGAGGTTGAAACTGAAAGAGTCTTACAGAATTTAAAAGCTATTTTGGAAGCCGACGGACTTAGCCAGAAAAATGTAATAAGAACTACCGTTTACTTAACAGATCTTTCTGAATTTACAAAAATGAATCAGGTTTATGAAAAGTTTTTTGAAGAAACTAAACCCGCCCGAGCCTGCGTTCAAGTAGCAGCCCTTCCTAAGGGTGCTAAAGTAGAAATAGACGCAATCGCACACGTTTAATAATATTAATCGGACAATCAAAAAATATCGTGGCTAAAAAATCAGATGGCACAAGAAACTTCTATCGCTTTGTAGCGGTAATCGGCGTGGTGGTTATTGGAAGTTTAGGTTACTCATTTATAAGTGCAGCTCCCAACTTGAACACCGCTGAATATCACAAACCTGCACCACCCGCAACAAAGTGCATGGAATGCCATATGTCGGGTCAAGGTAAAATCCCTATCATGCCGCATCGGCCCATGGGTACCTGCACCGCATGCCATAGACCCTTCGAACCAAAATAAACTCTTTTGAGACTTTAAATGCTCAGAACCAAACTGAACATGGTAACTCGATTATAGAGAGAGAAAAACTCCTGCTTAACGTCTGAAAGTTCCAGCAGCAAACTTTTCCCCTGACTCAATCCAAATGCCTTGAGTTCAACCACCGGTAAACCATCTACAAATGCATCAGAAACCAAAACATCCTGATAAGTTACCTGATCATTTCTCAGTTCAATTCCAATACGAGACAATTCAAACTTCTGGAAGTATTTGGCCTCCACCTCTTTATTGATTTTTCTAAACCGAGCCTGATTGAGTAACAGTTCCACATCCACGCCACCAATTTTTCTTGAAGGACTTGATTGAAGAGCTATTAAACTATTAGTTTTTACAGGCCAATCAATATGCGAATGGAAAACGGGGATATTTATACTCGCAACAAAATACGACTCCATTCCTATCTGTTCGCAAGGAAGGATTTTGAAATCCAGAAAATGTTTTTCCAAAACAGATGAAAAAAAACCACTTTCATCACCACAATTAGCCATCGAGCCTACTTCAAACTTAATAGTTCCTGAGGAAAGGATTCCCTCTTGTTTGGATAGAGCTACACGATTCAAATCACCAACTTCCAAATTGGCAGAAAAATCCAATTTACATCCTGTCAAAAACAGGAAAATCGCAATCCAAACTATTGATCTTTTTGTGGAAAACATGAAAGGATCCCTCTTTTAAATAGTGGGCCCTGAATGGAGGTAAAACTAAAAGTGCGTAAGAGGTGCTTTTCCCACCGAGTAGACATTAAACCCGATATCAAATAAAGCTTTGTGGTCCAGATGGTTTCTGCCATCAAAAATAAAAGCAGGCTTTTCCATTTTATCAAAAATCTTTTGGTAATCCAGCTTGCTGTATTCAGTCCATTCAGTGATTAGAGCTATACCGTGTACCCCTTCAGCAGCCTTATATGGGTCTTCAATGTACTCGACCTCACTATCAATACCCTCCAAGTCTTTTCGAGCATTTTTAAGCGCATGAGGGTCCGTAATCCGCAAACAAGCTTTTTCTTCTAGCAACCGCTTGCATATATAAATTGCTGGTGCATCACGGGTATCTCCCGTATCAGGTTTAAATGCAAAACCGAACACGGCGAGTTTTTTACCTACCAACGTATTAAACATTACCTGAAGAATACGTTTTACATAACGCTCCATTTGATAGTCGTTCAAGGTGACAACCTGTTCCCAAAATGAAGCAATCTCATTCAACTGGTAATATTCACACAAATAAACCAGATTCAAAATATCTTTACGAAAACATGACCCACCAAAACCAGGGCCTGCATTCAAAAATTTTGCACCAATACGAGAATCGCGACCAACAGCCTTGGAAACTTCCGTCACGTCCGCTTCGGTCACCTCACATATTGCTGCAATAGAGTTTATGGAAGAAATTCGTTGGGCCAAAAATGCATTAGAAACAAGTTTGGAAAGTTCACTGCTCCAAAGGTTGGTTGTTATCAGGTTTTCTTCAGGAACCCAGTGTAGATAGACATCAACAAGTTCTTTACGTGCTGCAAGTCCGGATGGCGTATCTTTAGAACCAATCAAAACCCGGTCAGGAAATTCCATGTCACGAACGCCTGATCCTTCGGCCATAAATTCTGGATTTGAGAGGATTTCAAAATGCACTCCATTTTTTCCTGAATGCAAAATTGTTTCAAGCGTTTCAGCGGCTCTAACAGGAAGTGTACTTTTTTCGACAACAATTTTATTTGAGCGGGAATTTTCTTTTATACGTCTGGCCGTTTGCTCAATATATTGAAGATCGACCGCTTTTCCTGCACCCTCACCAAAGTTTTTCGTAGGTGTATTGACCGACACAAAAATAATATCCGCCTGATCAATTGCTGCATCGATATCCGTTGAGAAAAATAAATTTTTTCCACGGACCTTTAAAACTCTTTCCTTCAACCCCGGCTCAAAAATAGGGAGTTGATCTGAATTCCAGGCATCGATTCTTTCCTTCGAAATATCCACAACTGTAATTTTATAGTCAGGACATTTATTGGCAATGATAGTCATGGTGGGACCCCCAACATAACCAGCACCAATGCATAAAATATTTTTTTTGAAATTATTTGTAGTCATTAAAAGACTTTTCGGCGAGATGTTACTCGATCTTGAAGGAAAAAAGGTCTGGCCCAAAGCGGACCAGACCTTTCAATAATGCAGTTAAAAGAAATTAACCCTTATAATTATAGGTCTTTTTCTTACTATTGTATGGCTTCGTACCCTTCTTAAACTTAAGCTTGCCACCTTTTTCTTCAAAATCTTCTATAACTAATGGCGTTTTTTCAGATTGGCCCTGCTCTTTGGCCCGTTCTTCTTTTTTCTCGACTTTCTGGTCGGCATTATCTTCGCTCCAGAAATCGGCAATTTTGTGAACTTTTAACTTACGCTCCTCAAAATTGAATTTATATTTATCGTGTACCGTAGGTTGGAACGGCGTTTTCGGATGGGTGTGACATCGAGTACACACATTTGCATAATCCCACCTTTGTCCATACTTTTCGGTATCGGCCTTTGTAAAATCACCTTTCGATGACTTCATGACAGCCCTGAATTGCGAGCCACCTGCAACCGAATGACACATCTCACAACCCACCTGCTCTTTATTGGGTTCTGTAGGATCAATTTTGGTAGCCGTATCTTTACCCTTTTTACTTTTAGAACCGGCTGGTTTAAAACCACCTCTTTGCTTGTAGCCTGTCGTGTGACAGCGCAGACATAAAGGGGTTGTCGTGTAATCTTTTTCAGGATCAAGCTTGGCTCTTACCTTGGCTTCCTTACGAACACCTGCTTTTAGAAGCTCATAGGTGCCACCATGGGGAGATTTTGTCCATGCCTGATAGTAAGGGTCATGGCAACTACCGTTACATTTAACAGCACCTACAAATTTTGGCTTTTTACGAAGATCTTTAACCGCTTTTGCCCGCTTTTTGGGTTTTACTTCCCACCGGTCAAGCATCTCGATTTCTTCTTCAGTTAACTTAATTTTTTTCTTTTTCTTCTTGGCATCTACCTCACCACCTGTTCCAAAGACCAGGACAAGAGCCACCATAAACAGGCTAAGAAATTTCAATGTTTTTCCCATTACTTGTTCCTTTTTTCACGACCCCTGCTTGATCATTGAGCGAGGCCAAAATTAATGCAAAAAAGTACTTCTCAATCTACTATCGGAAGGATAGTATAAATCCCTTATCGGGTCAATACCCATTTAGATTAAGCTGTTGAAAAATATAACTTTTTTTTTAATTAACCGCTCCAAAACGACATAAATTGAATACCCATCTATCCGATTTCGACTTTGATCTCCCCCCTGAGTTAATTGCTCAAAAACCCCTTGAAAGACGCGATCAGTCACGCCTTCTTGTGGTAGATAGAAAAAAACAAGTTCTGACTCATGATGTATTTTCAAATTTGCACACACACCTCAAGGCTCCCACACTAATTGTGTTTAATAATACGCAAGTGGTTCCTGCAAAAATATTTGCGACGCTAAACCACAATCAAAAAGTTGTAGAGTTAATATTGACTCAAAAAATTTCAGATGGGACCTGGGAAGTTCTGATGAAAGGAAAAATGAAGCCTGGAATGCAATTAAATTTTCAGGACAGTTCTTTGGTTGGACATTTTATAAAAAGAAATGCTGAGCGGGCTGTGATTAAATTTTCATCTCAAAAAATCCTAGACGAATACTTAGAAAAATTCGGGCGAATGCCCCTTCCCCCATATATTAGCCGCCAACACGCTGATGCACCGGCGATCTTAGAGCAAGACAGGAAGCGCTATCAAACTATTTATGCCTCAAATCGGGGAGCTATTGCCGCCCCCACTGCGGGTCTTCATTTTACCAATGACCAATTGCGGCAACTAAAAGACAATCATTCAGAAATGGCCTACTTAACCTTGCATGTCGGTCCAGGAACATTCAAACCCATTCGCGTGGAGGACTTCTCAAAACATGAAATGGAAGCCGAGGCTTTTCAAATAACGCCGAAAAACTGGAACTTGATTGTCGATTACAAAAAGAAGGGGAAGCCCATATTGGCTGTTGGAACAACTTCTACCCGAGTTCTGGAAACGCAGGAATTTAAAAAGCCCATCCAGAAAACAAAATCAGGATGGACTAATTGTTTTATTACCCCAGGTTGGGGTTTTAAAAACATAGATCATTTGCTCACCAATTTTCATCTACCTAAATCAACGCTGTACCTTTTGGTTTCAGCATTTGCTGGCAAAAAACTGGCAAAACAAGCATATAACGAAGCTATTACCCGAAAATATCGATTTTTCAGCTATGGCGATGCAATGCTTCTATTGTAGAGGTAAGACCCTTGGCCAAGAATTGATCAAGTCGTACCTTCACCCTCATCTACTGCTTGCTTAAAAAACTTTCCGGATTTAAAGCGAACCACTTTGCGGGCTGAA
>JAJDAV010000094.1 GCA_029261695.1 Nitrospinaceae bacterium | reverse complement strand
TTTTTTTGGTGTAGATGCGCATTCAACAAACAATGCAACGGTTTATCGGAACTTACTTTTTCAAAGGGGGAAACGACATTTGCAGAGTGATGGTGAGAGCTATGCCCCGGACTCGCCTGTGCAAACGCAGCAAGAAAAAATAACACGCCGAAAATCAGCATCCCTTGCAAAGCAAAAATTTTTATAAAACGCTGCATATACACACCCAAATGGTTGTACTAAATCAACCCTGAATATACACTTTTAAAGCGAATTATCAACTAGTTTTTCAAAGAGATAGCTAAGAATATTCCTATAGAACATAGCAAAGCCTCTATCCATTTTCTCGCCCACAAACCACATATAAATAACATTAATAAATTATATCTAAATAATTAATATTAAACATTTTTTTAAACTATAAAAACTAACGAATCGTCTTTAATTGTTTGCTTTAACTTTGCCATTTGTTATTCTCTCCACAATATGCAAACACCGGATCGCAGCAGCCTTTTAAGAGAATTGAAAAACCAGTTACTTTATTTAAAGGATGCGGGTTATTCTGAAATCCCCTGCGAGACAGAACTGTTTTCCAAAGCGGCTTCTTTTGAATCCCCCCAACCCACACCAGCAAAAATCATGACAAAAAGCAAAAAGGCAAACCAACTAAATCAGGTCCGTGAGGAACTGGGAGACTGTACCCGATGCAAATTGGCCCAAGGAAGAAAGAACATCGTTTTTGGATCAGGGAACCCTCAAGCCGATCTAGTCTTTGTTGGAGAAGGACCGGGAGCTGATGAGGACGAGCAAGGCTTCCCTTTTGTTGGCCGCGCTGGAAAAAAACTTACGGAAATAATTGAAAAGGGAATGAATCTGGATCGGGAGAAAGACACCTATATTTGCAATATTGTTAAATGCCGTCCACCGGGCAACCGGGACCCCGAAAAAGAAGAAATCGAAGCCTGTAACCCTTTTCTGGTTCAACAGCTAAAAGCGATACAGCCTAAAGTGGTAGTTGCCTTGGGTAAACCTGCCGCGTCAACCCTGCTGGGAAGAAGCGTACCCATTACCAAAGAGCGCGGAACTTGGCATGATTACGAAGGATTTAAACTTATGCTCACATTGCACCCTGCATACCTCCTTCGGGCATACACTATTGAAAACCGCAAAGCTGTTCATGATGACATGAAAAAAGTCTTAAAAGCACTTGGCCGATGAGTTCCACACAGGAAAAAGTTTCCCGCCTTAAAGAAAACATGGCAAAAGTTATTTTCGGCAAAGACGATATCATCGAATCTGCCATTATCTGTCTTTTGGCAAGAGGACACCTGCTGATTGAAGATGTCCCCGGGGTTGGGAAAAGCTCACTGGCACACTCCCTGGCAAGTTCACTTCATCTCGACTTCAAGCGTATTCAGTTTACAAGTGATCTTTTGCCGACCGATATAACCGGTGTGTCCATTTATGATCAAATAGAGAAAATGTTTCATTTCCAGAAAGGCCCCATATTCACCAATATTGTTTTGGCTGATGAAATTAACCGTTCAACACCACGAACCCAAAGCGCATTGCTTGAAGCCATGAATGAGAGACAAGTTTCAGCAGACAATGTGACTTATGGCTTGGAAAAGCCATTCATGGTAATTGCCACACAAAATCAGGCCGAAAGCCAGGGAGCTTGCCCTCTTCCCGAATCCCAACTGGATCGTTTCATGCTTTACGTTTCTATGGGCTACCCCTCAGTTGAAGACGAGCGGCGACTTTTAAGTACAACCCGCCCTGATCCTGCAAATATAAACGCTGTTTTGGGAAAAGAAGAAGTATTGCAGCTTCAGGATGAAGTTGACAGGGTCAAAATTGAACCCATATTAACGGATTATATTTTAAATATTATCACCGCAACTCGTGATAACTCTCACCTTCAAATTGGCGTGAGCCCACGAGGGGGTTTGATATTCCAACAAGCCATTCGGGCACGTGCACTGGTTCACGGCAGAAACTATTGCACCCCCGATGATGTAAAAAATCTTGCCATCCCAGTTTTGTGCCATCGAGTCATCCCAAAATCCAACAGTAGTTCACAAAAAAGGCTTTTTGCGGATACGGCTACCATCATAGAAAATATTCTTGAGCAATTAGAAGTACCGGTTTGAGGGAGCCATGTCCTTCGTTAAAAAAAATAAAAACTCCCTATTCTCCCTTTCCCTACAAAACAGAACCTTAGAACTAACCCGTGAAGGTTTCGGCTTCATCGTTATTTTATTCGGTGTCGGGCTTGGCGCAATCAATACCGGCAATAACCTTCTTTATTTAATCCTCGCCATGTGCTGTAGCTTCATTGCGGTTTCGGGCGTACTTTCCGAGTTAAGCTTTAAAAAACTATCTGTAAGCTGCAAAGCACCTCCATGCCTATATTGCAACGAGCCTGGAACACTACAACTTGGAATTAAAAACCATAAAAAGTGGGCCCCATCCTTTTCCTTGCGGATTTTATTCCCCAGTGATTCTGGCTGTTCCCTTGAACAATCTCCTTACTTCTTTTTTATTCCCCCAAAATCAAATCAACAAAAAACGACTCTTTTTACTGGTAATAAAAGGGGCAGATTAAAAATTAATTCCTGCCATTTAACCACAAGCTTTCCTTTTGGCTTTTATTACAAAACCAAGATCACCCCGATAAATGTGGATATGGTCATTTTTCCTGCGCTTCATCAGGTGCAGCTACCCCCAAAAAATGAATCCGACAAAGAAGGAGAAGAAGTTTTACATTCAAGAGGAGAGGAAATTTATGCCATTCGTGAATTTAGACCCGGTGATTCTTTAAGCTCTATTCATTGGAAATCTTCCGCAAAAACGGGAGAGCTGCGGACAAAAGAATTTCACCGGCCGCAAGACCAAAGCTACACAGTTTTTTTAAACGTTTTAGAACCTGGAACACAAAAAGTAGTAGAGGAAAAAATCCTAGAAGAAAGGGTTAGCAAAACAGCATCGCTTATCTTTTATCTCATCAAAAGAGGCAATAAAGTTAGCCTAAAGACTGAAACGATGCAGACAGCATTTGAAAATTCTGAATCACATCTAACAAGCTTAATGCATACTTTGGCTTTTATCGGTTTGGAAAGGGATTCTTAAAAAGTTGGGTGGGAATTTGGAGGTTAAAACGGGGAGGAGTTCAGGCTGCCAAGCTTTGAGAATGTTTCACTTCTTTTCCAACAGAATCTTTCAAAACAGCCCTAAACTCCTTTTTGGATCTCCCTCGACTATAAGCCTTCTTATTGTCTTGGGTCTTCACATGGTAACGCTTGCTTTGCAATTGTTTTACTACCGTATCAACGGGTTTTTTAATAATTTTCACAACCTGCCTCCTTTTAACTTATAAATAAATTTTTGTATCGAAGTTTTGAGTTTAAAACTTAAGGAGAGGCTTGTCAAACTTCAGAGTTTTATAGGAATAAATACTCTGCACAACTCGTTTTTTTATTTCACCAACTGCAGTTCGAACCAACTTGAAATAGATTTTTTAGCATCTGTCTCGCCTTGGTATCCATCCCAAACATTAAAAGCAATGGGTATGGACTTTCCTTCTTCAAATTGAATATCAATTTTTTCGTGGATGACGTTTCGTTTACGCTTTACTATTAACGAATATCTGCCGTATTCATACATAGACTTAACTTTAACAACCTGACTCAAGTCGTCTTGAAGCGCCCATTTTTTTAATCCTGTAGCATTCCATTCAAGAATTTTATTATCCGAGGAAGTCCATCTCCATAAGTTTACAGGGTGTTTAGGGTCGCCATTCAGGAAGAAAGGTTTTTGCGTAGTTAAGTTAACGGGAAATTGTATTGCAAAAGCATCTGGAAACTCTGGAACCACTGGTTCTAAAGGTTCTTCCTCTACCTTTCCCTTTAAATGTTCAGGAAGCGGAGGAACTGGTGAGGCCGTAACATTTTTATGCTCTCTAAGGGCTGGATCGTAGGAAGGATCGTCCCAGTGAATTTTAAAGGCAATTTCCTTATCGTTATAAGCGGCACGCACCGTTAAATTTCTTACTGTTGGAAAATATGATTTTGGTTTTTGTAAAATCTGCCCCCCCAGAGGAATATTAAAAGATTCCGTTTTCTTCCAGAAAGGCGCGCTAAAATCTTCCGACATTTCTCCATCAACTTTTTTCGCCTGAATTACGGGTTTCACCTTTGGTTGTCTGGGAGAACCGAGGGTACAAACAAAATCTACAATGTCCCAAATTTCCTGATCTTTAAATACCCTTGGAGAAAACTTGGGCATTGCTGTTGTAGAAAACCCAGTTCGCAAGGTTAAAAAGATATCGTCTCGCGTAGCGCCTCTGCGAAAACTCCATGGTTCGCTGAGGTTTCTTGGCCAGATGGCATTAGATGAATAATCCACGATGCGAGCTGTCGTGACACCGTCACCTCTGCCTTTTACGCCATGACATCCTGAACAATTTATCATAAAAGATTTTTCGCCCCGTTTTACTCCATCCAAAGAAAATCTTGGAGATTTTGGGACCCCTACAATTTTGTGTTTTTTACCTCGTTTTTCGAATTTTTCAAATTTTTTCGACAAGGATTTAATATAAAGAACCAGACTCTTTCTATCGCTCTTAGACAAATGCTTCCAACCTGGCATTGTGGTGCCCTGCATCCCATGAGTGATGGCATTAAATAAATCTTTGTCTGTTGGTATCTTTCCAAATGAGGTTGACCGGATTTTAATATGTCCTTTGGTCAAATTTCGGGGTTGAGGCAGAGAATATTCAGCCGAAGGCCCATCGCCTTTTCCTTTATCACCGTGGCAAAATGCACATTTTTTAAAATAGATTTTTTTGCCTTGCTCTAAAGAGACATTTTGTTTTTTCGGGTTTGGCTGTCTGCGTTCTTTTATAGTTTCGTTTATGTAGATTATTGTTTTCCACACTTGCTCCTGACTAAGAACATCTTCCCAAGCTGGCATTGCTGAATCCCAAGGAGAAGATTTTTCAGGGAGTCCCTTTCCCCCTTTCATAATTCTCCAGAAAGCGTAAGCAGGGGTTTTTGAAACCACAGAGTTCTCTTTTGTAAAATCTGCTGGAGCTGGAATGAAACTCTTACCAAAAATTCCTTTGCCATCCAACAAGTCCCCATGGCAGAGAAAACAATTTTCAATATAAATTTCGCCGCCCTCTTTCACAGTTTCTGCATTAGAAGGTAGCGGGTTTTTTAGATTTTTTAGGGAAATATCTTTGCCTGCCACTGTGATTGAAGCAGGAACGTCTTTAGACGTGGGGGAGGTGAAGCCAAAAAGGGTGTACGGCACTGCCACCAGAAATATGACCACAAACAAAAACAAACGAAGGGTACCTGGGAATTTGGGCTGATCCGTCAAATTATCGTCCCAATTCTTTGCCTTTAGCGGTTCCAGGTATTACAGCATCTTTCTTAATTCGTCCTGATTTAATAGTTTCGTAGAAAGGCCGTTCAACCTTGTCTGCATCGAATGCAAGATTCAGATCAATAGTTTCCCCCGCAGAAATTTTGATTTTCTGGGTATGTGTTTTCATTAAATAGTGCCAGGCGGTCAAATTATATTCCCCGGGAGGAATATTATCTATTTTGAAATTCCCATCAATTTTTGTTTGAGCATAATATGGGTTTTGTATACGGTAGCCCCAGGTTTGCATGAATTCATGCATACCGCAGATCATTTGCATTATTCTGTAGTGTTTCTTAAATACAATCTTGCCATCAGAAACTTCTTCTGCCGGAATTGGAATATTCAAAAGAATTTTCCCTCTTTCCTTTTGATAGACTTGACTGTTGTGCATGACCGCATCAACGTTATCAACTTTAAAAGACTCACCTTGTCGAATAACGTTCACATCGGGGAAAAATTTACAATTTTCCGACAAAATATTAATGGGCTCCTTATTAAAAGGTTTACCGGCATCAACATGATCCAATGTAATTACGACATCTTTTAATCCGCCATCGGGAGAAATCTTGAAATCGTCTAGAACCCGGTTCATTTCATCGTCTGTATCAACCTCTGCACACATATCTATATTAGGGAATAAAATGAGATGGTAAATACGAGGAAACGGCATTTTACCTATTAGCTTGGCATTCCCTTTTATGGTTCCCCCATTAGTGACTTCCATTTCCTGATAAGCCCAGCTTGGGCTACTAAATGCAATGGATGAAATAGAAATTACTAATGCGACGATGAATAGAGTTTTTTTCATTCTTTGTGCCTCATTTGTTAACAGCGTTGGGGCTCGTTTTGCCAAACCGAGCTTAATAACTTTAAACATTCTCTATTAGACCAAATTACGATAAAATTATATATCGGACATAACCCTAATGAATTATAAGCCATTGTAAAAAAACCATTTTCCATTTAATTCACGAAAATGGCTTTGACATATAAATTTTAAATTATTCTGCTGAAACCACAACTAAAAATTCCTAGCAAAACCTATTAAATTAAAAGGCTTACTTCTTTTTTTATTATAATTTCAGTGCCAAGTCAAGGGTGAGTTTGGAGTCCGTATCAAGGACAATTTTTGCCAATTGAGTTCGATTTCAACTTTAAAGTCGATGGGAATTAATTCAATCAATCTCAAAATGGTTTCAAAATCAAATTACTTTTAATATTGTAGCCCATGATTTAAAATAGACCTCTGGGCATATAGTGCCTTTTGTAAGACCTTTTGGATTGAGCAAATATTCCCTTAAAATTAGGAAAGCCTTTTATGCGAAAAATATTACCATTAATACTTATTCTAGGATTAATAGCTGAGTTCGCATTTGCAGGAGCTCCTGGTCCTGGCGATAAGGCCCCAGATTTTTCGCTGAAAACTTTGGATGGCAAAAAGGTTTCCCTCTCCGATATGAAGGGCAAGGTAGTACTAATCGGAATGTTCCACATCTGCGTTCCCTGTATGAACCAGGCAATGGAGTTTAACAAGGTTCGCGACCAATTCGATGAGGGACAGGTAGCCATATTAGGGATAAACACCAATGGTGATTCCAAAGAAGCCGTGGCCGATTACCTTTCCAAATTCCCTGAGAAGGTCCGTTTTCCTTATTTAATGGATCCTGTGAAATCTTTTTATCAGGTTTATTTGCAAAGAGAAATGCCCACCGTCTTAATTATAGATAAAGAGGGAATCCTGAATGCCCGAGCTCCTGGTGTGAGCGCCGACCAGTTGGTCCCTTACCTGAAAAAGATGCTTTAGTTGGGGAATCTCGCAAAAGCATCCAAGGAAACAGGATCAGGTATTCTTTCCCGCCATGAATCATTGGTTCAAATAATATTAATGTCTTATAATGGATCACGGTGTCATTCTTCCACCGTTTTTTTGGAGTTCCCATGACTCCCGCTCTTGACCAAACAAAACAATCTAAAGCATTCCTTTTAGGGTTTCTCCTATCTATATATTTCTGTTTTACAGGAACCGGGTATACCGCCGACTCCTCAAATAACAATACCTGGATAGTGCAACTAGGCTCCTTCAAAAAGCAGGAAAATGCCCAAAATTTTATTGGTAAGATTAAAAAGAAAGGTTATACACCGTTCATTGAGGTCAATGAGGATTCAAGCTGGCACAAAATTCGGATTGGACCTTATCCATCAAAAGATGAAGCAGACCAAGTGGTGCGAGATTTAAAAAAAGCACAAGATATCACGGCTATTGTCTTGGTCGCAGAAGGTGTCCCACCAGATTTAGAGGAACCAATAGATTCTGTAGATATCGTTGTGTCCCAGTTTTTGATCTGGCTCAATGCCTGGAAAGCCCAGCAGATTAATTCCTACCTATCCTTTTATTCGAAGGACTTTGAAGCCCCCGAGAGTTCTCGCGAAAGCTGGGAAGAAAAGCGTCGGAAATTGTTAAGCAAAAGTTCCATCATTTCTATAGAAGTTAGTGACATTCAAATTGTACGCGAGGATGATGCTGTGGAAATGTCATTTACTCAGGATTACAAATCAGATCGAATTTCTGATGTTGGTAAGAAGGTCCTTATCTGGAAGAACGAAGGAGATCAATGGAAAATTGTAAAAGAGTCTTGGGAATCTTCTTAAATGTTATCTGAACAAGCTTTGCAGGTGGAAAAGCGAGATGAATGATCAGTTTTTCCGCTTAACTTTAGTCATATATAAGATGTCAGGTGGAGGGGCGCAAAGAGTCCTTTCAATCATAGCAAACTATTTTGCCGAAAAAGGTTGGGCAATAACCCTGATGACTTTTGATGATGGCAGCCAGCCTTCATTTTACAAACTTCACCCTTCGATTAAATGCCAAACCCTTTCCATAATGAGAAATCAGCAAGGACTATTAAAAACTCTTTGCATGCATTTAATGCGTCCTTTCATTTTGCGAAGAGCAATCCGAAAAAGTAAACCCGATGTTGTGATTGCATTTATTGATTTAAGCAATATCTTAACCTTGGTATCAACATATGGTCTAAGAATACCTGTCATCATTTCAGAAAGAGTAAATCCCGCATATCATTCAATAGGTATTTTCTGGTCCGCATTAAGGTTCTGGGTTTATCGGTGGGCAACTATCCTGGTAGTTCAAACTAAGGATGCAATGTTGTGGTTTTCACCATCCATTCAAAAAATCTCCCACATAATTTCTAACCCCATAATTTCGGTTCCCATAGCTGATAAAAAGGACAAGTCTAAAGAGGAAAACAAGGTTATTATGGCGATGGGCCGATTAGTGAAACAAAAAGGATTTGATTTACTCCTTAAAGCCTTTTCTAGAATAGAAGATCAATTCCCGAATTGGCAACTACACATTTGGGGTGAGGGGGAAGAAAAGGGAAACTTGCTAAAGATCCGCGAAGAATTGGGACTTAAAGAGCGCGTTGACTTCAAGGGAATGGTTCAGGATACAAATAAAACTATGCAGCAAGCAGATATTTTTGCGTTGTCATCTCGATACGAAGGTTTCCCAAACGTTTTAGGCGAAGCCATGGCTTGCGGCCTTCCAGTGATTAGCTTCAACTGTCCCAGCGGTCCGAGTGAAATGATTATTGACGAAAAAAACGGATTGCTGATCTCTAGCATAGAAGAAGAATCTCTGGCAAAAGGCCTTCATCGGTTGATGGAAAACGAATTATGGGCAAATCAATTAGGAAATGAAGCACAAAAAATAACAGAAACTTATTCTTTAGAAAAAATAATGGGTCAGTGGGAAAAACTTATTTTGGAAATTATTAATAATGAACGAAAAAATTAATAACCCCGATGTTCGGTTTGGCTTTGGAGAAAACTGGAATAGGTTTTTATCGGTTTTAGATGAATCTAGTATTTTGGAAGCAGAAGATTCTCTAAAAGAAGCTTTAAAAGTTTCTTCTCTAAAGGGAAAAAGTTTTCTTGATGCCGGTTCGGGAAGTGGACTTTTTTCCTTAGCAGCTTATAGATTGGGAGCGGATCGGGTTTTTTCTTTTGACTATGACCCTCAAAGTGTAGCTTGCACACAGGAGCTTAAAAACAGATATTTCCCAAATGTAGATAATTGGAAAATTGAACAAGGAAGCCTTTTAGACAAAGAATATCTCGACCAACTGCCCTTTTTCGATGTGACTTATTCCTGGGGTGTACTCCACCATACCGGGGATATGTGGCAGGCCATGGAAAATCTTGTTTCTAAAATCGAAGAAAAGGGTTTTCTATACATTTCCATTTATAATGATCAGGGCCGTGCCAGTCGTGTATGGAAAAAGATAAAGCGCTTATATAATATTTGCCCTGTGCCTTTACGATTTCTGATACTTGTCCCCTGCACAATCAAACTTTGGGGACCATTAACTATCTGGGATTTTTGCAAAGGGACCCCCTTTAAAAGATGGCGCGAATACGGAAAGAAACGTCGCGGAATGTCGGCATGGCATGATGTTGTTGATTGGGTGGGGGGCTACCCCTTTGAAGTAGCCAAACCAGAAGAAGTTTTTAATTTTTTCTACCAACGGAATTTCAATTTAACGCAAATGATAACCATGGCAGGTGGGCATGGTTGCAACCAATTTGTTTTCACAAAGAAATAAAACCGTCGCTATATTTGCATTAACCTTCTAATTACCAAAGGACTCTCTCCTCATGTGTGGTCTAGCCGGTTTTTTTTCATCAAACTCCTTAAACTTTGACCCGCATGACACATTGATGAAAATGGGAAGTGCTCTTGAGCACAGAGGCCCCGATGATTCTGGAATTTGGTTTGATTCAGAAAATGGAATCGGTCTTGCGCATCAACGCTTGTCAATTATCGACCTTTCCAAAGAAGGACATCAACCCATGTCCTCTGCAAATGGAAGGTTTGTAATTACCTATAATGGAGAAATTTATAATTTCCCTGAAATAAAAAACGAATTATCAAAACTTGGCATTAATTCCTGGAGAGGCCGTTCAGACACGGAGATAATCCTTGCCGCAATAGAGCACTGGGGATTAAAGAAGTCTTTAACCCATTTTCGAGGCATGTTTGCTTTTGCGCTTTGGGATAGACAAGAAAAGACGATCCACCTGGTTAGAGATCGAATGGGAATAAAGCCCCTCTATTATGGATGGGCAGGATCAACTCTAATTTTCGGTTCGGAATTAAAGGCCTTCAAAGTTCACCCAAACTTTGATGGGGAAATTGACAGAGAGGCGATCGCCCTACTCCTACGTTTTGGATACATTCCCGCTCCGCATTCGATTTATCGCAACGTGTTTAAGTTATCCCCCGGTAAAATCCTTTCCCTGACCGCTAATAAAAAAGAGATTCATGAATATTGGTCTTTAGGTGAAATAGCAGAAGAAGGAGTGAAAAATCCTTTCATGGGGTCCTCTGATGAGGCTATCAACCAACTTGAAGTAATTTTAAATGAAGCAGTAAGGCTTCGCATGGTTTCTGATGTGTCAATTGGAGCCTTCCTTTCTGGAGGCATAGACTCCTCAGTTATCGCAGCATTAATGCAAAAGAACAGCGATAAACCGGTCAAAACATTTTCAATCGGATTTCAAGAAAGTGATTTCGATGAAGCTCCTTTTGCGAAGAAAGTAGCTAGCCATCTAGGCACAGACCACACAGAACTCTATGTCACATCTCAAAACGCACTATCAGTTGTTCAAGATCTGCCAATAATTTTTGACGAACCATTTGCAGACCCATCACAAATACCCACATTCTTACTTTCTAAACTTACAAGAGAAAAAGTTACAGTCAGTCTTTCTGGGGATGGTGGCGACGAACTATTTTGCGGCTACAACCGTTATTTTGTTTGGAAAAAAATCTGGAATAAAATTCGAAGGCTACCCTACCCCATTCGAAAATCAGTTTCTGAGATTATCACTCTAATTCCAGGCTTTGCTCTCGATGCAGCAGCAGGCTTAATTGGAAAAAATAATTTTGGTAGTAGTAGAGAGAGATTTATACGGCTTGCCAGTTGTTTGAAAAGCCAAGGTCCCGAAGGTCTCTATCTTCAGGGTATTTCCCATTGGATGGGACCAGAATCCATTGTCGAAAATTGCAAGGAACCTGAAACACTATTGACAGATTTTTCCCGCTGGGGAAATTTCAAAAACCCAGAGTCAAGAATGATGTTTGTCGATAGCCTCACTTACCTACCAGATGATATTTTAACTAAAGTAGACCGATCCAGCATGAGTGTTGGGTTAGAGGCTCGAGTCCCATTACTGGATCATAAACTCGTTGAATTTGCCTGGAGCCTCCCCTTCAATTTGAAAAGCTTTGAAAACCAATCCAAGTGGATTTTGAAACAGCTGCTCTATAAATATGTTCCAAATAATTTAGTAGACCGTCCTAAAACTGGTTTTGGTGTTCCAATTCACTCTTGGCTAAGAGGACCTTTAAGAGGCTGGGCAGAAGAGTTGTTAGATGAATCTGCTATGCGGAAAGAGGGGTTTTTGAATGCTTCAGTTATATCTCGAAAATGGAAAGAGCATTTATCGGGGAAATGGAATTGGCAATACCTTTTGTGGAATGCTCTGACCTTTCAATCTTGGCTCCGAAATCGATAAAATCCATTAATTAAAGGAACCCAATTTTTTGTCCACTGTGAATAATCTAATCAAATGGTTTGGAATAGACCGTGGAATAGCCTATGCAGTTTTATCAAAAATATGGTCGCTATTTGCTGGCCCTATAACCTTATTTCTAATTTCCTTTTACCTGTCCCCAGAAGTTCAAGGGTTTTATTATACATTCCTAAGCTTACTTGCCCTTCAATCTTTTGTTGAGCTGGGTTTTTATATAGTTGTGACTCAGTTTGCAAGTCATGAATGGGCTAAACTTGAATTAGATGAGGAGGGTAGAATAATTGGAGACCCCAATTCCTTATCCCGTTTGATAAGTTTAGGACGCCTTATTTTTAAATGGTATTTGGTAGTATCTCTAATTTTTATTATTGCAATAGGCTCGGGAGGCTACCATTTTTTATCGCAACAACCACTACCTGGCATTAATTGGGAGGCTCCTTGGTTAGTATTGGTGGTGATTGCCGGTTTTCAATTGTGGGCGATGCCATTTTTATCTCTTCTTGAGGGCTGCAATCAGGTCGAGTCCGTTTACCGGTTTCGATTTATACAAACAGTAATAGGTTCTCTCTCTGCTTGGTTAATAATGTCTTTAGGCGGAGAACTTTGGATGGCTCCAGCATCTTCAGCGACAATTTTACTGACCTCTTTGTATCTTATACTGGTTAAATACAAGGACTTCTTTCATCCCTTCTTTAGCCAAAAAATTTCCTCAGTAATACACTGGAAAGATGAGATGTGGCCCATGCAGTGGCGATTAGGAGTAGCGGGTTTGCTCAACTATTTTATCTACTCCATCTACACCCCAGTTCTATTTCATTTCCACGGTCCTGTTTCAGCAGGGAAAATGGGAATGACCTGGACAATCATAATGACGCTTTCAAGTTTGGCGATGGCATGGATTTCGACGAAAGTTCCCAAATTCGGCATTTTAATTGCCGAGAAAAACTATGTTGAACTAGACAGATTGTTTTTCCGATCATCTATTACTTCTTTACTTGTCATCTGTTCTGGAGCCATCGTATTCTGGGTTTGTATTTATGGATTAAATATTTATAAAATTTCCCTGGCTGAGCGATTACTATCCCCCTTCCCTACATTCCTTTTTTTGGTAGGAATATGTTTAAGCCAGATTTCCCAATGCCAGACGGCTTACTTGAGAGCACATAAAAAAGAACCCTTTTTTGTTTTAAATATTTTATATAGCATAGTAAATGGCAGCTTGGTCTGGTTCCTGGCAGAAAAATACGATTCACTCGGCGCAGCTATCGGTTATTTGGCTAGTCAGGTTTTTCTATTTCTTCCAATTGGAACAATTATATGGATTAAATGCCGATCGGAATGGCATAAATTGAATGCTTAAGATTATGAAATTTTGGTTTTTGGGTTGGCTTAGTTTTATTTCATATTTAACAGCATCC
>JAJDAV010000093.1 GCA_029261695.1 Nitrospinaceae bacterium | reverse complement strand
GCCAAAAAAGTGGGGACAGATGTGGTCGTGGTCAAAGCCCAGATTCATGCAGGTGGTCGAGGCAAAGGCGGCGGAGTCAAGCTTGCCAAAAGCCCGGCAGAAGCAGAAAAGCATGCCGGTAAAATTATTGGCATGACTCTGGTCACACCGCAAACAGGACCTGAAGGTCGCCTGGTAAAAAAGGTTTTGATTGAAGAAGGCATGTCTATCGCCAAAGAGCTCTATATGGGTATCCTTGTAGACCGGGAAACCAGCCGAGTGCTAATCATGGCCTCTGAAGCGGGCGGTATGGAAATAGAAGAGGTCGCGGCAGACACTCCTGAAAAAATTATTAAAGAAGTGGTAGACCCGGTTATCGGGGTTCAACCCTATCTGGCGCGGAAAATAGCATTTGCCCTGAACTTGGAAGGTGCAGCACTTAAAGCTATCATCCCCTTCATCATTAATCTCTACGATGCGTTCGTAAAAGAAGATTGCTCGATGCTGGAGATCAACCCTCTTGTCATCACTTCAGATGATCGAGTTCTGGCTCTTGATGCCAAGGTAGACATTGATGACAACGCCATGTACCGACATAAGGATACGCAAACCTTTCGCGATACCGATGAAGAAGACCCGATGGAAGTCGAGGCAAGCAAATTCAACCTCAACTACATCAAGCTCGATGGCAATATTGGCTGCATGGTCAATGGAGCTGGGCTGGCAATGGGCACGATGGATATCATTAAATTATCCGGTGGTGAACCGGCAAACTTTCTCGATGTTGGCGGCGGAGCAGATGAAGAAATGATAGAAAACGCATTTAGAATTCTCATTTCCGACTCCACCGTAAAAGGAATTTTCATTAATATATTTGGCGGTATTCTTCGGTGCGATATTCTTGCCCGGGGCGTGGTCGCTGCAACTAAAAAACTCCATATTAAAATTCCGGTTGTGGTTCGCATGGAAGGCACAAATATGGAAGAAGGGCACCAAATTCTTAAAGATTCCGGTCTCAATTTTCTAATTGGAGATGGAATGAAAGATGGAGCCCAAAAGGTGGTCAAAGCAATCAAATGAGCATACTCGTAGACGAAAAAACCAGACTGATCACTCAAGGTATAACGGGTCGTGAAGGCATGTTTCACACCGAGCAGTCCATGCTATATGGAACCAAGGTAGTAGGGGGCGTGACCCCAGGCAAAGGCGGGCAGACCGTGCTCGGCAAAGTTCCGGTGTTCAACACCGTAGCCGATGCCGCAAAAAAAACCAAAGCCAACGCGACCATGGTTTTTGTACCACCGCCATTTGCAGCCGATGCAATTTTAGAAGCCGCTGATGCGGGCATCGAACTTATCATCTGCATCACCGAAGGCATTCCTGTCAGCGATATGGTCAATGTCCATAAATATCTGCAAGGAACCAACAGCAGACTGGTCGGACCCAACTGCCCGGGAGTTATTTCTCCAGGCAAAGCCAAAATTGGCATCATGCCGGCGCACATCCATAAAAAAGGAAATGTAGGAATCATTTCTCGAAGTGGAACGCTCACCTATGAAGCCGTTGGTCAGTTGACCGCGTTGGGTATAGGTCAGTCCACTTGTGTGGGAATTGGCGGCGACCCGATCATTGGCACACGCTTCATTGACGTACTGGAACTTTTTCAGAAAGACCGTGGAACCAAAGCCATTTGTATGATCGGTGAAATTGGTGGAACCGCCGAAGATGAAGCGGCCTACTACATCAAAAAACATGTCACCAAACCTGTCGTTGGGTTCATCGCTGGGCAAACCGCTCCTCCAGGTCGTCGTATGGGACATGCGGGTGCCATTATCTCCGGAGGTCAAGGCACTGCTGAAGAAAAAATGAAGATAATGAAACGGTGTGGGATTAAAGTTGTGAAGAGTCCTGCAGACTTGGGAAAAACAATCCAAAAAGTTCTATAGCCCCTCGGCGTAAAGCCAGAAGGGCTGACCAAAAAGTTAACTCTTTAAGCTTCTTGAAAAAGAACTCTGCCCTGAGACAAGCCGTCCTCTAGAGGCAAATCACCTCTTGGGGAAAAACCACACAAGCACCAACCTATTTATCACCCGAGGGTGCGTCTTCATAAGAGAGATAATCTAGCCGGCTCTCGTAATCCAATTGGTCAAAAGGCTTGCCCTGCCTAAAGCTTGAAAAATGTAAGTCCGCATAAATAGCTATGATAGCGTGAAGTGTTTCATGCTCTTCCATACCTTGTTCGCGCAGTCGCTTAAAAGTTTTTTCGACACATTCCGGTTGCTCCGTACGAAGCTGGGCATCAACAATGGTATGTAAAACGGTATGCACAAATGGGCTGACGATCTCGCCATTTATCTCCTGCGGATAGGCCGCCATTTCCCCCATCGTCCAGATTTCTTCAAACTCTGGATGAAGATCCATGACATGGGCAATGCGTTGATCCAATTCTTCCAGATCTCGACCCTGATGCCTGTCTGAGGCTACTCTTAAAATTCGTGTTTGGGTTTCCTTATCAAATTGCACTATCAATATCTCGATAAAAGGTTGAATTTGGTCCTGAAGGCTCTTTAATGATTAAGATGCCAACCAGGTCAAGGCGTTTCAGAGAAATGCGTCCTTCGGTCTTTCACTTTATCCCCATAGACCATAAAAACGCGTTTTCCCTGCCGCATATGGTATTTCGCCCAGGCAGGAGATTTGCCTTCATAGCTCGCATCGGGGTCTTCCCCCTCCGCTTTCAAATAATCCGGATAATCCAACCCTGCATCATAAGCATCCATGAGAAGGCATTCGGTGGTGAAACCTTTGCCACTCAGGCTGATTTTACTGAGAAACTCTTCAATTTTTGCAGGATCACTCATTTCAATAGGTTGCATGTTTTTTTAGGTATGAATTTCGACTAAATTAAGCTCTGCAGCGGCCTATTTAACCGATAGGTTATATTTTTAATATTGCAGTTTATGGAATAAACCTCTCACTTCAGGTATATTAGCATATGCTATTTGCTCTTCAAAGTTTGCAGAAAAGAACAAAAAAATTAAAACCCCGTATGAGACGAAAATGCTTATTCAAGATAACCTAATTTTAACCCGTTCAGACCCTACAGGGAATGGTGGAACCCAGTTCATTTATCGCGTAAAGGACTATGGTTTGGCTGCTGTAAGTCGGCCTCAGGAAGAAATTGCCATGATTCACTGGGAAGTTGAAATTGTCAAATTTAGCGGTGAAAATACCACCAGTTTTGAGATTTGCCACACTACAGAATTGGCAACCAAAACCCTGAAATTTTACACAGACAAATCCTTAAATGAGTTCCTTGAAAAATCTTTTCAATACTTTGAGGAGTTAGGTTCCTTGGAGAAAATGTTACCGCAAGAGCCTTAGTAAATACAGGCAGGCCAAAACCCACATAAAAGCACATTTTTTATGGGCTTAGGGCTTGACAGTTCATCGGATTGTTTCTAATATGTGTCTCTTTTTCTAAGAAGCGGGCCGGTCCTTTAAAAGGAAGTTTTCTCGCCTTTTATTCCCGCCCTATTAATTAGTTATTTTAAGTTATACCAGAGCTTTTTTTTGGTTCTGAGTACTGATATTTTGAAAATATAAGGAGTTTATCATGGCAAATGTGGTTGGTAGTTCAGTTTGCAGAACGGCCGTAGATGAAGGAAAACCCGCTGACTGGGTACCTGGAGGTGAAAAGCAAACCGTAGTTGATCCGATGAAAATGTTTCATGAACTCCCGCGTGAAAAGCAATTTATCACGGGCAGTGAAGCAGCCAGAGAATCGATGAGACGTGCGAATATTGATATCGCAATTGCCTATCCCATTACTCCGCAAAGTGAATCCATGCAGCAAGCCGGTTACCTCTACGATGAAGGCTATATCAAAGAGTATTACAGGGCAGAAGAAGAGATCGGAACATTTTCCGCAATCTCAGGAGCTTCCCGTGCTGGCGTACGCAGCCTGACCGCGACTTCCGGTCCCGGCCTGATGCGCGGCTTGGAAGCGGTCAGTTCCTGGCCTGGCGCAAGAACCCCAATCATCATGTTGAACATGTGTAGAGTTATCAACACCCCTCTTGCTATTCAGCCGGATAACATTGAAATGTCATTCTTGCTGAATACGGGAATACTCATGCTTCACGCTGAGAACCAACAAGACTTTTACGACTATCCGCTAGCGGCAATTATGGCCTCTGAGCAGGTTGATGTAACATTACCTGCAGTTGTCTCTACCGATGGTTTTTTCGTAACACACGCACGAGGGCCAGTTTCTATTACTCCTGAAGAGTATAAATTGCCACCGCGAGACGGCTGGCGTTCGGCAGTACCGGCAATGGACAACGAAAATCCACCGGCACGTCTTTCCAGAGATGCCCCAATCCAGAAAAGTAACTTCATCAGTTATCATATGCATTCAAGTTGGCAGCAGGAAGTCTTTGCAGCGGTAGAGCGGTCTGCAAAATATTTCCGCGCTTATCTTGGCGGCTTGGTAGAAGTTGTTAATCCTGGAGCCGAAGATTTCATCATAGCCTCCGGTTGTGCTGTTTCTCAGGCTCGTGAAGCCGTTCGACAAGAAGGCGAAAAAGGACGAACAGTGGGTCTTGTTAAAATTAAAACAATCCGTCCTTTTCCAACAGAAGAAATTTTCGAAGCCGTTAAAGGTGCCAAACGAATTCTGGTTCCAGAATTCAATCAGGCAGGTTGGTTGCACAAAGAGGTCTGTTCTGTTCTTTATGGACGTACTACGGGTGTAATTAAAAATGGACCGAGGGTATATGGCGGAATGACAATGCCAACCGAGATGATTCTCGAATGGCTGGCAGATTTCCGTAAAGAAGTAAAATAACGAATTACCCAGGATTTATTGTTTAGCCTTTTAAACACAGGTATAATCACACTAAGTTAAAGCTTAGTGCAGCCTGTTTAATAAATAATTAATACTATCTAAGACCTTTTTACAAAGGATATATTTTATGTCTCTTGAAACTTTACGACCGTCACCGGCGTTCAAAGACGTTTTACCAGTTGAGTACAAAGATTTAGTAGATCATGGCCCATACAACAACCGAAATGGAAAAGATTCCCAATCAGTAAAAGTTACTGACATGGGGAAATTCAAGGAAGTTATTGAAGAGCATCCAATGTGTGCAGGCTGTGCGATGACACTGTTCATTCGCCTCGTCTACATTGGAATGCCTAATCCTGAGCACTCCATTGTAGTTGGAACTGCAGGATGTGGTCGTCTGGCAATTTCTCAAGCTTCTGTTCCTTTTGTCTACGGTAATTATGGCGACACCAATGCGGTTGCATCTGGGTTGAAGCGGGGTCTGGAAGTTCGTTTCCCGAATCAGAAAAAAGACGTTGTGGTTATGGCAGGTGATGGCGGGCTTATAGACATTGGCTTCCAGGGCTTGATGCATAGCTGGTTTCGCCATGAAAAATTCACCACCATCATGCTCGACAACGAAGTCTATGGAAACACCGGTGGTCAGGAAAGTGGCATGACCAATCAGGGTAAAGTTCTCAAAATGGCCCCACGCGGAAAATTTGGCGAAAAGATCGATGCTATGGGTCTGGCCAAGGTAGCAGGAGTTGATTATATTGCACGCCTTGCTCCAACCAACCCGGCTCGTGTTGCTCGAACGGTTCGCCGCGCGATTATGGTAGCACGTGAAGTTGGCTCAAGTTTTATCCAGGCTTATACTTCCTGCAATATTGAGTACTCCATTCCAACACCGGATGTTATGAAAGATGCCTTCGAAATTGAGAAAGAACGGTATGGTTTCGAAGAAATCATTTCACCCGCAGCTAAAGAGTATCTGGATGATGTTGAGAAAAAAGCTAAAAAGAAAAAATCAGACAAGTAAAGCAAGGAGAAAATAAAAAATGGCAGAAGAATACGAAGTCAAGCGTTACAACATTCGGATGGCTGGAATTGGAGGCCAGGGCGTAGTAACCGCATCCCATATCATTAGTAATGGCGTGGTTATCTCTGGTGGTTTCAGTTCTCTGGTTCCTTTCTTTGGATCAGAAAAACGAAACGCTCCCGTTGAAAGTTATGTTCGCATTTCAAATCAGCAAATTTATGAAATTGGCGAGATAATTTTTCCAAATGTTATCATGATTTTTCACCCATCCGTAATCACTCTTGGGAAATCGTACACCATGCCGTTTTATACCGGCTTGAAACAAAAAGGAATCATCTTGATCAACAGCAACAAGCCGATTCCTTTCAGTCGCGATGAAGAAAGAGAACTGGAAGAAAAAGAAGCACGTATCTACTACTTGCCTGCTACTGAAATGGCAAATGATCTTGCAAAAACAGATTTGGCCACCAATATGGCCATGTGTGGTGCAATCTCCGGGATATTTGGTATCCCTGACCCCGTATCCCTGGCGGCATCTGTTAAGGACCGTTTTGTTGGTAAAGGGATTGTAGTGTCAGGTGGTACAGCTGCTTTGGACAGTGCTATTGAGAAAAAATTTGCTAAAAAACAGAAACTGCTTGAAGCCAACCAAAAAGTTTTGGATGGAGCAGTTCAATACACCATCGATCAAGGCTGGTCTGAGGATGAGAGGTCTGTTGCAACCAGCGCGTAACGTTAAAAACTGGAGAAAACATGTACTATATTGCTGAAGTTGACAAGGACATTTGCTCGGCTAAAAACTGCCATCTATGCACACAATACTGTCCCGAGTCAAACTGTATTAACTATAGCGAAGAAGACAAGTCCGCTTATGTTTCCGTAGATAGATGTAAGGCTTGTGAAATTTGTGTCTATATCTGCTCGGATATTGCCAAAAACGATGCTATAAAAATGAAATGGATTGATGATCTAAGTGAAGGCTTCGTCATCAAAAAATCCGGAATAGTTTTACGATAATCTATTTTAGTTACAAAAAAGGTATTTGAGCCTAACAGCTCAAATACCTTTTTTTTATTCAATCAAATAATTTAATTTTAAAAGAAAGTAGTAAAATGGAAAGAACATTTGCAATTATCAAACCAGATGCTGTTGAACGAAATTTAATTGGAAAAATATTAGAACGAATTGAGTCAAAGGGATTCAAAATAGCTGCAATGAAAAAAGCCCAGCTCTCTCAAGCTCAAGCCGAAGGCTTTTATTATGTCCATAAAGAGCGACCTTTTTTTGGTAGTTTGACAGAGTTCATGTGTTCCGGCCCAGTTGTACTTCTAGTACTGGAAAAAGAGGGAGCTATCGCAGCTTGGAGAGATCTAATGGGTGCTACCAATCCTGAAGACGCTGCTGCAGGTACCATCCGTAAAGACTTTGCTGTGAACATAGAAAAGAACTCTACCCACGGCTCCGACTCTGCGGAAAACGCGGCATACGAAATGTCTTATTTTTTCAGCGAAACGGAAATTCTTTCTTAAATTCTCGTTTTAGATATTTTAGATAGTCTCTTTGAAATAATAGCTAAATCTACAGATGCCTATGAAACCTATATTCGCAATCTTGATTTTCATTCTAATTGGTTTCCCCAGCTATGCGCTGGCGGATTCCGGTTATGAGTATCAACTTTATAAGAACCATGAAAATCATGGCATCGTGGTGTTCCCTAAAAGCCGTATTTTCAAGGAACTGGATAGCTATCTGGTTTCAATACCCTTTGAATCTACAGACTCAGGAAAGGCTGTCATGCGGCATGGTTCCAAAAATGAAAATGCCACGTACATGATGCCCCTGGATATCCAAAAAAAGCATTCTATTGAAAAGTTTATTGTTATTCAGATAATTAGTGAAAAAAGCATGCTAGTCGGTGTCTATGACCCCGAGTGGGGACTCACTCTACCTTCGACCATTTTCGAACTGGAAACGGTCAAAAAAAATATCCCGAAAACTCTAAATGTGTTTAGAGGGAGTAATCGCCAAAAGCAAACACGACTTAGGCAAGAAAGAATTCCCGCAAATCTGAATTTTTAATCAAAATCGGAATATAATATAATAATAGCTAGCAGGTAATTTTTTCCAATCTTGAGGTTGGCAAGGAGGCAATATAATGCCCATCTATGAATACCAATGTGAAAAGTGTAAAGAGGTCCAAGAAGTTTTGCAAAAGGTGAGTGATGACCCTCTGACTGAATGCGAAAAATGTGGTGGCAAGATAGAAAAACTTTTTAATCAAATGAATTTCCACTTATATGGTCCTGGATTTTATTCCACAGATAACAAACGAAAATATCTTAAATAGAAAAATTATCCATGATTTATATAACTCGCCGTCTTGAATTTTGCGCCAGCCATCGTCTTTTTAATCCTGATTTCTCCGACGAAAAAAACGAAGCAACGTTTGGGCTTTGCAATAACCCCAACGGTCATGGTCACAACTATGTCCTTGAAGTCACCGTAAGAGGTGAAGTCGACCCAGAGACCGGAATGGTACTGGATTTAAAAGCTCTAAAAAAACTAATTAACGAAGAAATAGTGGATAAAGTTGACCACAAAAACCTTAACGTTGATGTGGAGTTTTTGAAGGGAGTTATTCCAACTGCAGAAAACATTGCAATCCATTTTTGGGACATCTTGGAACCCAAAATTGGAAGTGGCGAATTGCATGAAGTAAAACTATTTGAATCTGAACGTAATTTTGTTGTCTATCATGGAGCTTCTGTTGAAAGATCTCATTGAAAAAATATTAAAGGAAATTGGAGAAGACCCCTCTCGCGAGGGATTAAAAAATACTCCTGAGAGAGTGGAAAAGTCTCTCAAGTTTTTAACTAGCGGTTATTGGGTAGACATTGATGAGCTCGTAAACGGCGCCCTATTCCATGAAGACTATGATGAGATGGTGATCGTTAAAGACATCGACCTCTTCAGTATGTGCGAACACCACATGTTACCGTTCATAGGAAAATGTCATGTTGCTTACTTACCCAAAGGCAAAATTATTGGTCTCAGCAAGGTCCCAAGAATAGTTGATGCCTTTAGCAGAAGACTACAAGTTCAAGAACGACTAACCAACCAAATCGCCCACAGCATCCACAAAATACTCAATCCAATGGGAGTAGGAGTGGTAGTTGAAGCGTTGCATTTATGCATGTGCATGCGCGGAGTCGCCAAACAAAACTCATACACAACGACCAGTTCTATGTTGGGTTCATTTAAAGATGACGCGAGAACACGTGGTGAGTTTCTAAGCCTGATCCCCCCGCAAGGCACACGAAAGTGATTTAACCCTATTCGAAAGAGTCTTATTTGAAACCCGCCACTAAACAAATAGTTCTGGAAAATAATCAAGTCATTCCAGAAATTTTTGGAAGCCAAGATCTCAATCTCAAACTCATAGAGAAAAAGTTTAACGTCCGCATTACAACTCGGGAAAACCAAATCAGCATAAAAGGCGAACCAGATTCTCTCGAATCAGTTGAGAACCTGTTTCACCAGCTTGAAAAACTGCACGCTGCTGATCAACCCGTAGAAAATGGAGACATCAAATTTGCAATCCGCTTGATGGCTGAAGATCCAAAAGCAGATTTGAATACAATTTTTTCAGAACGCATTGCTGTATCGCCCAAAAGAGGCTTTATAACCCCAAAAGGCCCATCTCAACACAAGTTCATCCAGGCTGTTAAGTTGGATGACATTATTCTTTCCATTGGCCCTGCGGGAACAGGAAAAACATTTCTTGCTGTTGCAATGGCTGTAGAGGGTTTACTAAAACGCCGCTTTAAAAAAATTGTTTTAGTGCGACCTGCTGTTGAAGCGGGTGAAAAACTGGGATTTCTACCTGGTGATATCTCAGAAAAAATCCACCCCTATCTCATGCCCCTTTATGATGCTCTAAACCATATGATGGAGGAAAACCAGGTCCGTCACCTCATCGAAGATGGGGCTATAGAAATTGCTCCCCTGGCGTATATGCGGGGAAGGACTTTGAGCGATGCCTTTATTATTCTCGATGAAGCACAGAACGCCACCAAAGAACAAATGAAAATGTTTTTGACCCGTTTAGGATTCCGATCAAAAATGGTGGTTACTGGAGATATTACTCAAATTGATCTCCTGCATAAATATGATTCGGGTCTGGTTCAAGTAAAAACCTTATTGAAAAAAGTCGAAGGAATTCAATTTGTTTATTTCACCGAAAAAGATGTTGTCCGCCATGAGTTGGTGAAAAAGATTATAAAGGCATACGATCAATCAGACTCTGAAGCAGAAAATTCTGATCAGCCCAGTTCATAAAAAGGTTTAAGCATAATGGGTGTTTTGCTGCAAAACGATCATCCTAAAATTGATATTGACTGCGAAGATATTGAGAGTTTGGTTGAAAAGATTATGGTCAATCTGGAATGCCAGGATCAAGAAGTCAGCATACTATTGACTGAAGATGCCCAGATTCGACAGCTCAATCAGCAATTCAGGAATATCGACCAAGCGACAGACGTCCTATCTTTTCCTCAAAACACAGAAGACGACCCATCTCTCCCAGGAGAGTTGTTACTAGGGGATATTGCCGTTTCTCTGGACACCGCTGAAGCTCAGGCCAAAGAGCATAATTTGTCCTTCAAGGAAGAAGTAATTCTTTTACTTATTCATGGTATCTTACACCTGCTGGGATACGACCACGAAATATCTGAGCAAGAGGAAATTAAAATGCGAAGTAAAACACGGGAATTATTCAAGTTGGTTTTTCCCGGTAAAGCGCTGAACGATTCCTGTAACTTTTAGCCATTCGATAAATTATGAAACAACTTTGGGCACCTTGGAGAATGGAGTACATAAAAAGTGAAAAAAGCGATGAATGTATATTTTGCGTTCTCCCCTCTTCTGATGACAATGAAAAAAATTACATTTTGTTCAAGGGAGAACATTCATTCATCATAATGAATATTTTTCCTTATAACAGTGCTCATATAATGGTTTCCCCTTACCGACATATTGGTTGCATTACTGAACAAAACGATTCTGAAAAACTAGAAGTCAACCAATTGACTCAAGAATCCATTAAAATCTTGAAAGCCGTTATTGGGCCTGATGGATTTAATGTTGGTTACAATATTGGCAAAGCAGCGGGAGCAGGATATGATGAACACATACATTGCCACATTGTTCCACGCTGGTCAGGAGACACCAATTTCATGCCTGTACTCGGCGAGGTGAAGGTTCACCCTGAACATTTACGGTCTACCTACGAAAAACTACATCCTCATTTTAAAAATTTGACTCTCTAATTCTCTCTAATGGTCGTTTCCGCAAAAAGTCAACGCGTCAAACAGGAGGAAACTCCTATGATGCAGCAATACCACGGGATAAAAAAGGATCACCCCGATTCAATCCTTTTTTTCAGAATGGGAGACTTCTATGAAATGTTTAACGATGATGCAAAAATCGCATCCAAGATACTGCAAATTACGCTAACCTCAAGAAATAAAAACCAGCCCAACCCCGTCCTTATGTGCGGCATTCCACATCACTCATCGAACCTGTACATAACAAAACTTTTAAAGGCAGGAAAAAAAGTAGCCCTCTGCGAACAAACTGAAAACCCAAAATTCGTTAAAGGGTTGGTAAAGAGAGAAGTAGTTCGCGTTATAACACCTGGAACGGCATTGGATGATAATATGCTGGACCCTAAATCGGACCAGTTTATTGCTTCTATTTTTATATCTAAAAACGAAATTGGACTAGCCGCCTTGGATGTATCGACGGGCAATTTTAAGATTACCCAATTCAATGATGATTCAGGTGCGCTCCTCGCAGACGAGCTAAAAAAACTGGACCCCAAAGAAATTCTCATCCCAGAAATATTAATGGAACAACCCAAGCCCTGGCTGCCTTCCGGGGAGGTATTTATTCATAGTTGGGAAGACTGGACCTACTCTCATAGCGAAGCCGTCAAAAACCTGCTCAACCATTTTAAAACCCAATCTCTCGAAGGGTTTGGTTGCGAGGGTATGAAACAAGCTATCTCGGCCGCTGGAGCGATGATTCACTATCTTCATGAAACCCAAAAGTCAGCCCTCGAACATATCAATTCCATCACCCCGTTTTTCATTCATGACTATATGGCGTTGGATCAATCCACTGCGACCAGTTTGGAACTGATTCAATCAAGCGAGGGAACGCGAAAAAATTCTTTACTAAGTCTTCTTGATGAATCATGCACTCCAATGGGAGCTAGGCGTATTCGCGAATGGATCATTAAACCTCTGATTGACTCGGAAAAAATTAAATCTCGTCTCGAAATCGTATCTAAGTTTAAATCGCTCCCGTTGGACAGACAAGAAATCCGTAATCTTTTAGAAAAGGTTTTTGATATTGAAAGATTGCTTGGAAAAATCACTCTTTCTGTTTGCAATGCTAGAGATTTGGTTTCTCTTAAGAATTCCATCGAAAGTTTTCCGGACCTATATAAATCCTTAATCAAGTTCGAGTGCGCGCAGCTTTCCGACTATTTAAAAAACTGGGACAACCTTGAGTTTCTATACGACCTGATTGAGAAAAACATTGTGGACGATCCGCCCATTGGCCTTAAAGAAGGTAACTTGTTTAAACCTGGGTGCGATGCTGAGCTTGATAGACTTAAAGCCATATCTAGAAAAGGAAAAGGATGGATCGCTTCTCTGGAGACGGAGGAAAAGGAGAAAACTGGGATTCCCGTATTAAAAATAGGTTTTAATAAAATCTATGGATATTTTATTGAAGTAACCAAAAAACATGCAGATCGCGTTCCTGAAGATTACATCAGGAAACAATCCTTAGTAAATGCCGAAAGGTTTATCTCTCCCAAGCTAAAAGAGTATGAAGAGGAAGTGACTCAGGCCGAAGAGAAAATAGTTGAACTCGAACAGACCTTATTCGAAGAGGTTCGTTGCCAAATTTCATCTGCGGGATTGAAAATTCAAAAAATGGCACGTGTAATAAGTGAAATTGATGCCTTGGTTTCTTTTGCAGAAGTTGCACACCGCAATAATTATTGTCAGCCAGAAATGCTTGAAGATTCCAGTTTGAATATTTTAAATGGCAGGCATCCCCTGATTGAACAAATCGATCCCAGCCACCGGTTCATTCCTAATGACACTTGCTTAAATACGATTGAACAGCAAATAATGATTATTACCGGACCCAATATGGCAGGAAAGTCTACCTACCTCAGGCAAGTTGCCTTGATCTGCCTGATGGCACAAATTGGCAGCTTTGTTCCCGCTGAGCAAGTTCAAATGGGGATCACCGATCGCATTTTTTCCCGAGTTGGCGCACAAGATCATTTATTAAAAGGCCAATCTACATTTATGGTTGAGATGAATGAGACCGCAAATATTCTCAACAATGCTACCCCCCGAAGCCTAATTATTCTCGATGAGATTGGCAGGGGCACAAGCACCTTTGATGGAATTAGCATCGCCTGGTCTATTGTAGAATATTTGCACGGATCAGAACCCGAAGGGGGACCAAAGACATTATTTGCAACTCACTATCATGAATTGACAGAATTATCACGAGTTCTATCGGGTGTTAAGAACTATAGTGTCCAGGTTAAAGAATGGAATGATGAAATTATATTTTTAAGAAAGATTATTCCTGGAGGTGCCGATAAGAGCTATGGGATTCAGGTGGCTCGCCTGGCCGGTCTGCCAAAACAAGTCCTGGATCGAGCAAATGAGGTTCTTTTTAACCTGGAGCAAAGTGAATTTGACGAAGTCGGTGTTCCAAAAATTTCACGATCCGAAACAAAAGGTAATGCGCCCTCCTCTGGACAATTGGGATTATTTCCTGAACCTGAAAATCCTCTAATCCAGAAATTAGGGCAAATAGATCCAAATGACATGTCCCCGAAGCAAGCATTGGATACCCTTTTCGAATTAACTAAACTGTTAAAGGAAAAGCATAAATGAAAGTTTTGGTAACAGGGGGAGCCGGTTTCATTGGCTCTCATATCGTTAATGCATATATTGCTGCAGGTCATGAAGTCATTATCATAGATGACCTGTCTTCCGGGGAAATGAGGTTCGTAAACCCAAAAGCTACTTTTTACCACTTAAATATTCATGCTCCCGAAGTAAAGACCATACTGAAAAAAGAAAAGGTTGAAGTCATCAACCACCACGCAGCCCAAATTTCAGTTTCAGAGTCTGTCTCAGATCCATTATTTGACGCTAACTCCAACATTATTGGTACTTTACAACTTCTTCAAAATGCTGTATCTTTGAAAATTGATAAATTTATATTCGCTTCAACTGGCGGGGCAATGTATGGAGAACAAGAAACCTTTCCGGCAAGCGAAGAGCATCCGTGCCAACCTTTGAGTCCTTACGGGATATCAAAATTGTCTGCGGAAAAATACGTAAACTATTTTGGTACGCAGCATGGCTTGAGCACTACCATTCTGCGCTACAGCAATGTTTACGGTCCACACCAGAATCCACATGGAGAAGCAGGTGTGGTGGCAATTTTCTGTCAGCGGTTAATGGAAAACTTACCGCCGATAATTTGCGGTGATGGCGAGCAAACCAGAGATTTTATATCTGTTCGAGATATTGCCCAAGCCAATATCATTGCATTAAACCCACAATGTTCTGGAATTTACAATGTGGGAACAGGAAAAGAGACCAGTGTTAACTTTTTAACGCAAGGTCTGTTAAAAGTTTCGAAAACAGCCACATCTGCTGAGCATAGCGCTGCTAGAAAAGGGGAACAGAGAAGAAGCGCGATTGACAGCAGTAAACTGTTAAAAAAATTTGGTTGGAAACCTTGTGTTTCGCTGGAGGAAGGGCTTGTTGAAACATTTAATTATTTCAAAAATAAAACGAATTAATCCTTTTTTAATATTAGGGTTTTTCATATTCCTTTCTGTCCCTAATCCACCCGCATTTGCTGAATCTCCCAACATTGTAAATATTGGTGTCGCCACAAAAGGAAAATACGTGGTAATGAATGCCCGCCTTATTGATGGATTCACAGATAAGATTTTAGAGGCAATAGAAAGCGGTGTGCCAATGGGTTTCACCTACGAAATAGAATTAAGAAAAGAAAATGCTGCCTGGGTCGACAGTCTGATAAGTTCCAATACGGTAAGGCATAAAATTCAGTATGATTCTCTTAAAAAAACATACCGATTTTCAGAGGTAGGAAAGAATGTTCGTAGAAAAGTAATCACGCGAAAATCTTCAAGGTATCAAAAGCTAATGCTTACCTTGAAAGACATTCCCATAGCCCCTATTTTTCGCCTGGACCCAAATGAGAAGTATTATGTTCGGGTAAAGGCAGATTTGGAAACAGACCGCTTCTGGTTTCCCTTTAATTATATTTTCTTTTTCGTTCCCTTCAGTGACTTCGAAACTTCCTGGGCACAAACCTCCCCTTTATCCATTGACCCAGATATAGAGCTTTCCAAACAGGCCTCTGACCAGGATTCCGGGACGATAAACGGAAAGGTATCCAGAGATGTCATCAGATCCTTTAATAAGTAACCCTCCCCCCTACACCCCTCCCTCAGAAGAACAGTTAAAGCAAAAGCGCAAACGCACAACCTATACCATTTTCGGTGTAATTGTAGCGTTGGTCCTTTCAACAATTGTCGAGAGTTATTTTCTACAGGCTGAGGCCAACTCATCCATTGCAAATAACATCCTCATTCTCGCGGTATTCAACATAATCATAATTTTGTTATTCGTTTTGATTATTTTGATCACTCGGAATCTCGTAAAAGTATATAACGAGCGAAAAAGTAAAATAATTGGTTCAAAGTTTCAGACCAAACTTGTTATCGCTTTTTTAATTCTCGCTTTAGTGCCATCAATTTTACTCTTTATGGTGGCTAGCAAACTGTTCACATTTAGCATTGGCAATTGGTTTAACTTACGAACCGAGCAAACTCTCCAATACTCAATGGATATAGCCAGGGATTATTATTCAGAATTTGAAACCAGAGCTCTTACGAAAACAAAAAATTTAGAAAGTTTCATCAAAGATAGAAATCTTTACCTAAAAGCCAACAGAGAACAGTTGAACACTTTAATACGAGACAAAGTGGCAGAATATAAATTGGCGGGAATAATAATTTATGACAATAATTTAAAAAAAATTGCATCGGACATAGATTCCTCACTCCTGCCCAATACCAATGAGCTCAATTATCGGAATTTAATTCAAAAAAGTATCGATGGAGAAGGAGTTACAGAAATACAAATGACCCAGGGAAAAGGATTTATGGTGGTTGTGGTACCCCTCACCGAAATCATAGATAAAGAAATTTCCATTTGGGGTTATATTTTAACTCTCACCCCGGCGTATAAAAATTCCCTCAGTAAAGTAGAAACCATAAGAAATACTTATCAGGATTACAAGCAACAAAAGTTTCTTCAATTACCCGTGAGTGCCAATTACTACATAACATTTTTGTTAATAACATTATTAATTCTATTTTCAGCAATCTGGCTCGGGTTTTATATGGCCCGGGGAATCACCGTCCCAATTCAACAATTAGCCGAAGGAACCAGGCGCATCGCCGAGGGCGACTTGAACTTCAGGATTGGGGTGCGAGCAACGGACGAAATAGCCTTGCTCGTGGATTCTTTCAATACTATGACGGGGCAATTAAATGAAAGCCGAATAGACATCCAACAAGCCAATGAGAATCTAAAACAAACCAATATTGAATTAGATCGCAGAAGAAATTATATCGAAACAATTCTCGAGAATATTGGAGCAGGTGTTATATCAATAGATAAAAAAGGTAGGATCACCACATTCAATAAAGCTGCGGAAAGCATTCTACATTTACAAAGCGAAAATATATTTGGCTCCAATTACAGAGATGCTTTTGATTATTCTTACCACCAGCCCATCAGAAAATTGATACAAAAAATGAATGCTCAGGGACAAAGTTTAATTGAAGAGCAAATTGAGCTTAGAGTCGATGACACAAATATCACTCTCCTTATAAACATTCAAATATTAGCTGGCGTTTCCAAAAAATACAGAGGAATGGTAATCGTTTTTGAAGACTTGACCCAACTGATCAAAACTCAAAAAATTGCAGCATGGAAGGAAGTGGCACAAGGGATTGCCCATGAAATAAAAAATCCTCTCACACCAATACAGCTTAATACCCAACGACTGAAGAAAAAATACCACGAAAACAGGGAGGATTTTGCTCGGGTTTTTGATGAAAGTATTAATATTATCTCCCAGGAAGTCGAGGGCATGAAAGACCTTCTCAACGAGTTCCTAAGGTTCTCTCGGATGCCGGCCCCGGACCCCAAGTTAACTTCACTGCACAAAATCATTGATGATATTCTAATTTCCTATTCGGAGCATGAAAAAAATATACAAATCAAAAAAAGTTTCGATCCAAATTTAGCTCAGATGGTTATTGACCCTGAACAATTTCGGCGTGTGCTTATTAATCTCTTCGAAAATGCGACAGATGCTATTGACGAGGGAGGAACAATTCAAATTCAAACAAAGATTCTCAATGATAAAAAAGGGGTCCGTCTTGAATTTTCGGATAATGGAACAGGAATTTCATCTGCGGATCGAGAAAAACTTTTCTTACCCCATTTCACTACTAAAAAACGAGGTACTGGGCTTGGCCTGGCAATTGTAAATCGGATTATCATTGATCATAATGGAACCATTCGGGTCCAAGACAATTCCCCCAGAGGCACCACATTTATTATTGACCTTCCCTATTCCCAAACCACACTGGAAACAAAAAAAAGCCTTACCTAAGCCTTTTAAAGATATAATTTAGGATGAAGCAATAGCTTCCAATCAATTGCCAAATATTTTACAATACGTAGAATCAACCCATTTTTGGATGAAGTAATGAAGCATAAATTAAATATTGATTTGGAAGAGGAAATATTCGAGCAGTTGAAAGTGCTATGCAAGGGAGATGAAAATGCTATGAAAGCATATATCATCCAAGCTCTGAAGAATCAGGTTGACCAAGATAAATCTTCAAATGTAACCGAAGAAAAAGAAAGTTTAGAAAACTATTTAAACCAAGGGCAAACAGGAAGTCGAAACTATGGTGTTAAAGGACAAGGATGGTAAATACCATTTATCCCGCCAAATACGCTTCACTGCATTTCTAATTCAGAACACTTATAAAATTATATGAGATATAAATATGGCTGATCGATTTGTTGATAACGGTAACGGAACTATTACCGATAATGAAATAAAATTAATCTGGAGAAAAACAGATTCATTCCAAGACACGAAAAAGTGGATGAACTGGTTTAAGGGACAAGATTATGTCGAAATCGCCAATCTAGAAAGACTTTCTGGACACGAAAGCTGGCGCTATCCGAAAGAGGACGAGGCATGGTCGCTTTTCGATCTCAAATTCAAGAATACTGATAAATATGGGGACGAAATATACTTACCCTCAATTTTTGAACCTGGAAGCGCAGGAACAACCTGGACGGATGAAGAAAAAGACTCTTCAGCTCTTGTTGTCCAGTATGAAGATGGGATGAAGGTATGGCCATCGAAGTATGCACATTTAAACATGGCTTACCGAATGGTCAGGGAACTGGATTAGATATCAATTCAAACTTTGAAATTCGGGTCTTAAGGGATAAACAACTTTTATGCCTGGCTTTTTGACTCCATCGTAATTAAAGCCCGCAGGTATAACAAATCTAATTTTAGCAGTTTTTGAGTTTAATCTTTTGAACTCTATTGGATGCACCCGCTGAGCACCAAGTTCCAGTGTCAACGGACTCCCCGTTGGCAGATTCAAATTTCCTACCGCAGTCTCTGAAAGATTTATTCTAATGGATCCTGCATTAGCTTCCTTGCGAATAAAACTTCCCTCAGCCAAATGCACGCTACTACCATCATTAAATATTCTCCATGTATATCGTGTATCGAAACCTCTGGCTCTTGACGTCAAAGATATTGGGTCTAAAAATTGAATGAAAGCCTGGCCTTTATTTTTAAAAAAATAAATATTTCGCATAGACCATATTCCAAGTTCCTTTTCAAATGACCTTCTCGCCATTAATGCACATTTGCGGTTTTCCAGAAGCTCTTGTAAAGCAACCCGTTTTTTTCTAATGAGGTTTTTACGGATATTTAAGGCATCAGGATCAATAAAATTGCAGCTCGCTAATGCAAGTTTTACATCACGCACTGAGTCGGGTGTATTGGGAAGAGCCTGTTCAAGTAGTTGCACCAGTTCACCTTCTATTTCAGAATGATGATCTCGCGCTACCTCTTTGGAAATTTCAATTACCTGATCCCAATTTTTATTATTAATTGCATGCAAAAAATCAGAGGTCACTTTCTGTTTATATTCTGTATTCTCTTCAGGAAAGTACGTCTTACCTCCAAACACCTTCTCCTTTAAAAACTGATATCGTTTAGGGTGACTGTACTGGAAATAAGGGTAATTAATATAGGCTGCCACCGAATTGGCAAAATCTTCCTGAGGGTTTTGCCTGGAATAAGTAGGTAACTGGAGCGATGAAACGGGAGCATAATGAGGTTCTTCAGGGGAGTTCAATGGGGCAAACAAATAATCATCACCCGGACGAGAATCCAAAGCGGGGAGATGAATCAATTTAAACTTAGTAATTTGCAACCACTCAACTGAAAAGGAAAGATAGCCCTTAAACATGTCATAGATATGAGCCATTTCATGCTGAACAATATTATTTAAATTTTCTTCGTCTTCATAAAAAAGTTTTGAATAAAATTCTATACGCGGTTCTTGATTTCCCACCTCGACCTGATATGCCATTCTGGCATTTCTATAAACAGTTTGAAAACCTGGGAAAGTGGCTGCCGGGATATCATCCACCGGCATTCCTTCTGGCCCACCGCGAAATTGGCTCAGGTGGTAAAATCCTTTAGGACCTTTTATCTTTAAAAAGGTATCCGGTAACTGGGAAAAAGCTGCAGTCAGCTTTTTAACTTCCCAAGATCTCCATTCGAGTTCCAGATCGATTAATTCATACCCAAATCGAGATTTAAAATCGGCTTTTAGCTGATTAATTTCATCGCGATAATTTCCAGGATGCTCATAAGCAGGACGCCTTGGCTCCTCAGCCCACAAAACCTCGGCAAAAAGAAATATCGCAAAAACGCTGTTTATAATTGCAACTGTAGCCTTATTTGCCATATTCATATTACTCCCCGGTCCGTTTCTATCTTTTAAGGTTAACAAATCCAAGAGTCTTTAGCCATAGATCGTTTAGTCAATAAATTCAATATATTACCTTCTTGCAGTGGCCCTATTTTTTTCGTACAATTTTCGCATCTTTATATGAAGTTGCACATCTAATAAAAGTCTCTATTAAAACCCTAAAACAGGAGGTTTCTACATGGCAAAATTGGCTGGCAGTGATGTAAAAATGATTAAATTAAATCCGGAATGGTCCGTGGAAAATGCGGCTACCACCCCAATAGAGCAGGAGTTATCAATAGACGATTACAAGGGAAAGAGACTGATTATAACTCTGCCAGGCGCTGGTGGTTTCTGCAATAAAGAATTTGATCTAGTAAAAGACAATGAAGATAAATTCAAAGCGGCCGGAGTCGATGAAGTCATTGTCGTCGTCGGAACTGATATTCTATCGAATGCAGGAAGAGGCCTACCCAACCTGCTTCAAGATGTTAGCCAAGGGTTTGGAAATGCAAACAAGCTGACCTTGGAAGGCGTTAAAAGCCGGTATCTAAATCGTGCGGTAATCGCTGTAGATGCAAGCGGCGAAGAAGTAGCTAGAGAAGATGCAGAACTATTGGGCTGCAGAACTGTGGATGCTCTAGTAGAGGTTGCCAAAAAAGCATTCTCATAAGAGAGTCACCTGTTTTAACATCCCTGGCCATTTGGTCGGGGATGTTAAATTCCCCCCTCTAATTCACAACCTCGATACCCTCACTTTCCATCAAGAGTATTTAAAATCGATTCCAACCCCTGCTTTATCTCTTCTTTCCACTCCACAAAACCTTCGCGGTCAAAGGCAATATCTAATTGTGTTTCCTTTTTCTTATGCTTCTTTAATTTTTCTCTAGCTCCGGCCACAGTAAATTTTTCAGCATAAAGCAATTGCTTGATCTCAAAAATAAGCTCAACATCCCTTCTTTGATAGAGCCTCTGGCCAGATTTATTTTTTTTGGGCTTAAGAGATTCTATTTCATCCTCCCAATATCTAAGAACATGTTGCTCCACACCGGCAAGTTCAGCCACCTCACCAATTTTAAAAAATAATTTATCAGGAATTAGAGGTATTTTCATTTTCGCTTTGATTTGTAGATTCTAGCAATTGCTTGCTTGGTTTGAATGTTAAGACCGTCCTGGGACTGATCCTGATTGATTCACCCGTTTTCGGATTACGCGCATTACGCGCATTTTTTTTCCTTAATATAAAACTGGCGAATCTGGAAATACGTACATTTTCGCCATCCGCCAATCGACTCTTGATTTCATCAAATAGGATATCTACAGCCTCGGCAGCTTCCTGACGCGTAAACCCGACTCTTTCATAGACAAGGTCAACAATATCGGCCTTAACAAGAGTTCCATTTGAATCTGCTTTTTTCAAAATTTATACCTCAAAAGTGGAGTACTTACTCTTCTTTGAAAACCTTAAAGGTTAACGCTTCTCTTCAAAGTTTTGATTGGCAGCTTCGACAATTTTTTTCATCAGGTGATCAGGCACATCTTCATAATGGTCAAACTCCATGACAAACATTCCTCTTCCCCCAGTCATGGAAGTTAAATCTGCTGCATAATTCAAAACCTCAGCCATAGGGACAAGAGCGCGAATTGTCTGAATGTCCTCCTCAGGGTCGATTCCCTGAATTTTTCCTCGCTTGGCATTCAAATCTCCCATAACATCACCCACCTGATCATTAGGAACCACAATTTCCATATTCATAACCGGTTCAATCAGTATCGGTTTACAATCTGGTATTCCTTTTTTGAACCCCAGAGAACCTGCAATTTTAAAAGCCATTTCTGATGAGTCCACATTATGGTACGACCCATCATAAAGACTGGCTTTTACATCAACCATGGGAAAATGAGCAATGATTCCATTTGCCATCGCTTCCTGAATCCCCTTTTCAACTGCAGGAATATAGGTTTTAGGGATTGCTCCACCCACAATTTTATTTTCAAAAACAAACCCTTCACCCCTTTTCAAAGGTGATATTTCAATCCAAGTATCTCCAAATTGCCCTTTGCCACCAGTTTGTTTTTTATATTTCCCTTGTACCTTTGTAGTTCCCTTTATAGTTTCACGATAAGGAATTTGTGGTTCCTTAACATCAACATCCACACCAAAGCGGGCTTTCAACTTTTCTAATGTAACATCAAAATGAACCTGCCCCAGACCTGATATTAACAATTCTGCCGTCTGAGAATTTCGTTCAACTTTAAGAGTAGGATCTTCTTCCGTTAACCTTTGAAGAGCATGACTTATCTTTTCTTCATCTGCGCGAGTCTTCGGAATTAAAGCTCTGGAGAAAACAGGCAAAGGAAAAGTAATGGGAGAAAATTTTACCTTTTCATCAGAATCTGAAAAAGTGTCTCCGGTGATCGCCTGTTTGAGCTTGGCCACCGCACCAATTTCTCCTTCAGGAACTTCTGAGACTGGAACCTGAGTTTTGCCTTGCAACATATATAGCTGCCCAACACGTTCGGAAACTCCTTGAGATGTATTATATATCGAAGAGTCACCTTTAATAGTACCGGAAAATGTTCTAAAGAGAGTCAACTTACCAGCATAGGGATCTGCAATTGTTTTAAACACTATAGCCGAAGTGGAGCCACCACTTCCTGCTGATCGAGTAACTTCGGTATCATCTTCAACTTTTGTTGCCGTTACGGGAGTCCGGTTTTCTGGAGAAGGAAGATATTTAACTATCGCCTGCAATAAAAGATCAACACCTATATTCTCTGCTGCAGAACCACATAAAACAGGAATCAATTGTCCCTTCTCAATACCCTCTTTTAATCCACCTGAAAACTCTTCCGCTGACAACTCGCCACTTTCGAGGTATTTTTCAATCAATTCATCATCGACTTCCGCGACAGCTTCCATGAGTTCTGCGTGGCTCAGCTCCATTTCATCCGTAATATCATCAGGCACATCGTCTTCTTTCCCCTTGCCATTGCCTCCCTTATTATATGAGAAATATTTATTTTCGATCAGATCCACGATTCCTGAAAGCTTTTCCCCGGCACCTTGAGGAAGATGGATAAATATAGGAGTTTTCTTAAACTTCGTTTTAATAGCCTCTAGTATAGGCCCTGTATTGGCGCGTTCATGATCCATCTTATTCAAAAAAATGATTCTGGGGAGATTCAACTCATCAGCCCACTTCCATATTTTTTCAGTATAGAATTGCACTCCTTCAGTAGCACTTATCACAAATACTAAACCGTCAACCACCCTAATAACCGCAGGGGTGTCTGCAATAAAATTATTTGTTCCCGGAGTATCCAGAAGATTTATTTTGATAGAATCAAATTCGCAAAATGCGGCAGAGGCATTTATGGAATGACCGCGCTTAATTTCATCAGGGTCATAATCCATAACCGAGGAAGAATCGCCAACCTTTCCAAGTCGATCAGAAACTCCTGTTAAATATAAGACCGACTCTGCCAGGGATGTTTTTCCTGAACCACCATGGCCTACCAACCCTATATTCCGGATGTTTTGAAGTTTGTATTGTTTCATAATTCCTCGCTTGCAAAGAATTCGGCAATCAACCTATTCATCAGGAATGAAAACATCACAAAAAATCTGAATCCAATCAACTTGAGAACCTTAACCATTCCAAATTTCAAGGCAAATGTCAAAGGTTTATGAGAACTGGCGAGATAAAAAAACTGAATAAATTTGGGGACTTAGAAGAGATTGTGCTAGAGGTTGTAGCAATTTATTTTAGATCAATTAGCAAACACGATTCATTTTATTGAGGTTAAAGCCAATATTACCTGCCCAACTTCTATTTTGAGAGTTTTTGAATTCAATACAAAAGAACCCCAAAAAATCAAGGTTCCTCCTTTTTGCGAGACAAAATTAATCGAACCGGCGTCCCTTCCAAACCAAATGTTTTTCTAATGCTATTCACCAAATACCGCCGGTAAGAAAAATGTATGCCTTCCGGGAAATTTAAAAAACATTTTATGGTCGGTGGTTTACTCTTAATTTGCGTTGAATAAAAAATCTTCAAAAATTTCCCACGATAACTGCTCATAGGATTTCGTTGAGTGGCTTTTTCAAAACAATCGTTCAATGGGCCGGTTGATATTCTACGAGAGTATTCTTGAAAAACTTTTTCAACCTGCGGCAATATTTTATCAACCCGTAATCCTGATTTAGCAGAAACCGTTAAAATCGGGGCGTATTCAAGGAATTTCAATTTATAGCGAACTCTCTCTTCAAATTCTTCAAAAGACAATTCTTTTTCTCGCATTAAATCCCATTTATTTCCTACAATGATGCAGCCCTTTCCTCGATCTAAAGCATATCCTGCAACGGTTGCATCTTGATCTGTAATCATTTCCATCCCATCTAGCAACAAGATAGCCACATCACAGCGATCCAGGGCCTTTAGTGCCATGATCACACTGAACTTATCCAGAACCTGCTTCGTCTTACCTTTGCGACGAATACCTGCTGTATCCACTAATACAAAGTCCTGACCATTCGCTTGCAAGAATGTGTCAATAGAGTCCCGGGTTGTCCCAGGAATATTCGAAACAATACAACGATCTGAATCCAGAAGCGTATTAATCAGAGAAGACTTTCCAACATTAGGCCTGCCTATTACCGCAATTCTTATCGCCTTGCTATCTTCTTCAGGTTCAATATTTTCTGGAAGAAGGTCAGCTACAGCCTCGATCAATTCATATAAACCGTGCCCATGTTCCGCAGAAACGGGGAATAAACTGTTTACTCCTAGCCCATTAAATTCAGGAAGGATGCTGTGTTGGGACGGTGAATCAATTTTATTGACTGCGACCAAATACGGTTTTCCGGATTTTCGAATTTCATCAACCATTTCACGATCGTGGGGAGTCAGGCCTGCTCGATTATCTACAACTACGATCACACAATCCGATTCGTTTCTGGCCCATTTACCCTGCTCCACCACTTGAAGTTCTATCGGATTACTTTGATCAACATCAACACCCCCCGTGTCGACGATCATGGCAGATCGGTTTCCCAATTCGGCGGAACCGTAAATCCTGTCTCGGGTGACACCTGGGGTGTCATTAACAATAGCTGATCGACTGTGAGTTAGTTTGTTGAAGAGAGTAGATTTACCAACATTTGCTCTTCCAACAATTGCAATAATGGGGGATGGCATGCGGTTTAGATTGAAGGACCTTTATCCTGTAGATATTTATGAATACCCTCAGCAATGGATGATGCCAGTCTGTATAAATAGTCCGGCTTCGATAACATCCTTGCTTCTTTTTTATTAGTTAAAAAACCTACTTCCACAAGAATGCTGGGCATGTCGGCACCGTGAAGAACATAAAAAGGTCCTTCTTTAACACCTAGATTTTTTAGGTTTCTGTTTTTCTTTTTAGAAGATCTGTAAAGATTTTCCTGAACCCGTCCGGCCAATCGGGATGAATCATTAATTTTTGTAGTGGTTATCAGGCTGGCTAGAATTTGCTGAACCTGGTCATCCTTTACAGATTTAACCAGTTCCCCATTTTCACGGGCGGCAGTTTCCAAAGCTTGTTCATTATGAGAGGTCCCCAGAAAATAGGTTTCAATGCCATGCGCAGATTTTCTTTTTGCCGCATTCGCATGAATAGATACAAACAAATCGGCATCCCGCTTATTCGAAATTTTGCTTCTATCTTTTAAAGGGATAAATGTATCGTCTTTTCTTGTCATAACCACCCGATACTTATACCGGTTCACAAGAATAGTTTTTACATGCTTAGCAATCTTAATATTGACATCTTTCTCCTTGATTCCAGAAGCACTCATGGCACCGTGATCTTTTCCACCATGCCCGGCATCTACGACAATCAAAGGCGCCTCAATTTGTTTGCGTTTTGGTATTTTAGGATTATATAAATATCCCCTTCCAAAACCATCTTTGATATTTCTCCTTTTCTTGGAGACAGGGGCAGCTTGGGCTTTTTTAGCCTGCCTTACAACTACCTCTGGCACTTTTTTCCTGGGCTGCGCGGGTACAACTTGTTTTATTTTTTTTACAACCGGCTTTTGAGTTTTCTCTTTGAATTCCGCTACAATCTTTTTCTTATCTGAAACAACCGCAGATGCCATTTTAACCGGAATATCTTTCTTAGGAGGGGCAATGGGTTTTGGCTGGCTCTGTTTAACAATCGCTGGATACTTCGGGGTATCTTTGATTTTTGCGGCTACCCTGATACTTTTATATTTCTCCTGAGCTTTTCTTGCCTGATCACCTTCAGGATATTTTTGAACTACTTTTTTAAAAGTATCAGATGCCGCATTAAAATTTCTTTTTACAAAATGTAACTCTGCTACTCGAAACAAAGCGTCATCGGAAAGATTTGCAGGCTGATAATTAGCCGAGACATTATTGTAATGATGAATCGCCCGATCCAAATCTTTTGAATTTTTTGAAACAGCATTCAACCCTTCGTACAATTTTCCAGTAGTGAATTCTGCTTTGTAAGCCTCCTTGCTCTTTGGAAAACGATCGACCACCTTGGCAAACAATTTTATGGTTTTCATCCAATGATGCCGGAACTTTTGTTTTTCAGGAGAAGCCTTGAGGGAATAAAAAGATTTTTGTGCCTCGAAATACAAGTCACTTGCAGAAGCTGCATAAACAAAATTTACCTGGGGAAAAAGCAGCCCAAAAGCAAAAACAGCTATAATTATCTTTGAAATTAGAGAACGCATGCCAGCCATTTCGTCTAAAAAAAGGAGAGGATCAACACTTAAGTTATTAATTTTATTGAAGTTTCTTGATTTAAATATACCACTTCCCCTTTTCTGGGTCAATAAACCATTTCCTTTACTTAACGGAGTTCTGATAGGACCACAGTTAATATAATTAAGAATAAATTCAGTCATTCCCCCAAAGCAAGGCGATTGGCAAGGTAGGCAGGAAGTCCATTTTCAATAATTTTGCTTTGGGTGAGTGATAATTCGTAATCAAACCTCTTGAATTCAACGGTGTGCTCTTCCGAATCGTATAGGATATAAGTCGCCTTTGGATTCCCGTCACGAGGTTGGCCCAGGCTTCCATCATTAAAAATATAACGGTTTTCAGGTTCGATATTCCATACATCAGTTACATAGTCGTTGATTTCACTATTGGGTTTTTGTTCTAGAATGACAGGTTTATGAGAATGCCCAACAAAACAAATAGACGCATCAAAACTCCAAAAATGCTTTTCGGCCCCTCTTTTATTATAAATATAGTGCCATCTTTTAGGTTGGTAAGGTGAAGCATGCACCCAGTAAATATCGTCCTCTTCCTTATCCATTGGCAAGGACTCAAGAAAAGTTTTATTTTCAGCGGTTAGAATTTTTCGGGTCCACTCGCAGGCCTTAAGCGCATAAGAATTGAAATAGGAAGTATCTGTTTTTTTCACCACAGCAAAGTCATGGTTTCCTGCAATGGTAAAATCCACATTTTCTCTGACCCAGTCGACACAAAGGTTAGGGTCGGCCCCATAGCCAACAATATCCCCCAAACACACAAGGCGATCATAGCTTATCGAGGCAATTTCTTTTTCAAATTGGAGTAAGGCTTCGAGATTACTGTGGAGATCTGAGAAGACAATATATCGCATGTTGCGAGTTCTAGGGAACGACCTTTGAATCTTTAAATATCTTATCCAAAATCCCATTTATAAAATCGGGGGATTCTTCGGTTCCAAACCTTTTTGCAATTTCTACCGCCTCATTAATCACAACTTTTGGAGGGGTCGTTGAATCAAACAAAAGCTCACAAATTCCCAGGCGAAGAATATTTTTATCAATAATTGCCATCCGGTCCGGAGCCCAATTGGCGCTTATCTTTTTTAACAATTCATCTATTTCTTTTTCATGCAATAAAAGTCTTTTAATCAAGGCCTGCGTAAAATTCTGAATTTCTTCACTAACCTTTGCTCTATCGCAAAAGGAGTTCAACTCTGCATCAGGACTTTCAGAATTAAATTCGGTCTGATATAAAAATTTCAATGCCAATTCTCTGGCTGCACGACGTTTTCCCATTTTCATCATTAGAGCTTTTTATAAAGTGTAGCCATTTCAATTGCAGCCAAGGCTGTTTCGCGACCTTTATTAGAGGAGTCGGGTCCAGAGCGCGCAACCGCTTGCTCCAAATTTTCTGTTGTCAAGACTCCAAATAAAACGGGTATATTAAAATCCAAACCTAGCTGACCTATACCCCTGCTAGCTTCATTGCATATATAGTCAAAATGCGAAGTTTCCCCCCGAATCACACAGCCAAGGCCAACAATCGCATCAAAGCTTCCGCTGGAACACAACTTCTTAGCCGCTTGCGGAACTTCGAAAGCACCTGGAACCCGAACAACTTTTAAATCGTCGTCTGCAACACCAGACTCCTTAAAAGCATCCAAAGCACCGGTCAAAAGATTACTGGTAATGAAGTCGTTAAACCGACTGACCACTACTCCGAATCGAAGGCCTTGGGCATTTTGGTCCCCTTCAATAATTTCAACCATTTTCAAGGCTCACTTGATATTCTGAAAGATATGGCCCAATTTTTCCTGCTTGGTGCGAAGGTATTTGAGATTGTCCTTTTTCGCTTGCACCTCTATAGGGACCCGTTCTACTAGTTGCAACCCATACCCTTCCAGCCCCACAATTTTTCTGGGGTTATTTGTCATGATGCGGATTTTTCCCAGCCCAAGTTTACGAAGAATTTGAGCGCCAATCCCATAATCCCTAAGGTCTGGTTTGAATCCCAATGCCTCATTTGCTTGAACTGTATCTTTTCCCTCATCTTGCAATGCATAAGCCTTTAGCTTATTAACAATGCCAATGCCTCTTCCTTCCTGATAAAGATAAAGCAAGACGCCTGACCCCTCTTGCTCAATCATTTCCATAGATTTTTGGAGTTGTTCTCCACAATCGCAACGGTAGGAGCCAAAAACATCACCGGTCAAACATTGCGAATGCACCCGAACCAGTATCGGTTTTTCTTTATCAATCTCACCTTTTACCAAAGCAATATGAACTTGATCGTCCAATAAATTTTTAAAAGCAACCGACTTAAATTCCCCCGAATGCGTTGGCAAAATGGTTGAAGTAACTTCTTCTACCAAGGCCTCTTTCATGAGACGATACTCGGCCAAATCTTTTACAGTAATCATTTTAAGGTCATGCTCTTTAATAAACTCTTTCAGATGAGGAACCCGCGCCATGGTCCCATCTTCATTCATTATTTCGCAGATCACTCCGTAGGGATTCAACCCTGCAATTCTTGAGATATCAACAGAAGCCTCGGTTTGGCCCATACGCACCAACACTCCACCATCCTTAGCTCTTAAAGGGAAAATGTGGCCGGGCTTTACCAAGTCCGCTTTGGATGCATCAGGATCTATAGCAACTTTGATAGTATGAGCACGATCCGCAGCCGAAATACCTGTACTGATTCCATGCCGCGCATCAATCGAAACGGTGAAGGGTGTTTCAAAAGCCGATTCATTATCATCCACCATCATAGAGAGACCCAGCTCTTTGGTTCTCTTTTCAGTCAGTGTCAAACAGATCAATCCCCTCCCGAAACGCGCCATAAAATTAATAAGTTCTGGAGTGGCTTTTTCAGCAGCAATCATCAAATCGCCTTCGTTTTCACGGTCTTCATCGTCGACGATGACAATCATTTTTCCCTGCCGAACATCCTCAATAGCTTCTTCTATAGTGCTAAATTCTTTTCCCATTTAATCCTTTCCCTGTTGCCGCAAAAAATCCAATACAGGCCCGGTTGCTTCCGGATTCATCAAAGTTTCACATGCTTTATATACGTATTTTCCAATCATATCACATTCGATATTTATTAAATCGCCTATTTTTCTAGTGCTTAAGTTTGTATGCTCCCAGGTAAACGGAATAATCGAAACATTAAAGCGATTTTCCTTACAATTAAAAACTGTGAGGCTGATTCCATCTAAAGCAATGGAGCCTTTCTCCATAATGTAAGGACTGAGAAAAGGAGGATGAGAAAACTGCAACAAAACCTCCCCTGGTTTTTCTTCAATGGTCGCTACCTCTCCCACTTGATCAATATGTCCACTTACAAAATGACCACTGATTTTGGTGGAAGGCGTTAATGACCTTTCCAGATTCACGCGGTCTCCTGCTTTGGTATTTTTGAAGCTGGTTTTGTTCAAAGTTTCCGTCCCCAAATCCATTCTAAATGTGGAAGCATCAAACTCCACGACAGTGAGACAAACTCCATTAACCGCAATACTCTCCCCATCTTCCAAACCAGAGAAATTATTATCGGTTTCAACAACCATTGCCGCACTTTCCTTTCCCTGCACAAATTCGCGCACGGTTCCCATAGACTCAATTATTCCACTGAACATGGTTCTGCCTCCACCAGTAGGTCTTCTCCAATTTGTTTAACGTTCACATTCTTCATTCCTATTGCCTTGGCGATTTTAGACACACCCATCCCTCCTATCGGACCAGGGGCCTGATGCCCTCCTATCAGGATTGGACTTATAAATGCATAGATTCGATCAACGATTCCGGCGGAAACAGCACTGCCATTAATTTCGCCTCCACCTTCAATTAGAATCGATGTCATATCTTTTTTAGCCAAATTTTTCATCAAGTGCTTCAAATCAAATCCAGACTTACCAGTTTTACCTATAATAATCTCGACGTTTTTACCTAGCAGTGATTTCTTCCTTATTGCCGAGAGATTGGGCCCTGAAACATAAATCACCCTTTGTGTTTTTCCGTTGGAAAAAACTTTTGCCTTTAAGGGAATTCTATTTTTTCGATCCAAGATTATACGAGCAGGATGCCGAGCTCCTTTTCTTTTCAATCTACATGTTAACTCTGGGTTGTCTTTCAGGACGGTATTTGTTCCCACAAGAATAGCGTCGTTTTGGTTTCTCAATTCATGCACAAAATCACGCGCCTTTACTCCCGAAATCCATTTCGAATCACCTTGCCTTGTAGCAATTTTCCCATCCAGTGACATAGCGGTTTTGATCGCGACAAATGGCATTCCCGTTTTCATTACTTTCACAAAAACTTCATTCAATTTTTCGCACTCGTCTTTCATTAAGCCATAGGAAACTTTTATTCCAGCCGCTTTTAATGCTCGGATGCCTTTACCTTGAACCAGTTTATTAGGATCTTTCATTCCCGCAAATACGCGGCCCACTCCCGCTTGTATAATCGCATCGGTGCAGGGCGGCGTTCGGCCCATGTGACAACAAGGTTCAAGGCTTACATATAGGTCCGCGCCTCTTGCTTTATTACCGGCTTTCCTTAAGGCTACCACTTCAGCATGCGGCCCTCCAGCGTATGCATGAAAACCTTCCGCGATGATGCGCCCTTTCTTGACCAACACCGCTCCCACCATTGGATTTGGAGACGTCTTCCCCTTACGAGCTAATTCCAGAGCTCTGAGCATAAATGGGTTATTCATAATGTTCGACAAATGGAGAAATAATGCGAAGGCTTTTATCTATTGCGACGAAGAACATCCACCATATGTTTGCGAACGCTTCCACGCTGATAAACGATTTCAATTCTACGATTGGTAGCGCGAGCCTGACGACTGTCATTAGGAACTTTGGGACGGTATTGAGCAAAACCCTCAATGGATAATTGAGTAGGCGGGAAGCCTGCCTCCACTAATTCCCGGGCGACTTCTGCCGCACGTGCAGCAGATAACTCCCAGTTTGAGGGAAACTGTTCTGTTCTGATGGGAGCGTTATCTGTATGGCCTTCGATTTTTACGTCATAATTGAACTGCTGCAACAAATCGAAAACCTGTTTGATAATATCGTTTCCCGTTTTGGTCATGCGAGATTTTCCTGCTGGAAACAAAACTGTATCAGAAAGAGTAATGATGGCGCCTCTTTCATCCGAGGAAACATCGACCTGCCCTGCTAATTTATTTTTAAATACAAATTCCTCAACTTCGGATGCGATTTCTTCAACTTCCTTAGCAACCATAGCACCAACTTCATCTACGGCGTGAATGGTGCTCTCATCCAAAACTTTTTCTTTGATTACATCCAGGCCCTCGCGAATACCTTGTTCAGGAATATTCTCCTGACCTAATGCATCTCGGAGTGAAGATTTGATCTGTTTCCATTTGTTCTCTTCAATAGAACCCATCGCGAAGAGAAGAATGAAAAAAACCATAAGGAGGGTAACAAGATCAGCAAAAGTCATTACCCATGCAGGTGCCCCCTCAGGACACTCGTGCTCATCCTCTTCTTCTTCTTCCTCGGCTTTTTTCTTTTCTTTTTTAGCTTCTTTTTCTGCCATGGCTAGTTATTTCTTTTTCGCAGGTTTCTTATCTTTACCGTCCCCTTTCTTCTTTTCTTTACCGTGATAAGTATCAAGATAGTTTTCAAGGACGTCCTGCATAAATCTTGGGTTAACACCTTTTCGAATGTAGCCGATTCCTTCGAGTATTAGAGTCATTTCGAGGGATTCAGTGGCACTTCGACGTTTTAGTTTTACAGTCATCGGAATAAAAATCAGGTTGGCTACCACCGCGCCATAAAATGTCGTGATCAGTGCGATAGCCATTTTCGGACCTACAGAACTAACATCGGATAAATCCGAAAGCATCTGAATCAAACCGATCAAGGTTCCAACCATTCCAAAAGCCGGCGCAAAAGCCCCCATCTGATTAAAAATTTCCCACCCATCCTTGTGGGCATTCTGCAACTGCTTGACTTCTCTTTTTAATAGGGCATTAACGGTGGCTTCGTCTTTTCCGTCTACCGTAAGCTCCAATCCCTTTTTAAGAAAGTCATTATCGATTTCTTTAAGTTTGGACTCGATGGCCAACACGCCACCTTTCCTGGCCACATTACATATTCCCACCATGCTTTCGATCAGGGCATATTGATCAGATTTCTTAACCATGAATACCCTTAAAAACAAGCCCATCACTTTCATAACTTCATTGATGGGAAAAGCAATCAGGGTTGCAGCAAGAGTTCCCCCTATAACGATCATAGCGGACGGGATATTGATAAACAGGTCCAAACCACTGTTCATCAAAATTGAGGCAAGAACGAGTCCCACCCCAGCGATTACACCTATTAAAGAAGCTAAATCCATTTTTTAAGAAGGTTGCTTTATTTTAATGATCCCAGAGATAGGATCGACGTTATGAAACTTCAAAATTTTATCCAGAGTTTCTTTATCCAGAACAGTGCCCTTCCTTAAAAGGTTGATCCCAGAAGCCGAAATAATATCGACTGCCAGTTCCATTCCTTCTGTCAAGGCAAACACAGAACATTCCATCGTGGGCGCTTCCTCAGTTTCATCCTTTTGAGAGATGTACTCATTCAAAGCCCGCATGACGGATTCATCAAAGATCATTCCGGTTTTTTCATCCATTTTGGCAAATATCTCTTCATTCGAAAGATTTGGATGAGCCATCTTGTTGTGATCAAAATAACTTGCCGCAGAAACTATGCGTGACCCCATTGGAATGCGGTCACCGTACATGCCATCGGGAGACCCTGTGCCATCGACATTTTCGTGAAGGTGGCGTATGATTTCTGCAACCATCTCAAACCCCGGGAACTCCTTGAGTAACATTTCTCCTACCAGCGGATGGTTTGTTTTGGGTTTGTTTTTGATATCATCCAATTCTTCTTCATTCACCGCCTCTTGTCTTTTTTCAATGGTCGGCATTGCGACGATACCCAATTCATGGAGGCGGGCTGCAGATTTGACATTTCTAACTTGGTAGTCCGTCTGGCCTAGCTTCTCAGCCATAAAAATTGCTGTTTCGGTAACTCTTTCTGAGTGGCCACGATGTTCGGTTTGATGAAGCTCAATGATGGTCGCCAAAAGCCCCTCTGTAGAATCAAAGCGGCTTGCAAGCTCTTCCACCATAGAAGATATCTGCGCATTTTTATTTTCGAGTTGATCATTCAACTCTGTCATTTCTTTAAGGCTAACCCCGAGACGCCTTTTATCATTCCTCAGTTCCTCATTCAACGCGGCCAGTTTCTGGTGAAACTGTTTTAACTGACCTAAAGAGGCTTCAAGTTGCTTGTTCTTTTCGAATACTGCATCATTCAGATGAGCAACCCGCATGACAAAATTTACAACAAATAAAAGCTCGCCTTTTTTTAATGGCTTGGATAAATAGGCGTCAGCACCGGTTTCGCTGGCTTTTATGGCATTGTCCTGCTCAGAATCATAAGCGGACATGAGAATCACAGCAGAGCGCAATTTCAGTTCACGCACCTTTTGGCAAACTTCAAATCCATCCATCCCCGGCATGTGAATATCACAAAGAATTATGTCAGGTTGAATTTCGCGCATCATTTTCAACCCCTCTTCACCGGTACCGGCCTGAAATATCTCAAGTACCTGAGGGCCAAATGATTTGCTCAAAATCTGTTTGACGATCATCTGCAAAGTCCGATCATCATCAATACTGAGGAATTTTTTTACGTGATTGTTCATATATACAAAATCTCTTGTTTCACAGAAAATCGTGCCCAGACGCGAAAAACGCCAATTTTAACCTATTTTCGCAAAAAATACTCGAAATTGCCTGTTAATAGTTTATTCCGATTAAATTTTAAACTTCCAGTGGGTTTATTCTAGCAGGTAAGCTATTGAATATAAAATGGTTTTTATGTGCTTTCCCTAAAAATAATGAGCATCTGGGTATTGGCTGATTTTTTATTCGTCATCCGTATCCTCAGATTCGATTTCAGTAAATCGTGCGCCCAAAACACAGCGCAGCCCAACCGCCAAATACCGTTCGGCAGGATCAAACGAGTTTCGAAAGAAACATTTTGCATGCACCAGATAATTCATCCATGAGCCGCCTCTAACAATCCGGGTCGTTGAATGCTTTGATGCATTCAATTGCATACACCATTCCCATACGTTTCCAGCCATATCATAACATCCGTAGGGAGACATTCCCGGCTCCAGTTCGGTCACTGAATTAGTTTTACATTCCATAAAATCACACGTATTGGCAAAACCTTTTTCATAACCCATGGCCTCTCCCCAAGGATAAACTCGACCATCGGTTCCTCTTGCCGCTTTTTCCCATTCCTTTTCTGTCGGCAATCTGAGGCCCAACCAAAGAGAAAAAATTACAGACTCAAAATAATTAATTCCAATGACCGGTTGATCTTCCTCCCACGAATATCTCGGATAACGCGTTTTATGATGCGGGTCAAATTGCGCATACAAGGCATTGGTTGCAGGAAATTTCATAATCGAAAATTCTTCCAGGTTGATTTTATCTTCTTCATCATCCTCTTCCTGGTAAACAAACTTTCCCTTGGGCACCGTTACCATTTCCCCAAATTTTTTGATCTTGGACAGGGATACCTGTTTTCCATCCCTCGACTCACTTAAAAACTCCTGCAGTTCCTTAAGTTCTCTTATAGGCTCCCAATCAAAATTATCCAGCAACTCATGAATATCTAAATCATTTTTGAAAAGAATCAGTTCAAACACACTGAACAATATTCGGCTATCTCTATGCTCGCGTTTTAACAACCTTTTCAGTAAGGATTGTAAATATTCTTCGTCATTGGATTTCCAAACATCTTTAACGCGAATCAAACGACAAGGCTTGAATTGGGGCAGTGATTCATGACATTGATATTTCAGTAACTGGCGGACGAGCAAATTTTGTCCTTCGGGAAGATCTTTAACTTCGGCCAAAGAATTCCCTGCCAGCATGACAGCCCCCTCTTCGATAAAAATATCGAAAAGCTCTTTTCCAGAAACCATTCCCGCTAATATTTTAAAAGCCTCATACCATTTCTCGTCGCCACAATTTTTCCGCACTATTTCCTGCCAATCCGGCCTGCTTGCCAGATGCCTTGCAGCAAAATATTCCTGATAAGAGGGATGGCAAAACTCCCACCTGCGTGGAGTCTGCTGGATGATTCCTTTCCATCGGGAAGCAATATCATCTCCTTGCATTAGCAGATCAAATTGTTCTTTTTGGATTTGGGATTTATCGTACCCCGGCTCCTCTTTTTGAAAACGTTGGATCTTTCCATCAATCATTTGTTCAAACGAGATTTCTGCAAGTTGACTAATACATTTCTCCAAAAAATCTTCTTTGGCATCCAAATTATCCTGCAGCAATAAATGTTTAAACCATTTTGAATATATTTCAGCTCTGTTATTGAGCCCTTCCAACTCTTCCATCTCTGAAAGACCGCGAATCATTCTCAGCAAAATAGGAGTCAATAATATTTCGGGGGTATAAGCGGCAAGCTCTTTAACAATAATATTCTTTGAGGCATTCCCAAGATAAAGACTGCTTTCTTCAGCCGAAAGTGCCTGAAAGGCCATTTGAAATGCCGCGCCTTCACCACGCTTGACCACCGCATCCGTAGCCAAAGAACCAAACTCAAACTTTCGACTTGAAAGTAAAACGAAATTACTGCGAAAAGCATTGTCCTCAAGAAAAGAATCTACAAAAAAGCGAAAACGATCTTGAGGATGAAGCTGATCAAAACCATCCAACAAAAACATAAATTTGCTGTAGCTAAAAATAGAATTCAGAGTTATCTGAAGAAGATCTTCATCGAGAATCAAATCAGGGTTCTCTTCTTTTTCGAGAAAGATAACATCAATAATTTGGCGATTGACGGATTCCCGAAACTGCTGAAAACCTCCACCTTCTGGAATGTTCCCTAAATGAAAATAGATTGGTAGCGAGTAAATTTGATGAGCTGGTTTATCGAGAAGTTCTTCAAGATAATGCATGAGAAAGGTGGTTTTGCCCATGCCGGAACCTGCATCCAGCATAATTTTTAAGCTGTTCAAATCCAGAAAATTTTCATTGATTTTTCGAGGTGCAGGAAAAACTATTTCCAGCAGGCTTTGTCGGTGATCAATTGGATTTACGTCCAGCAAGGTCAAGGGTATCAGGGTTTTATTTCTTCTCCCCTTGCCCAAGTCTTCGTTCAGCCACGAAGTAACCTGAGGCAGTTGGTGCTTGCGATATGTTTCAATCACCCACTCCAATGATTCTTCGGGTCGTTCAGGAGCAACTGGAAGCTCTTCGCCATCTGATAATGGAACCAAGCCTTCTATATCATTCATGGTTAACTATATTTAATTGCTTATAATATCGAAGATTGCTAAATACAATTCTCGATTCTAAAATAATTCGCATATTGAATTCTATCATATTGCATAAATGTAACTGATGATTCCCCTAAAAGATGAAAACCCGACTAGAAACTTTCCTTTTTTAACTTTACTTTTCATCATAATAAATATGGCAGTTTTTGTTTATGGCGCCAATTTACCGGTTCACCCCAGTGCTCTATATGCAGATTATGCATTGATTCCTACTCAATTACTCAATAACCCGTTCGCAGTTTATCCTACAGTTTATACATCAATGTTTCTACATGCCGGTATCTGGCATCTCGGTGGAAACATGCTCTACCTTTGGATTTTTGGAAATAATATTGAAGATGTTCTTGGCAAATTTCGTTTTGTACTATTTTACTTTGTCTGTGGAACCCTTGCCGCCTTAGGTCATATTGCTACTGATATGGACTCTAAAATTCCCATGGTAGGTGCCAGTGGTGCTATTTCTGGAATATTGGGAGCCTATCTAATTTTATTTCCCTTTGCCAAGATTCGGACTTTTATTTTTCTGGGGTTTTTCTGGACCATCGCCCGAATCCCCGCAATCATTTTGCTATTGTTCTGGGTTTTCCTACAAATCTGGAACAGCGCTTCCTCTGATACAGGAGGAACAGCCTGGTTTGCACATATTGGTGGATTCGTGGCAGGCGTCCTTCTAATCCTCCCCTTTAAAAACTTTGCCAGTCGCTAACGCATACCAAACATAGAAACCAATAAAGCTACAACGAGGACGACAAAAAAAATAAAAAAAACCATAAACCATTTTGGACTAATACTGGGGTAGTTGGGTAAAGGTGGGACAGCTTTATTACAGTTTGAGCAAACCTTACTTTCATTTGCAATATTCGTCTCACAATGAGGACAACTCCGCATTTTTTTATTCCCTTAATTGACCCTGCAGTTTAAGACGCACAAAATTTAATGCAGTTTGCGCAACACGTTCTTTATTTTTAATACGGTCATGCGTGTATATAAATTTTCGGCACCATGTGCCAGAGGAATCACTAACGGCAATATAAGTTAACCCGACAGGTTTATTTTCAGTGCCACCGGTTGGGCCAGCAATTCCTGTCACTGAGACCCCTATATCTGCACCCGTTACTCGGCATACTCCTTCAGCCATCAATCTGGCCACAGGCTCACTAACAGCTCCATGATCGTTTATAACCTGCGGGTCCACACCCAATCGGGAAACCTTGGCATTGTTACTATACACAACAAAACCTTCTTTATAGTATTGGGAACTACCAGATACCTGAGTGAGGCGATGCCCAATCAGTCCTCCGGTACAAGATTCAGCGGTAGCAAGTGTCATGGATTTCTCTGTCAACAATCGTCCGACAACAGCCTCAAGCATTTCTTCATTCTTCCCGTAAACATATTCTCCTATGCGGTTAACAAACGATTGCTCCACCTCATCAAGAACCGCTTCACCTTTTTCTTTTGTTTCTGCCAAACAAGAAATTCGAATCCGTACTCCCAAGTGAGAAGGCAAAGAAGCCAAAGTGGCTTTTTCCTGTAGAGTGGTAATAGAGCCAACCTTCTCCCATAAGTCTGCTTCTGATATCCCTGTGGTTTTTAGAATACGTTGAGAAAAAGTTTGAGAAGAATGTTTAACCATCTCAGGGGAAATGTACTCTTCAAATAAATGCTTCATCTCATGAGGCACGCCCGGCAGGCAAAATAAAACATTGCCATCTTTTTCAAATCGAAAACCCGGCGCGGTTCCCGCATCATTATAAAGAACCTGACAATTATCCGGGACTTCGCATTGCGATTGCACACTTTCGGGAACTTCTCGGTTTCTTTTATTAAAAACCTCTTGCAACATTGTTTCGACTTTTTCATCCCTGCGCAATTCAGAACCAAAAACTTTAATCAGCACAGATTTAGTAATATCGTCATGAGTTATTCCCAAACCTCCCGTGAGAATGATCCATCTAGAACGCTGCAAAGCCTGGGTGACACATTGCTCAATAATGGAAGGATCATCCCCCACCTTCGTTATTCGTGAAACGCCGATACCTAAAGCATGAATTTGTTCTCCCAAATATTTAGAGTTGGTATCGACTATCAAACCACTTATCACCTCGTCTCCAATAACCAGAACTTCAGCTTGCTTCGAAATGGGTTCTTTAAAAATCATTTGTTTCCCTTGCGGCAATGTTTCGATTGCCTATGATATTACGCTTACCAGAAGCCAGGTACGAGAGAAAAAAAATCCTTTTTATGTCGTAAAGCTAAATTCAGCATTTACCTGATACAATACGGCTTCAAAAAATTTAGGTTAAATATATTTTAGCGATGAATGAAGAAGAACATTTACAGAATTTGTTGAGTGACAACTCTGAAATACGCCAAACCGCGACCCGTGCTTTATGGAATCTCTGGCTGTGCCAGGCCGGAGGAGAAGCAGAATCCCG